>NZ_NFHY01000008.1:0-179581 GCF_002161525.1 Drancourtella sp. An57
TCTGATCCTGCCAACGTCTTATTGTCATACCCAAACGCATGTTTATCTAACATATGTTCGATGAACATGCGTTCTTTTTTTGACTGCTCCAAAAACGCAATTTCCTATAAAGCAAAAAAAACCTGTCGGAAAATCCGACAGGTTTTTACACACCTAGGCGGATTCGAACCGCCGCACCCGCCTCCGGAGGGCGGTGCTCTATCCCCTGAGCTATAGGTGTATTTCTGCGTCATGTGAACGCATTGATTATAATACCACATCTTTTGCAGATTGTAAAGAGAAAAAATTCGACGAATTTCCGGATATTTTTCAGTTTTTCATTGAAATTTTTCTTTCCATTCAGTATGATATATGTTAAATAAAAAATCTTGTAAGGAAGGAATTATCATGCAGCTTCTTAAAGAACGTATATTAAAAGACGGGGTTGTCAAGCCGGGAAATGTCCTGAAGGTCGACAGCTTCCTGAATCATCAGATGGACATTGACTTAATAAATGAAATCGGAAAGGAATTCCGCAGACGGTTCCCTTCTGAAAAGATTACAAAAATATTGACAATCGAAGCTTCCGGAATCGGGATCGCCTGTATCGCGGCACAGTATTTCCATGTTCCGGTTGTTTTTGCGAAAAAGGCACAGAGCATCAATATCGACGGAGAAGTTTACCATTCCAAGGTAGAGTCTTTCACACACAAACGTACTTACGACGTGATTCTCTCCAAGAAGTTCCTCGGACCGGACGATCATGTTCTGATCATCGACGATTTTCTGGCAAACGGATGCGCCCTTCTCGGGCTGATCTCCATCGTCAAGGATGCACAGGCTACCATTGAAGGTGCCGGAATCGTTATTGAGAAAGGCTTCCAGCAGGGCGGCGACAAGATCCGTGATCTTGGTATCCATCTGGAATCTCTTGCGATCATTTCATCCATGACCGACACTTCTCTCACATTTAAAGAAGATTAGATAAGGCAAAGCAGAGACCAGCGAGGACTGTGCCATCCCGGCACAGTCCTCGTTTTTTCTTTCTATCTGTTTTTTCCCGTTTCCATCAGGACTTTCACATGTCCTCCGCATACGAGCCCTTCATCGGCCGCATCCCGGTTATTCAGGTCAGACTCTTCGATTCTCCAGTCCTCTCCCTGTTTCATCATTTCCTGCGATGCACGGACGATATCTGCCTCCAGCTTTCCTCCGCCGATGGTTCCAAAACAGTTCCCGGATTCCGACACAATAAAATGCGTTCCTTCTTTTCTTGGGGCGGAACCTCTTCTTTCCAGAATCGTGGAAAGTACAAAGCGTTCTCCCTCCTGCATGTTCTCGAGGGCATGACGAAATACTTCGTAACCGGTCTTCATGGAGCATCCGGCCTTGCTCCTCTCCTGAAGAATCTCTGCCATGACAGACACCGCAATCTCTTCCGGCGTCTGCGCGCCGATTTTCAGACCGATCGGTGCATGCAGCCTCTTAGTCCATTCCCGGTCAATTCCGGCTTTTTCCAGTTCTTCCCGCATCATGGCGGCCCTCGTTCTGCTTCCCATCATCCCGGTATAGTAGGATTCTTTTTTGGCAATCTCCATCAGACATTTCTGATCATAGGCATGCCCTCTTGTCATGACAACATAGGCGGTATTTTTTTCATCGTTCAGACTTCGCACCGCTTCATCAAATGGAAGGCAGATCACCTCATGGGCACCGCTCTTTTTGGCAAGCTCCGCGAAATATTCCCGGTCCTCCAGAACAATAGTCCGGATTCCGGCAAAGACAGAAAGCTTCGCCAGTGCATGTCCGACGTACCCTGCTCCGCAGATTACAATCCGGTCTTCTTTTTCTGCATTCTCCAGAAACAAAAATCCGCCGTCTTCATCCCAATCCATGGCAGTCCCCGAGAGGGACGCCTTTTGATACAATTTCCGGATCCGCTCCTTCCATTTCTCCGGAATCAGTTCCGTCTTTTCTTTCTTCAGTTCTTCCTGGTTCTTCAAAATCCATGTCCGGACTTTTCCACCTTTCTCTGCCAGACGGACGATCATCCCTCCGTCTTTCTCATAAAGGCTCTTGATCCGTTCTAAAAACTCTCTGTCTGTCATCATTTCGCTCCCATATATAAACAGGCATCTCCTGTTGTCTCATCCATCGAAAAACCTCACGGTATTCTTTGAAGAGGGCTTCTCCCATCCCCGGTTCCAGCCCGCTTAGGACCGCCCTTTTTATCTGTCTGCAATTCTGGAAAATTCCATCTTTGTCAAGCCATAGTCTGCAAAGGTCCTTCATCTCTACCAGATCCTCCGGTCTTTTTCCAAGCCTTTCCGCACAGATTTCCGACCGGTGTGCCACTTCCAGAAAGGACTTTCCCAGCGCTTTCTGATTAAGAATCCCTATCACCGCATCACAAAAGTCCGGCACCACAGGCTCCCGGTCATTTGGAATTTTGATCCATTTGCCCTTTGCCCCGTCTGCTTCCACACACAGACGGACTCCCTGATCCACCAGAGTCTTTAGGGTATTTAAGGGTATGGATCCGATCTTTCCATCCGGAAGTTCCCGGCCGATGGTCACCGGCCTCATCCCGTGTAATCTAATCCATTCTTTGACTTCCTCTGCGGAGAGGTCATCACGCCACAGAAGAAATCCTTCCTGCGGCTTCCACATCTTTGTTGTTGTCACAGCCGCTGCCGGCAGACCTTCTTCCCGCATTTCCCGCACACAGGTATAGACGGCCGTCGTCTTTCCGCCGGCACCCGTAAATGCGATGCATCTTTTGTTTTCCAGACCTAATTCTCCAAGCATGTTTTCTCCCATTCGTCCAGCGCACGGCAGACACTTCCCCCGATGGCAAGCGCTTTATCCGAAATCACAAAGCATCTCTCATTGCCGTCTGTTCTTGGATCGATATCCATGATTTTTAACCCTTTTGTGACCGGGTATCCTTCCTTGATTGCACCGCGCAGGTATCCGGTGAGCGTCGCACGGACATCCATTTCCCCGATCACTGCCAGAACTTCTCCCTCTTCAACGAGATCGCCCACCTGTTTCAGATACCGAATCGCACCGCTGCAAGGTGCATGGATCACCCGCTCTTTGGCATATCCCGCAATCATACCTGGCACTCCGGTATTTGGAATGGCTGTTCCGCTTCGGTAGATTTTCCCAAGAGTCTCTCCTCTCATGGTTTCAATGACCAGGTCCGTATCCACTCCTGCTGTAAATCCCGGCCCAAGTCCGATCGTCAGCGGTGCCATATCGATGGTGGTCCCCAGATTCTTTTTCGCAAGAATCCCGTCCACCAGAGCAATCGGATGGAGCCAGGACAGGCAGCTGCATTCCGGGTCAATCAAAACCGGAACTTCCCCGCATTCCCAGGCCTCTTCTGTCTCCTCCCGGGACAGCACTTTCCTTGCCGTCATTCCTTCCACGGTGCAGCTTCCTTCATACACCGCTTCACAGAAGGCAACCTGCCGTCTGATACATGCGGGACATCCGGTTTCCAGTACGAGCACCCGGTATCCTTTTTGGGCAAGCAGATAAGCAGTTCCTGTCGCCAGATCCCCTCCGCCCCGCACAACTACGGTCTTCTTCTCATCCATATCCCAGACTTCCTCTTTTTTTGCCTCCAGACGGTACAGATCGTCCAGATGTCGTTTCAAAACTTTCTTCCCGCCTTCATCACCGGAAAGGTTCAAAAGTTTCGGAAAATACCGTTCCTGAAACACGCAGGGATTTTTCGGACCATTCCAGTCGATACAGCCGATTCCCTTCCGGCTTCTTTGAAAACCTTCCAGCATCGCTTCCAGTGTTTCTCTCTTTAGAAACGGCTGGTCACAGACGCAAAAGCATACCGCGTCGCCGCTCTGCCACTCAGGCTGATGCCGGATCGTTTCCAGGGCAAGGGCGATGGAAGAAGAAATCCCCCTCTCCGGATGTTTGTTGACTACACAGATTTCCGGAATATCGAGTCTCTTTTCTTTTTCACCTGAAACAACAAGAACTGTACTTCCTTTCCAGGAAGCGTGAATCTTTCTCGTCTTATCAAGCAGGAGGAAGAGAATTTCTCTTCCTCCGATCTGCTCCATCAGTTTATCTTCTTTTCCGTAACGAAGGCTTCTTCCTGCCGCAAGAAGCGCAAAGTGTATTTTCATCATGATGAATGTTTCATTCCCATATATACTTTCTCCGCCGTAATCGGAAGCTCCCGGATATGAACGCCTGTTGCATTGGCAACTGCGGCTGCCAGTGCCGGAGAAGGAGTGTTGATTACAATCTCTCCGATGGATTTTGCTCCAAACGGTCCGGTCGGCTCATAGCTGCTTTCAAATTCCACGCGGATTTCTCCGGTATCCTGTCTCGTCGGAATCTTGTACTGCATAAAGGAATTGCTGAAATTCTGTCCTTTTGGATTATATACAACATCCTCATAAAGGGCCATTCCGATTCCCTGTACCAGTCCGCCTTCTGTCTGTACCCTTGCAAGACTCGGATTGACAACAGTACCACAGTCTACTACGGCAACGTAATCAATCGGTGTCACTTTTCCAGTTTCCAGATCCACTTCCACTTCTGCCATACCAACCATGAACGGCGGTGGAGACGTTGGTGAGTAATGAGCCTCTGAAGCCATCAGCGCTTCTTCGTTTGCGCACATGATACGGTTTCCGATTTCTTTTAAGGTGATCTCTTTTCCGTCCTTCGGACACCATACACGCTTACCGTCAAACTCTACCTCTTCCTTTTCGCAGCCCAGATATTCGGCTCCTTTCAGGCAGATCTTCTCTTTGAGTTTCTCACAGGTCTTGATCACTGCCATTCCGGTCACATAAGTCGTACTGGACGCGTAAGATCCGGTATCGTACGGAGAAGAATCCGTATCCACGCCGGATACAATAATATCTTCCATCTCACAGTCCATACAGTCGGCCGCCATCTGTGCCAGAATGGTATCACATCCTGTTCCCATGTCAGAAGCTCCGACCATCAGGCTGTAGAATCCGTCGTCATTGACTTTCATTGCAACGGAAGCGGTATCCACGTTGGAAATTCCGGATCCCTGCATTGCCATGGCAACGCCGACTCCTCTCACCTTTCCATTACCCATATCTCTTGCCGGATATTTTTTGTCCCAGCCGATCATCTCTTTTGCTCTTGCCATACAGCGGTCCAACGCACAGCTCTGTGCAGTCTCGCCATAGTACGCAGGCATAACCTGTCCTTCTTTTACCATATTGAGCTCACGGAGTTTCACCGGATCCATATGCATCTGTTCCGCCAGCTCGTTGACCGCGGATTCTACCGCAAAAATTCCCTGTGTGGCTCCATATCCACGGTATGCGCCCGCTGACATGACATTCGTATAAACGACATCATACCGGAACCGGAACGCATCTGTTTTTCCATAAAGAGGAATGGATTTGTGTCCGGAAAGTCCAACCGTTGTCGGCCCGTGCTCTCCGAATGCTCCCGTATTGGATAGGGTATAGACGTCAATCGCCCGGATAATTCCGGCCTCATCGGCTCCTACCCGCACATGCACTTCCATCTCATGACGTGGGGATGATGCGATCTGTGATTCTTCTCTTGTGTAAATGATCTTTGACGGACGTCCTGTCTTCCATGTAACAAATGCCGGATATACTTCGGACACAACGGTCTGTTTTGCTCCAAAACCGCCTCCGATTCTCGGTTTGATCACACGGATCTTTGATTTCGGTATTCCAAGGGCATTGGAAAGAATTCTTCTTGCATGGAAGGTAACCTGGGTGGATGACACCACATTCAGCCTTCCATAGACATCCATGTAGCAGTAAGTGCGGAATGTTTCCATCATCGCCTGCTGGTTTGCCTGGGTATGGTAGGTCTGCTCTACCACATACTTACATTCTGAAAGGACCTGATCTACATCCCCGGCTTCATCCTTACCGCTGGCGCACAGATTTCTCTGATTGTCTGCTCCGACATTGCAGAGACTTCTCCAGTTTTCCTCCGGATGTACCAGGATATCATTATCTTTTGCCTTTCTGAAGTCCAGAAGCGGAGTCAGTACTTCATACTCCACCTTGATCATCTTCATGGCTCTGTCTACTGCTTCTTTTGTCTCTCCCGCAACGATCGCCACCGCGTCCCCTACGAAACGGACTCTCTGATCGAGGATCAGACGGTCATACGGACTTGGCTCCGGATAGGTCTGTCCAGCCATTGTAAACCGCTCATTCGGGCAGTCCTCATAGGTAAATACTGCCACCATACCCGGCACTTTCATCGCTCTGGCAGAGTCAATGTTCTTAATCAGCGCATGGGCATGCGGACTTCTCAGTACTTTCACGACGAGACAGTCCTTCGGTGCCAGATCATCTGTATAGACCGGCTTTCCTGTCACCAGCGCTTTGGCGTCGATCTTTGGTATCGCCTGATTTACTTTCTTCATGGATCTACCCCCTGCTTTCTCTCAGATATTTTTCCACAGCGCGCAGCTGTCCTGCATATCCTGTGCAGCGGCACAGGTTTCCGGCCAGATATTCCCGGATTTCTTCCGCGTCCGGACAATGTCCGGATACACAGAGCTCTCTTTCCATGGCAAGGACATTCATGATAAATCCAGGAGAACAGTATCCGCACTGCTCTGCCCCTTCTGCCGCCAGATATGCTCCGAACCGGGCCGCTTCTTCCTGAAGCCCCTCCAGTGTCGTAATCTTTCTTCCTGAAATTCCTGCTGCCAGAATCGAGCAGGAAAGCCGTGGTGTTCCGTCAACCCAGACGGTGCACAGTCCACAGTTGGTTGTCTCGCATCCGCACTTTACACTGTAGCATCCAAGATCTCTTAATACATCCAGAAGCACTGCACCTGCTTCAATCTCTGTATGGACTGGTTTCCCATTTAATTCAAACTGTACTTCCATCTACACATTCCCCTCTTCCAACGCTTTTTTCGCCCGGCCGGCAAGGACTCGTCCCAGATGCTTCCGGTACTCTCCGCTTCCACGCATATTGCTTCCATAGGTGAAGGTATCAGCCGCCTGTTCCATCTCGTCTATTGTAGTCTCTGTCACATCCGCCTTCATTGGTCTTGCGCCGATGGAAAGTAGAACTGTTCCGTCTTTTTCAGATGCCGCACAGGTCAGCACCGGGAAATCAGTCTGACTTCTTCTCTCCGAGAGATAAACTGCCTTTCTGCCGTCCTTGGCCACAATCAGTTCTTCCAGAATATCTCTGTCACGATCCATTCTGATAAATTCAGAAAGAGGAACGATTCCTTTTTTATAAAGCTTTACTTTCGTATCCAGTACAAGAAATGCCGTCAGAATATCTGAAAATCCATATCTTCCGAAAATGCTTCCCCCTACTGTCGCCCCGTTCCTAAACTGCACTCCGACAATATGTCTGGTACACTCTTTAAAAAAGTCTCCAAATGTCTCTTTCAGCCCACTGTGTGTCTCGAGCTGACGAAGAGTACTCATACAGCCGATGCGAAATTCTGTTTCGGTCTCTGTGATCTGATCAAGCCCAAGCCCGGACAGATCAATGACTGTATTAACATTTCCTCTGCCCATTCGGATCCACATCATCCCTCCAATGATCCGGTTGGCCCGTTTCTGATTCAACTCATATGCCTCCTCGAGTGTGCCGGGCTTTACATAGTTTTTCACTGTTATCAAAATGTCTCTCCTCCCGTTTCTCTGAAATTATCCATAGTTCTTTTTATTTTAGCATAACCTTTCTTTAATATCTACATGCAAAGCCGCTTTTTCCTGTAATTATAATAATATACTGTGTCCGAAAGGTATTCTTCCCCCGAAACCTCGGAACGGTTGATGCTGTAGACCGCATCTTTTAATTCACAGATACCCGGACTTTTACTCTCCGGCACAAGAAGAACTTCATGAATACTGCTTGGAAGAATATAAAAATTTTCCTTCCACTCCTCCCCGATCATTTCCAGAAGCCCCGGGTACAGAATTGCGGCCGCACCATGGCTTCTCTGCATATTGGTAAGGACATACATATAGCCGGCAAAGCAGCTTTCTCCACGGCAGTCCGGAATCAGTTCCATGACTACATTCTGAATATCCTGAAGCTCTGCCGGGAGAAGGCGGGGCGTATTTTGTCCGGCCGCCTGCCTGATCTCTTCCCGGGTGATCCCCCACATTTTCAGATGTTCATTTGTAATCATCATGGAAATGGCACTGTACTTTTCTACCGAAAACAATACGCAGAACACAATATCCAGGTCCAGATAGGAAAGATGCGGAACCTCTTTTAGCAGTTGCCTGTTTCTCTCCCCGTTAATCAGCCTGTATACAATCTTGTCCTTCATCCGCTCATAGTTGTCCAGATACTCCGCTTCCATCAATGGTTCCGGGACCTTCTGGCTCTGACTGTACCACTCCAGAAGACCTTCCGTTACTCCTTTCATTTCCATGCCTCTGAGATACCGTTCATAGTAATCTTCCATATAGACAATAGGCGAGATCCCCTCTTCACATTTCCGGAATAAAAAACCCTGACGCACTTCGCCGTTATTCTTCGTTGTCCGGTAATCTTCTACATGGACATCCGCCGGCAGCTCCTCTATTAGTCTTTCTTTTACATTTGATAAAAATAACTGATACTCCATCTAAGCTCCTTTCGGGCCCGCTGAAGTCTGAATTGATCTGATTCTGATCTGATAAAAATGAGTTTATGAATTGAGTGTTTATTTGGTATTGAATCTATTATACGTGCTTAAAATGCAGAATGCAACTGTTTTTTACACTGAGGTTTCCTGTTAATTCAAGAAAAAGAGTCCCGCACAATGCGGAACTCTTGATTATCTGTAAACTTTTCCTATACACGTGATAAATATTCCCCTGTACGTGTATCGATCTTAAGCACATCTCCTTCGTTTACGAACAGCGGTACCATAACGGTAGCTCCTGTCTCTACTGTAGCCGGCTTTGTAGCACCTGTTGCAGTGTCACCTTTTACACCCGGCTCAGTTTCTGTTACTGCAAGTTCTGCAAATAACGGCGGTTCTACCGCGAATACTTCTCCCTGATAGGAGCAGATCTTCACTTCTTCATTCTCTTTTACAAATTTCAGAGCATCTCCGATGGTCTCCTCATTCAGTGCGATCTGGTCATAAGTCTCGCCGTCCATGAAGTGGTAGAGATCACCATCTGAGTACAGATACTGCATGGTTTTTCTCTCAATGTGAGCTTTCGGGAATTTTTCAGTTGGTCTGAAAGTCTTTTCAACCACACCACCACTTATAACATTTTTTAATTTGGTTCTGACAAACGCTGCTCCTTTTCCTGGTTTTACATGCTGGAATTCCAGAATCTGGTATACGTTTCCGTCAATTTCGACGGTTAAACCGTTTCTAAATTCGCCTGCTGAAATCATCTTTAAATCCTCCTTAAACGAATACGAACGTATTCTTTTCTAATTCTAAACTTTCATTAAGTCTTATTTTATATGATTCCTGTCCTTTTTTCAACTGAAAGTTACGAAAAATACCGTCATCTTACAAATTTCTCTCGTTTTCCCGTATCAGACATGCAGTTTTTCAATAATTTCACGTACCTCTTCCACCTGCATCTGCCCCGGCGCGGATGCTTTTTCATAGGCTGCAAATGTCACAGCCGAACCGTAAAGCTCCCCGCAGAGCCGGCTGATCATTCCTCTTTGCCCCATGGACATTGTAATCACCGGAGTATCCGGATGGAATTTTTTCATAGTCCATGTCGCGTTCAACAGTTCGATAACATCCTGCTCTTCCTTCGGCATAACTGCAATTTTTGCCAGATCAGCACCTGCTTCCTGCATGGCGCACAGTCTTCGGACAATTTCTTCTTCCTGTGGAGTTTTCTCAAAATCGTGGTTGGAAAGCACCGTCCTGACCCCATGTGCTTCTGCCTCCCGGATCAGGCTCTTTACAGTCTCTTCCGTCTTGAAAAACTCGACATCCACCAGGTCAATCAGGCCGGACCGGATCATTGTTCTATTCAGTTCCCGGTAGCGCTCTTCAGAAACCGCCGCACTACCTCCCTCTTCCCTTGTCCGGAATGTAAAAAGCAACGGCATATCCCCCAGAACACTCCGCAGTTTTTCCGCTGTCTGAAGAATATGGCTTTCATTATTCCAGTCCGGATCTGTATCGATGCGCCATTCCGCCAGATCTGCACGGCTTTTCTTTATACCCTCCGCTGTCCGGAGCACAGCCTCCTCGTCACCCATCATCGGAACACATACTTTCGGCTTTCCCCCGCCAATTACAAGATTTCTGATTTTGACCGTTTTCATCGCATTCTCCATTTCTTTTACCAGAGTCTTTCAAAATCCAGCCTTGTAAAAGACTGCGTACCGCATGTATCTTCCCGTATGTAAATCAGATCCAGTCCGTTCTTCTGGAAATTTCCGACAACAAGGTCCATCTGTTTCTGGTCCTCTTCCAAAAGGATAATCGAACTGTAATGCCCTCCGCTTTCCCGGATCTTTCCGATTACCTTGTCCATGGAGCAATGCCTGTCGAACGGTACGACTACCAGTTCCGGTTCTCCATGAATCTCATCCAGACACTGAATCTCTGTAATCTCATACCTGTATTTTAACTGCTTTTTTATAAACTCCAGTATACTCATCATTCTGCCCTCTTTTGTAAATTCTCTTTCCATTATACCCCCCCCCCTGAAAAATTTTCGTCAAGTCTTTTCAGAAGGGAAAGTTTTCAGATAAGCTGGCCCGGGCAGGTCAATTTTACACGTGTTTCTTCTTTTCTTTTATATAAAAATGAAGTACGATTTTTTCCAGATAACGTTTCAACACGATCTGGATTTCTTCCTTTGGATGAATCGGACGCACGAGAATATTTCGGATTCCAGTCCTTTTCGCTCCCCATACATCTGTAAACAGCTGGTCTCCTACAAACAGTGTGGTCTCACGGTTTGTTCCCATCAGACTCATGGCTTTCCGGTAGTTTTTCACCGCCGGCTTATGGGCGTTGCAGATATAATGGACACCGATCTCTTCGTTGAACATCTTTACCCGAGGCTCCTGATTGTTCGAGAGCAGACAGCAGGAATATCCCATGCTCTTCAGCTCATGGAACAGCTTTTTGGACCTCTCGTCCGCAGGCGCCCCGTGGGGAACGAGCGTATTATCGATATCAAAAATAATTCCCCTGTATCCTTCTTTATACAGTTTTTCAAAAGGAATGACATAGGTAGATGCCATATATTCATCCGGAAAAAACCGTTCTAACATTCTCTCTCCTCCATACTGTGGATCAGCGCTTCCACTTCCCCGCGTTCCGGCATGGAACGGATCGCCCCTTTTCTCGTTGTAATAATAGCCGCTGCCGCGTTGGCAAATGTCAGCATTTCTTTCAGATCACTTTCGGTAAGCTCTTCAAGTCCATGATCTACAAGATAATTCAGTGCACTTCCGCAGAAAGTATCTCCTGCTCCGGTTGTCTCGATCGTATCACAGGAAAATCCCGGGCATTCCACCCTCATTCCCCGATAATAAGCCCGGCTTCCATCGGCTCCCATGGTCAGAAGCACAAGCGGAATGTGGTACTCCTCTGTCAGCTGACGCACGCCCTCATCATAATCTTCTTTACCGGTAATAAACTGAATCTCATTATCCGAAATTTTCAGAATGTCGCAGAATCCAAGGCCGTACCGGATCTGCTCCTTTGCATTTTCCATGCTGTCCCAGAGAGGCGGTCTTAAATTCGGATCAAAGGAGATCAGCATTCCTGCCTCCTTCGCCGCTTTCAGAGCCTTTTTTGTCGCCTTGCGTACTCCTTCGTGTGTCATGGAAAGAGTCCCGAAATGGAACACTTTTCCTTTCTTCAAAAATTCGGTATCCACTTCATCTTCCGTCAGCATCATATCCGCTCCCGGATTCCGGTAAAAGGAAAAATCTCTGTCTCCGTTTTCCAGTGTGTGAACCAGCGCCAGCGTTGTATGCACTTCGGAATCCATATACAGATGCTCCGTATTGATGCCGGCCTGTTCCAGTGTCTCTTTCAGCCGTAAACCAAACTGGTCCTTTCCTACTTTTCCGATAAAAGCTGTTCTTTTTCCAAGCTTGTTCAGCATGGCAAGCACATTGCACGGCGCGCCTCCCGGACATGCCTCAAACATCTGGTTCCCCTGGCTGCTCATTCCGTTCATTGTAAAATCAATTAACAGTTCACCCAGCGCGATTACATCAAATTCTTTTTCCATAAATCAAGCTACCTCCATCCACTTCTTTTGTTCCCTTTTCGCTTTTTCTATCATAACCAGTTTACTGCATTTTTTCAAGCATTTTCCCGACATCGCCGCAAAACTCATCCCATTTTTCAGGATAGTCTACAAAATACTTCGGACATATCTTTCCGGTAATATCATAGTGGCGGATCAGATCATCTTCTGTAAGTCCGAACTTCAGACAGAGCCATGCAGAAAGTTCTACCATGGAGTCATATGTCGCCTGATTAAATGCTCCCGTTTCATCCGGATGACAGCACTCGATGGAAACGGTATCTCCGTTTCTGCTGTTGGACGCATACGCCACCTCCCAGGTCGGGATGCACTGGACGATCTCACCTTCCAGCCCTACAATAAAATGGCTGCTTGCCTGTGTCAGATGTGTGTCTTTGAGACCCTCAAAATAATCCCGGTTCTGCTGCGCCGTAGCTCCCGGATTGGCAGTATAATGAATGACAATATTCCGGATTCTCGATGTTCCGGTCTCCGGTCTGGAATACGGATTCGGTGTCAGAAGCTCCACCTCCATATCCGGACGATAGGCATCCACAGCCTCTCCTTCCAGCTCTCTGTATCCATTAAAAATCGGTCCTGCCCCGGTAAGTTTCATTCCCCCCAGCACAACCGCCAGGAGGATTAAAATCATAAGACCTGCCTTCAGCAGTCTGTCCGACCCTCTGCTTTTTCTTTTTCTTCTTTGTCTTCTCTTTCGCACGATACTATTCCCCTTTTCTTTTTCCCTCTTTCTATTATAAACAAAAAGGTTCCGGCGTTTTTAAAAATTTTGATTCGAATTTCTTAAGCTTTTCTTATCTTGTTCTCATACCGAAAAAAGCAAAGGATTCCTCTCGAGGAACTCTCGCGCCGGGCACAGTCGCTTTAACGACAAATTTCTGCTTTGCGCGCGCGATCCCGCAGAGCGTTTTTGTTTAGCAGGGAACGAAGTTTCCTGTTAAATCAAAAAACCTCCCGCTTCCCATAGAAAGGAAGTCAGGAGGTCTGTTATTTAATTTATCGCATGCCTTTACTCATCAACACTGTAGTTCGGTGCTTCTTTTGTAATATGGATATCATGCGGATGGCTTTCTTTCAAGGAAGCAGCTGTAATCTTAACAAATCTTCCGTTTTCTTTCAGCTCTTCCACTGTCTTTGTTCCACAATATCCCATACCGGAACGAAGTCCGCCCATAAGCTGGAATACCGTATCCTCCACGGTACCTTTATATGCAACACGTCCTTCCACACCTTCCGGTACCAGTTTCTTGGCATCCGTCTGGAAATAACGGTCCTTGCTTCCGTTTTCCATCGCAGCGATCGAGCCCATTCCACGGTAAACCTTGTATTTTCTTCCCTGGAACAGTTCAAATGTTCCCGGACTCTCGTCACATCCTGCAAAGATACTTCCCATCATACATACATTGGCTCCGGCAGCAATCGCTTTCGTCATATCTCCGGAGTACTTGATACCGCCGTCTGCGATAATCGGGATACCGTACTCTTTTGCCGCTTCATAGCAGTTCATGACTGCTGTCACCTGAGGAACACCGATTCCTGCAACGACACGTGTCGTACAGATGGATCCAGGTCCGATTCCGACTTTGACAGCGTCTGCTCCGGCCTCGATCAGCGCTTTTGTCGCTTCCGCTGTTGCAACGTTTCCTGCAATTACCTGCAGATCCGGGAATTTCTCCTTGATCATGCGTACACAGCGGAGCACGTTTGCCGAGTGTCCGTGCGCGGAGTCGAGAACGATCACGTCAACTTTTGCATTGACCAGTGCCTCTACTCTCTCCAGACAGTTGGCTGTGATGCCGACTGCTGCACCGCAGAGAAGACGTCCCTGCTCGTCCTTTGCGGAAAGCGGATATTTGATCTGCTTTTCGATATCCTTTATTGTAATCAGTCCTTTGAGATTAAAATCCTTATCTACAATCGGGAGTTTTTCCTTTCTGGCTTTGGCAAGGATATTCTTTGCCTCCTCCAGAGTGATGCCCTCCTGAGCCGTGATCAGTCCTTCTGAAGTCATGGACTCTTTGATCTTCTTTGAAAAATCTGTCTCAAATTTCAGATCCCGGTTCGTGATAATACCAACCAGTTTTCCGTTTTCTGTGATCGGCACACCGGAAATTCTGAATTTTGCCATCAGATTGTTGGCGTCTTCCAGTGTGTGCTCCGGCGACAGATAAAATGGATCTGTAATAACACCGTTCTCAGAACGTTTTACCTTGTCCACCTCTTCAGCCTGAGCCTCAATCGACATATTCTTATGGATGATTCCGATACCACCCTGGCGTGCCATAGCAATGGCCATACGATGTTCCGTTACCGTATCCATCCCGGCACTCATCATCGGAATATTTAACTGAATCTTCTTTGTCAAGTGTGTAGACAGATCGACCTGATTCGGAACAACCTCCGAATAAGCCGGTACCAGTAATACATCATCAAACGTAATACCTTCTCCAATAATCTTACCCATGACTTCTTTTCCTCTCTTTCTCTGACTGTTTTTGTATTAAATGATATAATACCGAAAAAAATATCTGCTGTCAACTCTTTCTTTTTCTCTATAAAATGACTTTTCTTGGTGCCAGCATCCTCATTCCGTCAAGAATAACCTGCTCCGGTTCAAAAATCACTTTTGTCTGATGTCCGTCTTTGGTAATCACCATTACATAACATCTCGCATTCGGCATATGGGAGCTGAAGTCGAGTACCTTGCCGGTTCTGTACTGGTTGAGCTCTCCTGCTCCAAGCGGCGCAAGCAGATCCATGTCATTGACATTCATGGAAAATACTCTTTTTCTCTTCTGTTTTCCCATGATCTTGTCGATATCCAGATCTCCGTTCACATACAAATACTCATATTCCAGATCCAGTCTCCGGAACATAAAGTAGTCCAGTACAATCATCAGCACCGGAAGAATCAGCAAAAACGGCAACAACAAAACAAAGAAAAAGGAAAGGACCGTACAAAACACCAGCAGAATCTTAATGATAATGTCTTTCCCTTCCGGTTTCTTTTTGACTAATTGTTCTGTGTAATAATCGCTCATACACGTTTCCTCCATCTGTTTATTCCTAATCAGTATATCATTTCTGATACAAAAAGAAAACTCCTCTTGCGAGGAGTTTTCGAATTTTTTATATTTACATCATACCCATGCCCGGATTTCCTGCTGCTGCCGGTGTTTCTTCTTTGATGTTGGCAACGACAGACTCTGTTGTCAGAAGTGTGGAGGCAACACTCGTCGCATTCTGAAGGGCACTTCTTGTAACCTTTGCAGGGTCAAGAATTCCTTCTGCAACCATGTCTACATACTCTTCTTTGTATGCGTCAAATCCAATGCCCGGCTCTGATTCTTTCACTTTGTTGATAATTACGGAACCTTCCAGTCCGGCGTTTGCCGCAATTCTGTAAAGAGGAGCTTCCAGTGCTTTCATGATAATCTGAGCACCGGTTTTTTCATCCCCTTCCATTTCGGAAACAAGTTTTTCCAGAGCTTTTGTCGCATGTACATATGCAGATCCGCCTCCGGCGATAATTCCTTCTTCTACGGCTGCTCTTGTTGCAGCAAGAGCATCTTCCATACGAAGTTTTGCTTCTTTCATCTCTGTCTCTGTAGCTGCTCCAACCCGGATGACTGCTACACCGCCTGCAAGTTTTGCAAGTCTTTCCTGAAGTTTCTCTTTATCGAAATCAGATGTTGTCTCTTCAATCTGAGCCTTGATCTGCGCGATCCGTGCTTCAATTTCAGATTTCTCTCCCATACCGTCAACGATAGTTGTATTTTCTTTCTGAACTTTTACAGATTTTGCACGGCCAAGCTGATCCAGAGTTGTCTCTTTCAGATCCAGTCCCAGTTCTTCAGAGATTACTTCTCCGCCTGTCAAAATTGCGATATCGCGAAGCATTTCTTTTCTTCTGTCGCCGTATCCCGGAGCTTTCACAGCAACAACATTGAAAGTACCACGCAGTTTGTTTACGATCAGAGTCGTCAGTGCTTCTCCTTCTACATCTTCTGCAATGATAAGAAGTCTTGCCCCCGCCTGAACAACCTGTTCCAGAAGAGGAAGCAGCTCCTGAATATTGGAGATCTTCTTATCTGTAATCAGGATATACGGATCTTCCAGATTTGCTTCCATCTTATCCATGTCCGTTGCCATGTATGCGGAAATATATCCACGGTCAAACTGCATACCTTCTACCAGGTCAAGCTCTGTCTTCATTGTCTTGGATTCTTCGATTGTGATAACACCATCGTTGGAAACTTTTTCCATTGCGTCCGCAACCATGTTTCCTACTTCATCATCACTGGAAGATACAGCGGCAACTCTTGCGATCTGAGCCTTGTCTTTTACTTTGCTGCTCATTTTTGCGATCTCTTCCACTGCGAGGTCAGTTGCCTTTTTCATACCTTTTCTAAGAACAATCGGATTTGCGCCTGCTGCAAGGTTTCTCATACCTTCATGAACCATTGCCTGGGCAAGTACGGTTGCGGTTGTTGTACCATCTCCAGCTACATCGTTTGTCTTGGACGCAACTTCACGAATCAGCTGAGCTCCCATATTTTCAAATGCGTCTTCCAGCTCGATCTCTTTTGCGATTGTCACACCATCGTTTGTGATCAGCGGTGCGCCGAATGATTTGTCAAGTACGACGTTTCTTCCTTTTGGTCCAAGTGTAACTCTGACTGTGTCAGCAAGTTTATTTACGCCTGCTTCAAGCGCTTTTCTGGCTTCTGCTCCATATTTGATTTCCTTAGCCATTTCAAATCCCTCCATAATCTGTTTATTTTAAATATTATTATCTGTCACTCTGAATTTAAGCTTCGATCACTGCGAGGATATCGCTCTGTCTTACGATGATATATTCTACATCGTCAAGCTCTACTTCTGTACCTGCATATTTTGAATAAATGACTTTATCTCCAACAGAAACTTTCATTTCCACTTCTTTCCCATCGACCAGTCCTCCCGGTCCTACCGCGATGACTTCTGCCTGCTGCGGCTTTTCTTTATTCTGTCCCGGAAGCACGATCCCGGATTTGGTTGTTTCTTCTGCTTCCATCTGTTTTAATACAACTCTGTCACTTAATGGTACTAATTTCATGATTGTTCCTCCTTCATTGCCTATCAGTTTATCAGCACTCATTGAACTAGAGTGCTAAAACACTCTAGTAATAAAATAGCACTCTCTATTTTATTTGTCAACATCCATTCTCATTCTTTATAATTCGTTTATAATTCTGTCCGTTTAAACTTTATAAAACCCGTTCTGAATCCGGAATACAACCTGATCCTTCTCCTGGCTGCGGAAACGTTTCCGAATGACTCCTTCGCATCCGAACCGGCCTTCTTTCACTTCAAAAATACATTCATATACAGCATCCAGGGAAAACTCGTCCACATCGCCCCGGCTTGTGTAAAGCGTCATCTCTTCTTGCTGCGGATCATAGTTTTTTATGCGTGTCATATATTTTTTCCGGTTATATTTCTCATCTTTCAAAAATACCTTTTTCATTTGTAAAACAGCAGCTCCGTCCTCGTACATTTTTATTTCTCCTTTCCTAAAAGGGAGCCTCAGAATACTGACGCTCCCTTCTATTTGCATATCCTACTGTTCAATGCCTTTCTATTTTTGCTTTTCTTTTTTTATCTTTTCCAGTTCCGTGAATACGTAGTCGTTCACCACCTTAATATAGGTTCCTTTCATTCCGGAGGATCTGGACTCAATCACGCCTGCGCTTTCGAATTTACGAAGCGCATTTACAATGACAGATCTTGTGATTCCTACTCTGTCCGCGATCTTGCTTGCGACAAGAATTCCCTCCATACCGTCAAGCTCGTCAAAAATATGGATAATCGCTTCCAGCTCTGAAAACGAAAGCGTGCTGATCGCCGACTGAACAATATGTTCTTTTCTCGTCTCCTCTGCATTCTCTTCATTGACAGAACGGAGCATCTCAAGTCCGACTACTGTTGTACCATACTCGCTGAGAATAATATCGTCAATTTCATATTCTTCATCCTGTTTATAAATAAACAGAGTTCCAAGCCGTTCTCCCGCGATCTCAATCGGAGATACAATCGCCTGGTAGCCTTTCGCTGTTTCGGCATCGAATCCCAGTGTCTGGAGGTTGACATTTTCCTTCGTTGATAGAACGCTCAACAGACGTTCGTTCAGCATGGAATCAATATGTCCGCCAACTTCTCCATTAATCAGTTCTGTCAGCGGGCGGATCTCCTCTTTTTTACTGATTCCCAGAACTTTCCCTTTCCTACTTACCACAAGGATATTTGAATTCAGAATTTCCGTAAGCACTTCACATATATCATTGAAAACAACTTTACTGGAATTATTATTGTGAAGCAATTTGTTTATTTTCCTCGTCTTATCCAATAATTGTACACTCATAATTTTCCTCCATTCAAATTCATGACGTTGTTCCATGTAATTGTACGAACAAATTATAGAATATGCGGCTCATATTTTAATATTATCATACAATTTCCATGTTATCAATAAATTTCGGAAATTATTTTTTTTCTTTTTTTTCAACATACCCGCAGGAGGTATCAGAGCATACAAGTTTGTTCCCTTTTTCCACCATATAACTGCCGCATTTCGGGCATTTCCTGTCAGACGGCTTCTGCCAGGACATAAAATCGCATTCCGGATTATTTTCGCATCCGTAGTAGCGTCTTCCTTTTTTGGTCTTCCGGATTACCACATCCTTTCCGCATTTCGGGCAGGATACACCCGCCTTTTCCAGATACGGCTTCGTATTGCGGCATTCCGGAAATCCCGGACATGCCAGGAATTTCCCGTGAGGTCCGTATTTGATGACCATATTCCGTCCGCATTCTTCACAGATAACATCGGTCACCTCATCTTCGATTTTGACTTCCTCAAGCTCTTTTTCCGCTATTTCCACTGCTTCCTCCAGATCCGGATAGAAATTGCTGATTACCGATTTCCACTGCACTTTGCCTTCGGCAACCCGGTCCAGAAGTCCTTCCATATTGGCTGTAAAATTCACATCCACAATACTTGGGAAAGATTTCAGCATCATATTGTTGACTACTTCGCCCAGCTCGGTCAGATAAAGATTTTTATTTTCCTTTGCAACGTAACGTCTTGCAATAATCGTGGAAATCGTCGGAGCATACGTACTAGGCCGTCCGATTCCCAGTTCCTCCAGTGCCTTTACAAGAGACGCCTCTGTGTAGTGTGCCGGCGGCTGCGTAAAGTGCTGCTTCTTTTCAAAATCCTCTTTTGTCAGGACGGACTGTTCATCCAGTCCTTTGAGCAGGACATTGTTCTCTGCCTTTTCTTCATCCGGCTGTACATAAACGGAACGGAATCCGTCAAATGCGATTTTGGATGCTGCAACGGTAAACCGGTAATTTCCCGCGTCAATCTTGACGGAAGTCGTCTCAAATCTCGCCGGCTGCATCTGGCTCGCCGCAAAGCGTTTCCAGATCAGCTGATACAGGCGGAACTGGTCTCTCGAAAGAGACTCTTTGAGAGAAGCCGGTGTTCTGGAAATATCCGTAGGACGGATTGCCTCGTGGGCGTCCTGAATATTTTTTCCCCCGTCCTTTTTCTTTTCTGTGTCCGCTACATATTCTGCACCGTAAACAGAGGAGATATATTCTCTCGCAAGACGCTCCGCTTCCTCGGAAACACGGGTGGAATCCGTACGGAGATAGGTAATGATACCAACCGTTCCCTGACCCTTGATATCAATTCCTTCATATAGCTGCTGGGCAATCCGCATTGTCTTCTGTGTCGCAAAATTCAGTACCTTGGATGCTTCCTGCTGCAGGGTACTGGTAGTAAACGGAAGCGGAGACTTCTGGGTGCGCTCTCCTTTTCTGACCTCTGCAACATGAAAATCGGCATTCTCAAGTTCTTTTTCTATCTTCTGTTCTTCTTCGGCAGAACGAATCACTATTTTTTCTGTTTTCGTCCCATAGAATTTGGCACGCAGAGGCTTTTTCTCTCCCTGTACCTTTAAAACCGCGTCCAGCGTCCAGTACTCTTCCGGTATAAACGCATCAATCTCCGCCTCTCTATCCGCAATAATCCGAAGCGCCACAGACTGTACCCGGCCTGCACTTAAGCCGCGTTTTACCTTCTTCCAGAGCAAAGGGCTGATTCTATATCCTACAATCCTGTCAAGCGCCCTTCTCGCCTGCTGTGCGTCAACCAGATTCATATCGATTTCCCGGGCGTTCTTGATGGACTCCTTGACTGCGTTCTTTGTGATCTCGTTAAAACTGATACGGTAAACCTTTTTCCCTTCCAGTTTCAGCGCCTTGGTCAGATGCCATGAAATTGCTTCTCCTTCACGGTCAGGGTCAGTCGCAAGATAAATCTTGTCCGCCTTTTTGACCTCTTTGCGAAGCTGCGCAAGGATCTCTCCTTTTCCGCGAATAGTAATATACTTTGGTTCAAAATCGTGCTCTACATCAATACCGAGCTGGCTTTTCGGCAGATCGCGCACATGTCCCTGGGATGCCATCACCACATAATTGCTTCCCAGAAATTTTTTGATCGTTTTTACTTTCGCAGGTGACTCCACAATCACCAGATAACGTGCCATAATACCTATTCCTCCATCCAACTTCAAATCTTACTTCAATCGGATATAATCATTTTTTGAAACTTCCTGGATCCATCCATTCATCTCCAGATTCAACAGCGCTTCCATGATTTCACCTCTCGGAAGCGATAACTGATCCTCGATTTCCTGTATATTTTTAGGCTCCAAACTCAGAACACTATACAACAATTTTTCAGGACTTTCAAGCATTATTTCATTTTCGTTTGAATTTTTAACCGGATTTTTACAGAATTCTATGAGTGATTTCTGCAATTTATACGGCAAATCACAAAGGAATTCCTCCGGTGAAACCAAAATACCAGCGCCCTGCCGGATCAGCTGGTGGCACCCCCGGCTCAAGTCACTGGTCACAGGCCCCGGAAGGGCATATACGTCTTTTCCCTGTTCCAGCGCAAAGTCAGCCGTGATTAAAGAGCCGCTCCTTTTTCTTGCCTCCATTACAAGAACCACATCGGCAAGCCCGCTGATGATCCTGTTCCTTGGAGGAAAATTACGGGCAAGCGGCGGTGTTCCAGGCGGATATTCCGAGAGGATCCTTCCGTCTTCCCAAAGTCTCTGATAAAGCCTTTGATTGTCTTTCGGGTAACAGACATCCACTCCGGAACCAAGCACTGCACAATGCCCTTTCCCTTCCAGCAGCGCTCCTTCCAGTCCTGCAGCATCGATTCCTCTTGCCATGCCGCTGATGATGTTCATTCCGGCTTTTGCCAGTTCTCTCCCATACTCATATGTCATCTGCCTGCCGTATGCGCTTGCCTCTCTTGCTCCTACAATTGCCGCAGTCACACCCTCAAAGGCAAAACATTCCTTCCCGGCTCCGAACAGTGCATAGGGTGGCTGCACGATCCGGGAAAGCTTTTCCGGATAGGCACTGTCTGTCCAGTATGTAAGCTTGATCCCCTTTTTCCTGGCCTTTTCCCAGACTCTTTTCCGTTCATCCAGAACTGCCTCCTTCTGATGCTCTTTGAGAGCTGCTTTCTCCTTTTCCGTTAAAAACCAGCATGATTTCCGTCCTGTTTCTTCTATATAATAGACTGCTTTCGCACAGCCGAATGTCTCCTGCAGGAGTCTTTTTTTGGAAGATGAAATTCCCTGGATACATGCCAGCCAGAATACAAACTCCTCTTCTTTACTCATCTTTTCTGATTCCCCCATATTGTCTGGTCTACCATCCGGTAACTGATTGCTTCCGCAAGATGATTCGTACGGATCTGTCCGCTTCCTTCCAGATCCGCAATGGTCCGCGCTACTTTCAGTGTCTTGTAGTAGGTGCGGGCTGTCAGATTCAGGCGTTCAAACGCGCGTTCAATCATCTGCTTCTCTTTTTCTTCTAAACAGCAGAATTCCTCGATTTCCTTCCGTCCCATTCTGCTGTTTGTCAACATCTCCCTTTCCCGATACCTTTTCTTCTGGATTTTCCTGGCCCGAAGCACTCTTTCCCGGATTGTTCCGGAAGATTCTTCCTGCTTTTCGCATGTCAGCTCCCCGTAGGAAATTTTCGGCGTCTCGATACAAATATCCATCCTGTCCAAAAACGGCTGACTGACCTTGCCAAGATACCGGTGAATCTCGCCGGGTGTACAGCGGCAGCGCTCCAGATCCGGATAGTTCCCGCACGGACACGGGTTCATAGCTGCAGCAACCAGTACATCCGCCGGAAAGATGTAAGTGCCTTTTTTTCTTGTTATCCGTACCTGCTTTGTCTCCAGAGGCTCTCTCAGCGCATCCAGCACCGTTCTCTGATACTCGGAAAGCTCATCCAGAAAAAGAATTCCCCCATGGGCAAGGCTTAATTCTCCCGGTGTCGGATATCTGCCGCCTCCAAGAAGTGCTGCTTTTGTTACCGTATGGTGGACTTCCCGGTACGGCGGCCGGATAAGCAGCGGCTGCGCTTCATCTAAAAGTCCTGCTGCACTGTAGATCGTCGTTACCTCCATCCCGGTCCTGGCGTCCAGATCCGGCAAAATGGTCTGAAGCCGCTGTGCCGCCATGGTTTTTCCCGAACCCGGCGGGCCAAGATATAAAATGTTATGACCTCCTGCGGCAGCCACTTCCGAAGCTCGTTTCAGACCACTTTGACCCTTTATATCCGCAAAGTCAAGCTCACTTTTGTCTCTGTCACGCACTTTTGCCGCCTGCTGCTTTCTGACCGGCCGTTCCCCTGTTTCAAGAAAATTCCATACTTCGGAAAGCGTGGCGGCTCCAACCACCTCGATTCCCGAAACCAGCTTCCCTTCTGTCTCATTTTCCCACGGTACGACACAGATCTCGTATCCATTTTCTCTGGCATAAGAAACAATCGGCAGGATACCTCTTACCTTCCGTATTCTGGCATCCAGGCTCAGTTCTCCAATGAAAAGGACCCTCTTTTCACACCGGTCCATAATACTCCCCGCCGACAAAGCAAGGGCCACCGCAATCGGAAGATCAAATGAGGCACCTGTCTTTCGAATGTCTGCCGGCGACAGGTTGACCACCATCCTCTGGGGCTGCAGACGCGCCCTTGTATGGCGGATCGCTGTCCGGACACGTTCTCCAGCCTCTTTTACTTCGGACGAAAGATACCCTACCATGTGAAAAACCGGAAGGCCGCTCCCTGTATCAGCCTCCACGCAGACTTCTCTCACCGTCAGTCCATCCATCACTGCTGATTTTACCATTGCAAATCCCATATTTCTTTTTCTGATTTTCCCGTTGAAATACCCAGGTGAATCCCTGTTTCTGCCGGAACCGGCATGTGAATTTTCAGATCTTTGCTTTCATGGTAGTCCCTTCGTCCCTAAATGTCAATTCTTATTTTGGAAAAGCACAAAAAATCCTACATTCTCATAAACTGATAGCAAACATGTTAAGAGGTGCGTATTCCCTTGAAATCATTTCCACAGCCCCTCACTGCCGACGAAGAACAGTATTATATGCAGAAGTATACAGAGGGAGATCTGGAAGCAAAATACATCCTGATTGAACATAATCTGCGCCTTGTAGCACATGTGGTCAAAAAATACCAGCATCTTTCCGAAGATACCGAGGACCTGATCTCCATCGGAACCATCGGACTGATCAAAGCTGTCATGACATTCAATCCGGACAAAGGCGTACGTCTTGCCACCTATGCCGCCCGCTGTATTGAAAATGAACTTTTGATGCTGATGCGCTCCCGGAAAAAAGTATCCGGGGAGGTTTCCCTCTACGAACCCATCGGAACTGACAAGGAGGGAAACGAAATCCGTCTTTTTGACATTATGGAATCCGAGGCACGGGAAGTGGATGAGCAGATCACACTCCAGGATGATATTGGAAAACTATATCAAAAAGTAGAATCCGAACTTTCTCAGAGAGAACGTCTGGTGCTGAAACTTCGTTACGGTCTCTACAACGAGGAAATCCTGACACAGCGTGAAATCGCGAAAAGGCTTGGCATCTCCAGATCCTACGTCTCCCGGATTGAAAAGAGCGCTATTGAAAAACTCCGTCTCTTCTTTGAGGATTAAAAAAACACGGCGTTTTCTGCCGTGTTTTACATACTATGTCTTCTTTATTCTTCTTTTTTCCTCAGAAGGTCGTATCTGGATGCTTCCCTGTCAAGCTTCACCCACAAAAGCTGTCTGGCGTGCGGGGCAGATTCCTGACTTTGCATTTCGCTGTCATAGATTGCAAGGACTTTCGTCTTCACATCGCTTCCATCCGGCTTCATGATCTCAATCTCCTCACCTACAGAGAATTTATTTTTCTGTTCCAGCCGGATGAGACCGTCCTTTATCTCGTCTACAATACCAAGATACGTATAATTTTTCAGATAGGTATTGTTATTGTAAATCTGCGCCTCTTCATTCGGCTTTCCGAAGAAGAAGCCTGTTGTAAATTTGCGGTAGGTACAGTTTGCGATCTGCTCTTTGTACCAGTCCATATGTTCCTCGTAAAGCTCCGGGCTCTCCTGATAGTCATCGATCGCTTTCCGGTAGGTCCGTGCCACAGTGGCTACATAGAGAGCCGTCTTCATTCTTCCCTCGATTTTGAAACTGTCGATCCCGGCTTCCATCAATTCCGGAATGTGCTCAATCATGCACAGATCCTTGGAATTAAAAATGTAGGTTCCACGTTCATTTTCATAAACCGGCATGTATTCGCCCGGTCTTGTCTCTTCCATGATGGAATATTTCCATCTGCACGGATGGGTGCATGCCCCCTGATTCGCGTCCCGGCCGGTAAAATAATTGCTCAGAAGGCAGCGGCCGGAATAGGAAATACACATTGCCCCGTGAATAAATGTTTCGATCTCAAGGTCATCCGGAATGTGCTCACGGATCTCCCGGATTTCATCCAAAGACAACTCTCTTGCCGTCACAACCCTCTCCGCTCCCTGGTGATGCCAGAAGAGGTAGGTACCATAGTTTGTATTGTTCGCCTGTGTACTGATATGGCGCGGAATCTCAGGACAGACCTCCTTTGCGATCTCAAACACTCCCGGATCTGCAATGATCAGTGCATCCGGTCCAATTTCCTTTAATTCCTGAAAATATGCCCGTACGCCCTCAAGGTCTGCATTGTGCGCAAGAATATTGGCTGTCACATAGACTTTCACCTGATGTTCATGCGCAAAGGCAATTCCTTCTTTCATGTCTTCCATGGAAAAATTTTTCGCTTTCGCACGAAGGCCAAAGGCCTCTCCACCGATATATACGGCATCTGCCCCGAAAATCACTGCGGTTTTCAGCACTTCCAGGCTGCTCGCCGGCACTAATAATTCCGGATGACGCATTTTTGTTCACTCCTTCTTTACACTGACAGACGCCCCGTCCCCGATTGGCACGACAGCTGTCTCCAGTCTTTCGTCATGTTTTAAAAGATAGAGATACTCTCTCATTCTACTGTGGATCGTCCGGTCACGCCGCTCCACAGCAAACCGGGATTCCATAATTCCGCCGTCCTGAAGGACATTGTCCGAGATCAGCATCCCGTCCTTGTTTAAAAGCCGCATCACTTCCGGAAAATAGGCAATATACTGTGCCTTCGCTGCGTCGACAAAGATCATGTCATACGGTTCTTCCAGTGTCTTTAAGATCTCCATCGCATCCCCTTTCAGAAGATGAATCTGCTCTTCTTTTCCGGCTCTTTTGATATTTTCTTCAGCTTTCTGAATCCGCTTTTCATAATTTTCGATCGTATCGATTCTGCATCCGTTTCCAGCATACTCGCTCATGAGCAGTGCCGAAAACCCGACCGCGGCACCGATCTCCAGAATCCGTTCTGGCCTTTTCAAAAGCAGAAGCACTTTTAAAAAGCTCTGCATTTCCTTTCTGATAATCGGAACCCGCTCTTTAAGTGCTTCCTGCTCAATCATTTCCAGTATTTCGCTGTTTCGTGTTTCCAGTGAACGGATGTAATCTACGATCCTCTCATCCACTATCATCCGTTTTGTCCCTTTCCCGCCTATACATTGACGTCCATAATGATCGGAAGAATCATCGGTCTTCTCTTTGTTCTCTTCCAGATAAACTCATTCATGGTATCACGGATTACAAGTTTGATTTTGCTCCAGTCTGCGTTACGGCTGCTTAAGCATCCCTCCAGAGCGACACCAAGCACCTCTTTCGCCTCTTCCATCAGCCCTTCGGATTCCCGTACATAGACAAATCCGCGGGACACAATATCCGGTCCGGCCAGCAGCTGGTTTGTTCCTTTTGCAAGGGTCAGAACAACGATCAGGATTCCGTCCTCTGCCAGATGCTGGCGGTCTCTTAACACAATATTTCCCACATCGCCGACGCCAAGTCCATCGACAAGGATCGCTCCCGTCTGCACATGGTCAGCAATCTTTGCACCCTTGTCATCCAGCTCCAGCACGTCTCCGGCATGGAGAATGAAAATGTTTTCCTTCGGAATTCCAAGCTGCTCCGCAATCCCCGCATTTGCTTTCATATGGCGGTACTCTCCATGTACCGGAATCGCATATTTCGGCTTCACAAGAGAATAGATCAGTTTCAGTTCTTCCTGGCAGGCATGTCCGGATACATGGGCATCCTGGAAGATCACATTTGCCCCTTTTGCAGAGAGCTCATTGATCACTCTCGATACAGACTTCTCATTTCCCGGGATCGGGTTGGAACTGAAAATAACCGTATCTCCCGGCATAATGGTCACTTTTTTATGAATATCCGCTGCCATGCGGGAAAGTGCCGCCATGGACTCTCCCTGGCTTCCTGTCGTAATCAGAACCGTCTTCTCCGGAGGATAGTTTTTCAGCTTGTCAATCTCGATCAGTGTATTCTTTGGAATGTCCAGATATCCCAGTTCCGCGGCGGTAGAGATGATATTGACCATGCTCCGTCCTTCCACGACAACTTTTCTGCCATATTTGTAAGCAGAGTTGATAATCTGCTGCACACGGTCCACGTTCGATGCAAACGTCGCGATAATAATTCTCGTATTAGTGTGCTCCGCAAAAATATGGTCAAATGTCCGTCCGACCGTACGTTCAGACTGGGTAAATCCCGGCCGCTCCGCATTGGTGCTGTCCGACATCAGCGCCAGTACGCCTTTCTTTCCAATCTCGGCAAAGCGCTGCAGATCAATCGCGTCACCGAATACCGGCGTGTAATCCACCTTAAAGTCTCCCGTATGAACAACAATCCCCGCCGGTGAGTAAATGGCAAGCGCAGACGCATCCTGAATGCTGTGGTTTGTTTTGATAAATTCAATTCGGAATTTCCCGAGATTAATAGACTGGCCGTGGCGTACGACTTTCCGCTTCGTACTCCTCATCAGATTGTGTTCTTTTAACTTGTTTTCGATAATGCCCATCGTAAGTTTTGTCGTGTAAATTGGAAGATTAAGTTCTTTCAATACATACGGCAGCGCTCCGATATGGTCTTCATGTCCGTGGGTAATCACAAACCCTTTCACTTTTGAAATATTATCTCTTAAATAGGTGACATCCGGTATCACAAGATCAATTCCCAGCATGTCGTCCTCCGGGAATGCAAGACCGCAGTCTACCACAATAATACTGTCTTCATATTCGAAGGCAGTAATGTTCATTCCGATCTGCTCCAGTCCGCCTATCGGAATGATACGCAATTTTGAATTGTTCGTTTTTTTCAAATCTACACCTCCATGATTTTATTTTCCGTCCATTCATTCTCTGACTGGTAATAAGATCCGCAAAAAGCTACAGTTCGATCCCCACATCTTCCAGAAGTTCTTCAAACACTTTCGATACTGCCTGAAGTTCCACTTCGTCTTCTACGATCTCATACAGGGAGTCCTCCCCTTCGCTATTGCTTTTATCTTTTAAAATCAGACATTCCGCATCTCCCTCTTCTTTATCCGTCACAAGAATATAGGAAATTCCCCTGATTTTTGTCTGTTCCAAAACATAGAATGCTGCCGGCTGATCCGAACCTTCCGGCATAAACATAATTTTCTCCATTCTAAACTCCTCTCATACCAACGGAATCCAGATATCCCTGCAGTATGAAAACTGCTGCAATTTTATCTATATAGAGTTTCCTGTTTTCCCGGCGCACGCCGCTTTCCATCAGTACTTTCTCAGCAGAGACTGTCGTGAGCCTCTCATCCCATAATTCCACCTCAAGCCCGGTCCGTCTCTCAAGCATTTCCTTAAACGCGAGTGTCTTCTCGGCACGCTCTCCGATATCATTATTCATGTGTTTCGGGAATCCAAGCACAATTTTTTCCACCTTAAAATCTCCGGCAAGTGTCTCAATCCTCGCCAGTGTCTTTCTCAGCTTGTTCTCCTGCGTCCTTGTAATTGTTTCGACCCCCTGGGCAGTCAGACCTAAAGGATCGCTCACAGCGACTCCTACGGTCTTCGCGCCAAAGTCCAATCCCATTACTCTCATCGTTACTCCCAGCCATTGTGCTCAATATATGCTTTGAGCATCTCTTCGACCAGTTCATCTCGTTCCATCTTCATGACAAGACTTCTTGCACCGTTATGGCTTGTGATATAAGTCGGGTCTCCGGACATGATATAACCAACCATCTGGTTGACCGGATTGTATCCTTTCTCACGCAAAGCCTTATAAACGATCTCAAGAATATCCTTTGCCTGAATCTGCGGGCCCTGGCCCACCTGGAAAAACTGTGTGTTTGATAAATCTTTCATCGTTGCGACCTCCAATACTACTACTCTATTCTAATATAATCCCATCTAAAATTCAATCCATAATTTGAGAATGATTCTCAATGGTCATTTCCAGAATCTGATTTTCCCTCGTATTATCAGCCTTTACCGCAACTTTTACATATTCTTTTGTAAGGCCCGTCCGGTAAAGGACCCCGTCTTTTTCAAAGGTTTCCTCCAGAAGGACTTCTACCTGCTTTCCGATCATCTGATCTTCAAACTCTTTCTTTTTCTTTTTACAGAGATCAAGCAGGATCTGGCTTCTTTCCGCCTTTTCCTGTTCCGGCACCTGGTCCGGCATGGACGCCGCCTTTGTACCGTTTCTTCTGGAGTACTTAAACACATGAGTCTCATAAAATCCGACTTTTTCAATAAACGCCCTGGTCGTCTCGAACTCCTCCTGCGTCTCTCCCGGGAAGCCTACAATAACATCCGTTGTAATCGCCGGATGCTCAAAATACGTTCTTAAAATACCGCATTTTTCATAGTATTCTCTGCTCGTATAGTGTCTGTTCATTCTCTTTAGCGTTGCATCGCAGCCGCTCTGCATGGACAGATGGAAATGCGGGCAGACCTTTGGAAGCTTTGCAAGTTCTTTTGCGAATTTTTCTGTAATAATTCTCGGCTCGATCGAGCTTAAGCGTATTCTCCTGATTCCTTCTACTTTATGGATCTGCTGAATCAGGTAGAGAAGATCTTTTTTTTCTCCCTCCATAGTCACCCAGGAATCCAGATCCATCTTCGGATTCACAAAATCCACCCCGTAGGAACTTGCATGAATTCCGGTCAGAACTACTTCCTGATAGCCGGCATCCGCAAGCCGTTCCACTTCTTTTACGATTTCCTCCGGTTGTCTGCTGCGGATCCTGCCCCGCACATACGGGATAATACAGTACGTGCAGAACTGGTTGCATCCGTCCTGAATCTTGATGTAGGCTCTCGTATGGTCTCCGGCTGAATCCACGTAGAGTTCTTCAAACTCGCCGGTATGATTGATATCAATCACCGCCTTTATATCCTCATGCTGTTCATGTGCATGGAGAAGGCTGATCAGATTCTTTTTCTGATTGTTCCCGATCAGAATATCGATTCCCTCAATCGCCTGTCCCGCTTCTTCCTGTGCCTGGACGTAGCATCCTGCCGCCACTATCACCGCCTCCGGATTCAGCTTTCTTGCACGGTGGAGCATCTGTCTGGATTTTCTGTCAGCAATATTTGTCACTGTGCAGGTATTGATTACATAAACATCCGCCTTCTCATGAAAAGGGACAATCTCATATCCATCTTCTTCAAGAAGTTTCTGCATGGCCTCTGTCTCATATCCGTTTACTTTGCATCCGAGATTATGAAGTGCCGCTTTTTTCATTTTTTCCTCAGTCCTTTTCTAAAATTTTATAAAATATGACGAAATTTCTTCCATTTCTTTGGCAAGTTGTTTCTTGACTTTTTAATTGTACTATCATAAGATATTGATATAAACAAAGAGAGAGGAGTGTGTTTCCAATGAAAACAGTAAAGATTTCATTAAACTCGATTGACAAAGTAAAATCATTTGTAAACGACATTACAAAATTTGATTACGATTTCGATTTAGTATCCGGCAGATACGTAATCGACGCAAAGTCCATTATGGGTATCTTCAGCCTGGATTTATCTAAACCGATTGATTTAAACATTCACGCTGATGCTGGCGTTGATGAAGTTTTAGAAGTTTTAAAACCTTATCTTGTTTAGATGAAATCGAATCCCCCACGTTGAGCGCGGGGGATTTTTTTATTCCATAAGAGAGTCAAAAGGACCCTCATTCACTCTGGAAACTTTTCCAATTCTCCTATGCTTCCACATCGATGACTTCTGTTGTGTCAAGCGCTTCCTGTACGAGACGGTCAATATCTTCCGACAGCCTTGTCTCAGAACGCTTGATCACATCCAATTTCGGCCTGGTCACCGGATGCTTTGCGACAAAGATCGTACAGCAGTCTTCGTACGGAAGAATCGAAGTCTCATAAGTATCAATCTTTTCTGAAATCTCTACGATTTCCTGCTTGTCAAATCCGATCAATGGGCGGTATACCGGAAGGGTACATACTTCATTTGTCACAAGAAGACTTTGCATCGTCTGACTTGCAACCTGTCCGATACTTTCCCCTGTGATCAGTCCCAGACAGCCATTTTCCTTTGCAATCGTCTCGGCAATCCGCATCATATATCTTCTCATAATGATCGTCAGCTCATCATGAGGACATTTATCATAGATGTAAAGCTGAATATCTGTAAAGTTGACAACATGGAGCCGGATCGGTCCGGTGTAAGCCGCCACCTTCTTTGCAAGATCCACTACCTTCTGTTTTGCCCGCTCGCTTGTGTACGGAGGTGCATGGAAATAAACCGCCTCAAGACCGACGCCTCTTTTTGCTACCATATAACCTGCAACCGGGCTGTCAATTCCTCCCGAGAGGAGCAGCATGGCACTGCCGTTTGTTCCGATCGGCATTCCGCCAGGCCCCGGTATGATGTGGGAATAAATATAAACCTCTTCCCGTACCTCCACGTTCAGGAGCACATCCGGATTGTGAACGTCCACCCGCATCTCCGGAAACGCATCCAGGATCGCCTCTCCCAGATCACAGTTCATCTCCATGGAGTTGACCGGGTAGGTCTTCTTTGCGCGCCTCGACTCCACTTTAAATGTCAGATTTTTGTCCGGATATGCTTCGTCCATGTATGCCACTACATCTTTTTTCAATTCTTCAAACTCTTTGATCTCTGTCCGGACAACCGGGCAGATGCCGACAATCCCGAATACCTTTTTCAGGCTCTCAACGGTCTCATCAAAGTCATAATATCCGTCGCAGTCCACATAAATGCGCCCCTGACATTTATGCACACGGAATGTTCCTTCTGTGTTGTGAAGAGCAAAGCGGATCTGACGCACCAGTGCGTCTTCAAACATGTAACGGTTCTTCCCTTTGATCGCAATCTCTCCGTATTTTATCAAAAACGTCTGAAATGTCATTTCTTTCTCCTTTATCTCCGTCTGTATCTTCTGAGCATCGGTATACAATTATATAATGTTTTCAGCGTATAGTCAATTTCTTCTTCTGTCGTGAACTCTGAAAGACTGAACCGCAGTGTTGCATCCAGATATTCACGCTCCACACCGATTCCCTTTAACACCCCGCTGATACCAGGATGATTTGAAGAACAGGCCGAGCCTGACGATACATAGATTCCTTTTTCTTCCAGTGTATGAAGCAGTACTTCACTCCGGATTCCGGCAATTCCGACACTGACAATATGCGGAGCGCTTGTTTCATCCGGCAGTCCGTGTACAGACACATGGTCCACCTGCCTGATTCCTTCTATGAAACGCTCTTTCAGTTTCCGCATCCGCGCCGTCTTTTCTTCCAGATCCGAATAAACCATTTTTGCAGCCAGAGCAAATCCCGCGATTCCCGGCACATTTTCCGTTCCGGACCGGATATTTTTCTGCTGTTCCCCTCCGAACACAATCGGACGGATTTTCACCTTGTCGCTGATATAAAGCGCTCCCATTCCTTTCGGTCCGTGAATCTTGTGGCTGCTGACTGTCAGGAGGTCGATTCCTTCTCTTTTTGGAAAAATTCTGTACTTTCCAAATCCCTGTACGGCATCCGAGTGGAAAATAATCTCCCTGTTGTATGCCTTCACAATGCCGGCCGCCTCCTTGACCGGCTGAACAGATCCGACCTCATTGTTTACATACATGATGGAAACAAGAATCGTCTCCTTGCAGAGTGCTTCCCGGAGCGCGGAGAGCTTCACTCTGCCGTACTGGTCCACCGGCAGGTAGGTGACCCGGAATCCTTCCTCGTCTTCCAGATACCGCATCGTATTTAAAATGGCCGGGTGTTCAATCGCCGTTGTAATCAGGTGGTTACCGCGTCTTTTGTATGCCCGTGCCGTCCCGATCAATGCAAGATTATCGCTTTCTGTCCCTCCAGAAGTGAAGAAAATCTCCTTTTCCTGGACTTTCAGGATTTTCGCGAAAGTCTCCCTCGCGCTGCGGACATACTGCTCTGCTTCCATCCCTTTCCGGTGCAGGGATGACGGGTTTCCATAGTCCTCACACATCACCTTCCGGACCAGATCGCCGACCTCGTCAAATGCTTTTGTTGTTGCCGAATTGTCCAAATATACTTCCATCAGATCTTACCTTTCCGCCTTTTTTATTACCATATGATTTCTTCCGGATCTTGACACCGGTTTTATTCTTCCATCAGATACGAGAGAACAGAAAGTACAAATAGTCCCGCCGTCTCGGTACGCAGGATCCGTTTACCAAGTGTAATCGGAGCCGCCCCGGCCTCCGCCGCGGCTTTTTCTACTTCTTCCACTTCAAATCCGCCTTCCGGTCCGATAAAAATCCCTGCAGATTCTCCCTTTTTCAGTGACTGAAGCTGTTTTCTCGTCTCTTCCATTCCTTCGGCAAGCTCATACGGTATGAATACATGATCCAGTGTCCTGCCAAAGGCAAGCGCCTCCGAAAAGCTCATTACATCGTGAACCTCCGGTATCACTCCGCGTCCCGCCTGTTTTGCGGCGCTCTCGGCGATTGCCTGCCAGCGGTCCGTCTTCTTTTTTGCTTTCTTCGCGTCAAGCTTTACGACCGCCCTGCGGGTAGCCATCGGAACGATCTCGGATACACCAAGCTCCACAGCCTTCTGCACAATCCAGTCCATCTTGTCGCTTTTTGGCAGCCCCTGGAACAGGACAGTCCGGCAGGCCGGCTCCGTATCTGTCTGATAAACCTCCAGAATCCCGGCCTGAACGGTATCCGCAGTCATTTCCCGGATCTCACACAAATATTTTTTATTATTGCCGTCGCTGATTTCGAGCTGTTCGCCTTTCTTCATGCGCAGCACATTCCGGATATGGTTCACATCGCTTCCCGTAATCGTAATCTCTTCTTCCTCCACCTGTTCCGGTGTCACAAAAAAATGCTGCATGCTGATTACTCTCCTGCCTTATCCAACGGCTTTTTCGCTGTGACACAGACCCATTCTCCCTGATAAGTTACATCAAGAAGCTCCAGTCCCGCATCGTTCACTGCCTGTTTCACGACTTCTTCCTTGTCATCAATAATGCCGCTTGTAATATAAATTCCGCCCGGTTTCAGCTGGTTTACAATCACCGGAGTCAGGGCGACAAGGACATCCGCAAGAATATTTGCCGCAACAATATCGTATTTTTCATATCCGACACGGTCCTGAATTTCTTTATCATCGATGATATTTCCGATCATGACCTCATAACGGGTTTTTTCCACCCCGTTTTCTTTCATATTTTCATGGGTGGCATCAATCGCGCACGGATCCAGATCCGTTCCCACTGAATAGGCCGCACCGAATTTCAGTGCCAGCATGCCAAGAATCCCGCTTCCGCATCCTACATCCAGAATCCGGGTCGTATCCGTCACATATTTCTTAATCTGGCGGATGCACAACTGTGTCGTTTCATGCATACCCGTTCCAAATGCAGTTCCCGGATCAATGTGAATGATCATCTTTCTTTCATCTTCCGGCTTTACCTCTTCCCAGGATGGAATAATCAGGATATCATCCACGTAAAACTGATGGAAATACTGTTTCCAGTTATTGACCCAGTCCACATCCTCGGTCTGGGATTCCTCGATCGTGCAAGGTCCCAGATCCATGAATTCTCTCATTTCGTCCAGTTCATTTCTGACTTTCTCAAGAACTGCTTCTTTGTCCTCGCTCTCTTCCAGATAAAAACTTAAATACGCCACGCCGTCATCCAGTGCGGTCTCCGGCAGAATGTCGACAAACATCTGCTCCTTTTCTTTCTGTGTAAGCGGAACCTTATCCTCGATCTCCACGCCCTCGATTCCGAGGTCCGTAAGAATACTGCTGACAACATCCTCCGCCTGAGTTGTCGTCTGTAGTCTGAATTTATTCCATTTCATTTGATTTTTGTCTCCTTTTTTGCTCTTGCGTTTTCCATCCTGCGTTTCAGTTTCAGCCAGGCAAGAAGCAGAATGGCCGCATGATCAGATGCCACATGGCCGCGGTCCCGGATGACAGTCTCTTCTTTTCGGATCAATTCTCCGGTTTCCCGAAGACAGACCAAAGGTTTCAACAGAAGCTTCCGTTCCGGATTAGAAAGCTCCATCGCATAGAAGCTCCCTTCTTCTGTCTCTTTTTCGCTGACATCAATTGTAAACCAGGCCGCATCCTTTGCATCATCGCCTGCCTGTGCTTTCACATCTTCCAGCCGGACAAGAGCCATAAATGCAGTAGTGATCACTCTCGCTCTCGGATCTCTTCTGACATCTCCGAAGGCCCGGATCTGCTCTGTCTCGACTCCTTCAATATGTGTCTCTTCATAAAGTTCTCGTTTTGCGGATTCTTCCAGATCTTCATAAAGATCTATAAACCCGCCAGGCAGTGCCCAGTCTCCGATACTCGGATGATTCTTTCTCCGGATCAGGAGGACTTTCAGGTCCTCTGCCCGATCCGGTTCTGTTCCGGAATACCCGAATACTGCCATGTCCACCGTACAGCATGGATTTTTGTATTTGTAAGGATCATACTTTTCCAGAAACGCTTCCAGGGATTCTCCCTTTTCGTTTCTGCTTCCATCCCCGCGAAATGCTTCGATGTCATCGAAAAAAGCCGGCATCTTTTCACCTACTTTCGTTTATTTACATCCTTCTCCTACCATGATATCAATGATCTCGACATTAGTCTCCCTCATGCCTTCTTTGCCAAGACGTCCGATATTTCTGATCGTTTCATCAACGCCTTTCGTCACGATACCATCGCCTGCATAGAACTGCTGTCCGCATTTATACATGTTATATCCAAGAATTCCCGCCTCCACTGAAGATGCGATCTTGGCTGCGCAGGATGCCTTTGCCCCGTCGCAGACAATTCCGGATACGATCGCAAGCGCATTGACTACCGTATGTGCAATCTCTTCATATCCGCCTCCGTGCAGATAAGCGATTCCGGCTCCTGCCGCCGCACCTGCGCAGACTGCCCCACAGTATGCGGACAATCTTCCGATTCCGGTCTTCTGATGGATTGCCACAAGGTTTGACAACGTCAGTGCCCGGTACAGCTTTTCCTCCCCGGAATTCAGTTCTTTAGCATATTCAATCACCGGAAGAGAGCAGGTCATTCCCTGATTGCCGCTTCCTGAATTAATGATTACCGGAAGTTCACATCCGTTCATTCTCGCGTCAGATCCTGCTGCTGCCATAGCTTTTGCCCGGACACGAATATTGTCCCCTTCCATTTCGAGAAGAACACTTCCGATATTTGCACCATAGTTTCCTTTTAATCCCTCTTGTGCAATCGCCGTATTATACCGGATCTGGCGTCCGATCACTTCTCTGACATCTTCGATGTCCACGGTTTCTGCAAAATCCAGAATATCTTTCATATTCAAAAGAGAACGGTCCGTCAGTCCCTCTTCTTTCTCGCCTTCTACCTTTTCCTCAAAAAGTACCTGTCCGTCTTTTTCAATCAGTACGATGTTTGTATGATAGTTCGCGATCCGTACTGTCGCGCTGGATTCCCCTTTTGTCTCTGTTACAATGATGTCAAAAGTGATGCCGTTATCCACGTATTCTACGGAAATATCCGTGTTCTTAAGGAAGTCTTTCATCTCCTCAATCTGTTCTTGTGATACTTCTGCGATGACTTCCAGTTCTTTTTCCGGTTTTCCTGCAATGATTCCGGCTGCCGCTGCCGCCGGTATTCCTTTAAGATGATCCGTATTCGGTACAATTACCGATTTTACATTTTTAATAATACTTCCGCTTGCGCCGATCTTCACTTTGTCCGGTTTTACTCCAAGAACTTCTCTTGCCTTAGCCGCTGCATAGGCCAGTGCGATCGGCTCCGTACATCCCATAGCCGGTACCAGCTCTTCCTTTAAAATCTGCACATACGCTCCATACTTTACATTCTCTTTTTTCATCGTCTCATCCTCTCTTTTCTTATGTTTTATGCTTTCCCCAGCAGGTAGTCAATAAACTGCTGTGCTGTTCTTCCTGATCTGCCGCCGTGGGTCATCTCCCATTGATTTGCCTGCAGCAGAAGTTCGTTTTCCTCCATCTGAATGCCGTTCCGTTTTGCAAGTTCGAGAACGATATTCTGGAACTCTTTTTTATCCGGACCGACAAAAAAGATCGATACCCCAAATCTCGCCACAAGGGACAGCTTCTCCTGTACCGTATCCGATGTGTGAAGATCATCATCTCTTCTGTCATTTTTATCGCTCCACTGTTCCCGTACCAGATGTCTTCTGTTGGATGTGGCATAGATCAGAACGTTATCCGGCTTACGCTCCAGACCGCCTTCAATCACCGCTTTCAGATATTTATATTCAATCTCAAATTCTTCGAAAGAAAGATCATCCATGTAAATGATAAACTTGTAATTCCTGTTTTTGATCTGGGCAATGATATCATTGAGATCCTGGAACTGGTGCTTGTACACTTCGATCATACGCAGTCCTTCTTCATAGTACTGGTTCAGAATTGCCTTGATGGAAGTGGACTTTCCGGTTCCCGCGTCCCCAAACAGCAGGCAGTTATTCGCCTTTCTTCCCCGTACAAAAGCCTCTGTATTTTCAATCAGCTTCTTCTTTGGGATCTCATATCCTACCAGATCATCCAGTCTGACATGGGCAATCTTGGTAATCGGAACAATCCTGGCACCCTCTTCAGTATGTTCGACCCGAAAAGCCTTGTGAAGCCCGAATTTCCCTACCCCGAACTCCTTGTAAAACTGGGTCATGACTGTTTTAAATTCTTCCGGAGAAGAAGTCCCTGCAAGGTGGACAGCCAACGTGCAGATCCGGTCTCTTACCCTACGGTTGTAGACATGTCCTTCCTGCCTCGTTCCCTGATAGTCAAATAAAATCCTGTGGGCTTTCGTGCCTAGTTTCTCACCGAGCCCCTTTACATCATAGTCAAACAGCTCCTTCATAATCGCGAAATCATGCAGCGCCACGTCATTGACACTTCCCTCAACCGCTCCCCGGATCTCGCAGGCTGTGCTGTAGGCATTTTCGTCGTTAACGAGCAGAAATGTCAGATAGGTATGCCACAGATTTCCCTCCAGACCATGCTGTTCCGAAAGCTCAAGGATCTTATTGACACATTCAAAGAACAGATTTTTCAGATCCTCCGGATTATAATAATCACTTCCCGCATGCTCCATCAGAAAAGTCATATCCTGGAGAATCCGACCATATTCCATATTTCTGTAAATCATCAGTTCGTTTGTATGCATCTTCTCTTCCTTCTTTTCTGTTTTCTAGTAGTTCCCCAGTATTTTCATGCTCTTCGTCTCTTCACGCAGTCCCCGGATCGCGTTTTTCACGCCTCCGTCTGCCAGATTCCCCTCAAAGTCCACGAAAAAGCGGTATTCCCAAGGCCTGTCCTCGATCGGCCGTGATTCGATCTTTGTCATATTGAGATCGTTGTAGATAAAGTGGGACAGTATCTGATAAAGCGAGCCGCTCTCGTGCGGAAGTTCAAAACAGATACTGATCTTGTCCGCATGCTCCAGAAAAATCTTCTGGTTGGTCACAATAATAAAGCGGGTGGAATTATGACGGTTGTCGTTGACCTGCTCCCGCAGAATTTCCAGTCCGTATAAAGAAGCCGCGCAGGCGCTGCAGATTGCCGCATGGTGCACATCCTGCTCCTCCACAATCTTGCGTGCCGCAACCGCAGTATTCGGTACGCTGATCTTCTCCATTGCAGGATGGTCATACAGATATTTCTCACACTGCATCAGCCCCTGCGGATGGGAATAGACTCTTGTGATCTCATCCTCTTTGCTCCCCTTCAGTCCCGCAAGTACATGGCTGACCGGAAGCACGGTCTCTCCCACGATATAATTTTCATATTCTACAAGCAGATCGTATACCTCATTCACTGCGCCTGCTGAAGAATTCTCAATCGGGAGCACGGCAAAATCCGCTGCTCCATCCTCGATGGCGTCCATCGCATCTTTCCAGGTACGTACATGATAACTGTTGACTTCATCTCCGAAATACTGCTTCAGCGCCGCCTCACTGTAGGCTCCCTCCACTCCCTGGAATACAATCCGTGAATTCTTTACATCCAGCTCTTTTACTTCTATAAACGGAAGTCTCCCCGTTGTCCCGCAGGCGGAAAGTTTCTGATATTGAAGTTTCCTGCTGACCGACATCAGAAGGGTAAACAGCTCCTGTACTCCTTTCTTGTTGTACGCATGCTCCACCCGGGATGCTGCTTTTAGCAGCTTCTCCTGCTCCCTTGCCCGGTCATAGACTTTTCTTCCATTTTCAATCTTATAGTCTGCAACTAAAGAACAGACTTCCATCCGTTTTTCAAATAAAGCGATGATCTGCTCATCAAGACAATCCAGCTCACCGCGCAGTTCCTCTAACGATGCCATCTGCTTCCTCCTTCGCTTAAACTCTTCCATATTATAATACATTTCTTCTGCAAAATCTACGTTCATATTTGAATTGGCTGTTGAAAACAAGATCAATTTATTATATATTATTAGGAGAGCTAGGTAGCAAGAGGAGGATGTTATATGAGACACTTAATGAGTCCGCTGGACTTTTCCGTGGAAGAACTGGACAAGCTTTTAGATCTTGCCAATGATATTGAAAATAATCCAGCGAAATATGCACATGCCTGTGCAGGAAAAAAATTAGCAACATTGTTTTATGAGCCAAGTACCCGTACCCGTTTAAGTCATGAAGCTGCCATGTTAAACCTGGGCGGAAGTGTTCTTGGCTTTTCTTCTGCCGATTCGAGTTCCGCTGCAAAGGGGGAAAGTGTATCGGACACGATTCGGACTGTGGCATGCTATGCTGACATCGTTGCGATGCGTCATCCAAAGGAAGGCGCTCCGATGGTAGCCGCTGCCCATTCTTCTATTCCGATTATCAATGCCGGTGACGGGGGACACCAGCATCCGACCCAGACGCTGACGGACCTTCTGACGATCCGTTCTTTAAAAGGGCGTCTTAACAACCTGACAATCGGTCTTTGCGGAGATCTGAAGTTCGGGCGTACTGTTCATTCTCTGATTCAGGCACTTGTCCGTTATGACAATCTGAACTTTGTACTGATCTCCCCTGAGGAGCTGCGTCTTCCAACCTACATCCGCCACGATGTACTGAGACGCAACAATGTTCCATACAAAGAGGTTGTCCGTATGGAAGAAGCACTTCCGGATCTGGACATCCTTTACATGACCCGTGTTCAGAAAGAACGTTTCTTCAACGAGGAAGACTATGTCCGTATGAAAGACTTCTACATTCTGGACAAGAAAAAGATGGAACTTGCCAGCAAGGATATGCTTGTGCTCCACCCGCTCCCGAGAGTAAATGAAATCTCCGTGGAAGTGGATGACGATCCACGCGCCGTTTATTTCAAGCAGGCCAAATACGGTGTTTATGTACGGATGGCACTGATTCTTACTCTTCTCGACATCCATGTCGACTGATCTGCAAATCTGGAAAGGAGCTAATTATGGTTAAAAATACATTGAATATCGGAAGAATCTCCGAAGGCTTTGTACTGGATCATATCCAGGCAGGAAAAAGTATGGATATTTACAAATATCTGCGTCTCGACAAGCTGGACTGCTGTGTCGCGATTATCAAGAACGCAAAAAGCAACAAGATGGGGAAGAAGGACATCATCAAAATTGAATGTCCTCTGGAGATGATCGATCTGGACATCCTTGGTTTCATCGATCACAATATTACGGTAAACATCATTGAGAATGAAAAAATTGTAGATAAAATGTCTCTGAAGCTTCCGAAAAAAATCACCAATGTGATCCGCTGCAAAAACCCGAGATGCATCACTTCCATCGAGCAGGAGCTGGATCATGTGTTTATTCTGACGGATCCGGAACGTGAAGAATACCGCTGCAAATACTGCGAAGAAAAGTATCATAGAAAATAAACTGCCGGGAGGGCTGATGCCCTCCCGGTTCTTTTTATCCATATTTTAGGTGTGCGTGTTAAAATGCCACGTTTTGTTGCATATCTTGACTTTCTTTTTTCCTCCCTTTTTATATAAAGGTTATGTAAGCTTCCGGCCAACCAAGGAGGAAACAAAGATGACAACATCAAATGTGGAAGAAAAATTAAGTATCTTTCTGAAAAGCATCGGAATTTCAGGGAGATACAAAGGCTTTTACTATCTGAAGGAGGCCGTCTTTCTTGTACTGGAAGACGAGCATTGTCTGTGTAACATCCAAAAGGAAATCTACCGGCCGATTGCCGAAATGTATCACGTCTCTGTCCCAAGTATCGCAAGGGCGATCCGCACTGTCTGCCAGATAGCGGCCGCCAACGAAGCGCAGCTCCGGGCCTTCTTTCCCGGATTTCTTTCTCACGGTACTCTTTACCCAAAAGAACTGATTGAAATGGCAGCTGATTATCTGCGCTATCAATAAAAACTGCTGTCGCATAAACGGAATCTATCATTCTGCCGGAAAGCTTATAAAAAGGGTGCGGTTTAAGCACCGCACCCTTTTTTGCTTTCTGTATAAACGGCAGGCAAGACGATAAGCCGGGTTATGTCTTGAACAGTCATCTATCTAGCTCCTGCGTCGCCGCGGGAGTCCATCAACCCACCTAAAACACGACGGGCCGCCGTATCGTTTTCATTCGGTCTTTCTTCGGATGGGGTTTACATGTGCCTCTTCTGTTACCAGAAAAGCGGTAGTCTCTTACACTGCCTTTCCACCCTTACCGCATAAGCGGCGGTTTATTTCTGTTGCACTATCCTTGGAGTCGCCTCCACCGGACGTTATCCGGCATCCTGCCCTGTGAAGCCCGGACTTTCCTCGTCTGCACCCTTTCGGGATTCGCAGCCGCGACTGTTTATCTTACCTGCACCTGTAATACAATATCACACTTGGCCTTCACTTGCAAGCCCTTCATCAACGATCCGATCCTCACCGTCCGCTGCCGTTGTCGCAAGTTCGTCACATCGTTCATTCTGCGGGTGGCCGTCATGCCCTTTTACCCAGATCAATGTCATCTTGTGCGGCTTTGCCGCCTCCAAAAGCCTTTTCCAGAGATCGATGTTTTTGACCGGCTCATTTTTCCCGCGCTTCCAGCCCTTCCGGATCCAGTTGTCAATCCAGTGCTGGTTAAACGCATCCACTACATATTTGGAATCCGAATAGATTTCCACTTCGCAGGGCCTGTTCAGCGCTTCCAGTCCGGCAATGACTGCCATCAGCTCCATCCGGTTGTTAGTTGTCTTTTCATACCCCTGGGAAAGCTCCCGTATATGGGTCTGTCCTTTCGGATCGGTATAGGAGAGAATCGTTCCATATCCTCCCGGTCCGTCCGGATTTCCTCTTGCCGCACCGTCCGTATAGATTTTTACAAGCATTGTTATTCTCCCTTCCGTTCCTTGATCTCCACAGTCTGTCCTTCCTCCCATACGCGGTGAATCCGGTTCCGGTAGCCCGAGGAAATTTCCGAAGTCAGCAGACGGTCTGTCAGCCCATAATCCTTCCACATGTGCATCGGGAAGACATGCTCTGCCCTCACATTTCTCATGAAATAATCAATGCCGGAAAATGCCGCTCCGCCCTGTCTTGGATCCAGAACGACAAACGCCAGATCGATCTTCTTTCGTGCAAGCTTTTTGATTTCCTTCTGGTAATTTTTACGCATACTGCGGTTATAGTCAATACTCTCGCCTTCCCAGTGCCACCAGTTCAGATCACCTGCATGATAAATTCTCTTGTCACGGAAGGCAACGAGAAAAGCAACGCCTTCATCCGTAGAACGAAGCGTCTCTATTTTCAGCGTTCCGATCTTTATTTTTTTATCCGGAGGCAGAAAAATCCGGTTGGGAGCAGGATCCGCCTCCACATCATCCGACAGAATGTACTGGATCTTCGGATGCTCTTTCTCCCACTCAAAAATTTCCGGATTGAAGTGGTCGCTGTGGCGGTGGCTCACAAAAACATACATCTGTTTATCGGCCTCTGTCTCAGGCAGCTTCCCCTTATAGTAATCAAAAACATACATTGCACGTTCATCTTCTACTGTAAATCCACTGTGATACAGATAAGTGACTTTCATTTGGGTCTTTTCTCTCCTTTCAGCATGTCCTGTATCTTTTTTCGTATCTGTTTTACCTTTCTGTGGTCGCTTCCGTCCCCTGCAATTCCGATTACAATCTCCTCATCCCGCAGTACAGACGGGAAGAAGAAATCACACACGGAAGCGTCCGATGCGTTATTCACCAGAATCCCTTTTCCCCTGCATATCTGAACAATCTCTGCGTTTGTTTCGTTTTCATCCGTCGCCGCAAACACAAGAAACTCCCGGCCGGTCAGCACATCCTTTTCAAACCGCCTGCTCTCGTACCGGATCTTTCCGTCCAGAATCCATCCTCTGAGAGGCTCTTTCAGCTCATCCTCTCTTTCCGGAGCGCACATCCGGATGCTGCAGCCAAAAGGAAGAAGGATGCCGGCTCTCCGGACCGCGATATTCCCGGCGCCGACAATCAGGATCTCTCTGCCGCACAGACTCAAAAAGAGCGGAAACCGCGGATATTTTTCCCTGCTCATTTGATCCTGATCCCGATCCCTGCCATGACGCGGTAGACCTCCCCGGCCTCTTTTGCCAGCCGGCATCCGGCACGTCCTGCAGCCTCTCTCCATGCCCGCTCCTCCCGGTCCACCGGAACAATCCCGTTTCCGATTTCATCCATCAGAACAACTGCATCCGGATGACTCTCAATAAACTGCCCGGTGTACGCTGCTGGATCCCTGTTCTCCCGGATGCACTGTAAAATCTGTTCTTCAAAATGTACGATGATCTCCCGGTCCGGGTACTGTGCTCTGGCATACTCTGTCTTTCCCTGAAAGCTTCCGCCCGTAATCATTATCATATCCGCTCTCCTTCTTTCTCTAACAGATCAAGTATACCACAAAGAGGCCTGTACGTTCATCAAGTTTTTCAACTTTTTGCGTACAGGCCCATTTATCCGGTTTAGATAATGATACAGACAATCCCTCCATTGCTGTCGTTTACAATTTTCTGCATCGTATCCTGAAGTTTTCCCTGACATTCGTCATTGATCATCGTAATCTTATGCCGCATTCCGTCCATCACAAGTTCCTCGATTGTTTTTCCAAAAATGTTGGTTTCCCAGACTCCTCCTTCCTGCTCTTTCGCATCTTTGATGTACCGCAGGATATCCTGAGCCTGCTGCTCGTTGCCCACAATCGGCGCGATCTCCGTTTCAATATTGGCCCGTATCATGTGAATCGACGGTGCCTCCGAATGGATCTTCACCCCGTACTTGCTGCCCTGCTTGATGATCTCCGGATCTGTAAGGGAAATCTCCTCTTTCTTCGGACTCACCACTCCATACCCCTTTGCCCTGACACTGTCCATAGCATCTTTGACATTGGCATACTCCTCCTGAAGGGCGGACATTTCCTTCATGGCCCTAAGGAGTTCGTACTCATTCTGTATCTTCATGTTTGTCATCTCACTGAGCATTTCATAATAGTATTTCTCGTAAACACGGATTTCCATCCGGATACATCCGGTATCCATCGCAATATGATCCACACGGACACTTTCGATATATGTATCATCCGGCTGTTCGATTCCTCCGATAAAATCCCGGATTTCCGTCTTTTCCTCCATCAAGTCTCTGATATAGGATACCATTTCTTCCTTGATTCTATGGCTTCGCGGCAGCATTTCCACCCATTTTGGTATATAAAATTCCATCTCGGAAACCGGGAATTCAAACAGGATCTCCTCCATCATCCGATGGATATCCTCCTCTTTCAGCTGCTCACAATTGACCGGCATCGCCGCCACCTGATAGGACTCCTGGATCTCTTTTACGGTCTCTGACGCTTCCTTCCCGTAAGGCCTTGCTGAATTTACCAGAACTAGAAAGGGTTTCCCGATATCTTTCAGTTCCCGGATGGTCTTTCCTTCCGGGTCCCGGTACGCTTCTCTTGGGATCTCTCCAATCGTTCCATCCGTTGTCACTACAATTCCGATAGTGGCATGATCATGAATCACCTTCCTTGTTCCGATTCCGGCTGCTTTTGTAAACGGAATCTCATAGTCAAACCACGGTGTTTTAACTTTGCGTTCCTCCCCGTCTTCGATATGCCCTTTTGCCCCTTCTGTCATATATCCGACACAGTCGATCAGCCGGACCCGAACCCGGACATCATCTGAAAGTGTAATCTCCGCCGCCTCTTTTGGAATAAATTTAGGTTCTGTTGTCATAATGGTTTTTCCGGAAGAGGACTGTGGCAGTTCATCCATTGTCCTCGCCCGCTGATTTTCATCATTCATATGCGGGAGAACCAGAAGATCCATAAACCGTTTGATAAACGTGGACTTTCCGGTCCTTACCGGACCTACAACCCCGAAATAGATTTCCCCGTTTGTTCTGACCTGCATATCATGATAAAGCTGAAAATTCTCCATGAAAATACCCCCTTGCAATGCTGATACCAATGTATGCCTGCAAGGAGGTATTTAGACCTGTTTTATTTTGTATCTGTATCTTCTTCTCCCCAAGGAAGGGCACTGTGTTCTTCTTTCCGGTCACGAAGCATCAGCTCTTTGACCGCCTCGGCCGGACTCTTTCCTTCAAAGAGCACCTGATTGACCTGTTCTACAATCGGCATGGAAATCTGGTACTGCCCGGCAAGCTGCTTTGCCGCTTTTGCAGAGTAGACGCCTTCAACTACCATTTTGACCTCATCCATGGCTTCCTGCATCGTCCTTCCCTGTCCTATCAGATATCCTGCCTTCCGGTTCCGGCTGTGGACACTTGCACAGGTCACAATCAGATCACCGATTCCTGTCAGCCCGGTAAAGGTTTCGATCTTTCCGCCCATCTTTACTCCCAGACGTGCAATCTCAGCAATCCCCCTTGTGATCAGAGCGGCTTTTGTATTGTCGCCGTATCCAAGGCCATCCGCAATACCGGCGGCAAGAGCAATGACATTTTTCAAAGATCCTCCCAGTTCGATGCCTTTGATATCCGGACTTGTATACACACGGAACACTTCGCTCATAAATGCTTTCTGAAGGTACTCTGCCGTCTCTCTTGTTTTTGCACCGACTACACATGTGGTAGGCAGACCCTTTCCTACTTCTTCCGCATGGCTTGGTCCCGAAAGAACCGCCACATCCGCCTGAGGCACTTCTTCCTCAATCTGCTCGCTCAATGTCATCAACGTCTTTTCCTCGATCCCCTTTGCCACATTGACAAGGATCTGTCCCTCTTTCACATAAGGACACATCCTCTGAGCCGTCGATCTCGTAAATGGTGACGGAACGGCAAGCACTACAAAGTCCTTTCCTTCAATGCCTTCCCGGATCTCATTTGTGAAACGGATACCGTCCTGAAGCTTCACCCCCGGAAGTTTGGACTTGTGTTCCCGCTCTCTGTCAAGCATCTCCACCTCTTTCGCGTCGATAGACCAGACAGTCACCTCATGTCCATTGTTTGTCAGAAGCCATGAAATCGCCGTTCCCCAGCTGCCGGCTCCCATAATTCCAACTTTTGCCATACTGTGCCTCCTATTTTTTCTTTCCGATGCTGATTTTATTTTCTGTGCCGCTTAACAGTCTCTGAATATTCGCTCTGTGCTTCCAGATTGCAAGAACTGCAAGAAATGCTGCCACCACATACATCTCATGGAGATATGGCGCAGCCATCCCGTAGCTTCCTGTCTGTCCGCGGAATACGACACCTGCAAAGAAAATCAGAACGACCGCAATCGAACCAACGGAAACATATTTTGTTACTGCTACTATTGTAACAAATACCACGATCGCAATCAAGCAGATCCAGACATTCGTAAGGGCGGCCAGAAGTCCTGCCATGGCCGCAATTCCTTTTCCTCCTTTGAATTTCAGATAGAACGGGAAATTATGTCCAAGCACTGCTCCCATTCCGGCATAAATAGAAAGAAGTGGAAGAATGTCTCCATGTGTTTCTCCAAAAATCAGCCGTACTGCCAGAACGGCAAAAATACACTTAAAGGAATCCCCCAAAAACGTACACGCTCCCGCTTTGACCCCGAGTGTTCTCAGCGCATTTGTAGAACCGGCATTTCCGCTCCCCATTTTCCGGATATCCACATGCTGCAGTCTCCCGTAAATATATCCTGTCTGGAAAAGCCCGAAAACATACCCGATCAAAATACACACGATCCGTTCCATGACCTTACTTCTCCTTTTCCTTTCTTTCTCTGATAAAGAATTTCAGTGAAGTTCCCCGGAAACCGAATGCCTCCCTGATCTTGTTCTCCAGATATCTTGTATAAGAAAAATGCATCAGTTCCTTATCGTTGACAAAAATCACAAAAGTAGGCGGTTTGACAGATACCTGTGTAATATAGTAAAGTTTCAGGCGTTTTCCTTTATCAGAAGGCGGCTGCTGCATGGCAACTGCCTCTGTCATGATCTCATTCAGCACGCCTGTCGCAATCCGCAGGGACTGATTTTCAATCACCATATCGATCATATCAAAGAGCTTCTGAATCCTCTGCCCTGTCTTTGCCGAAATATACATGATCTCCGCATACGGCATATAGGACAGTACATTCCTGATCTTTCCTTCATATTCACGCATGGTCCGGTCGTTTTTCTCGATCGCGTCCCATTTATTGACTACAATAATGATTCCCTTGCCGCGCTCATGCGCGATTCCGGCGATTTTGGCATCCTGCTCGGTTACACCTTCCACTGCGTCAATCACCATCAAAACAACATCTGCTCTTTCTACCGCGGTTACGGTCCGGATAATACTGTACCGTTCCAGCTCTTCCTTGATCTTGCTCTTTCTGCGAAGACCTGCTGTATCAATGAATACATACTCTTTTCCGTTATGAACAATCTCCGTATCAATAGCATCCCGTGTTGTCCCTGCAATATCAGATACAATGACACGGTTCTCCCCGAGAAGTTTATTGATGATGGAGGATTTTCCGACATTTGGTTTTCCGACAATGGCAACCCGCGGTCTTTCGTCTTCCTCCTCTTCTTTGTCTTTTTCCGGGAAATACGCGACAACTGCGTCCAGAAGGTCTCCGATTCCAAGCCTGGAGGATGCAGATACCGGATTCGGGTCTCCGATTCCAAGATTATAAAATTCGTAGACGTCCGGCATAAATTTGTCAAAATTATCTACCTTGTTCACTGCAAGAATCACAGGCTTTTTCGCGCGGCGCAGCATATCTGCAACCTTGGAGTCTGCATCTACAAGCCCCTGTCTCACATCTGTAATAAAAATAATCACATCTGCCGTATCTATCGCAATCTGCGCCTGCTCCCGCATCTGTGAAAGGATAATATCCGAGCTGTCCGGCTCGATTCCTCCTGTATCAATCAATGTAAAGTCTCTGTCCAGCCAGGATACATCCGCATAAATACGGTCTCTTGTCACTCCCGGTGTGTCTTTGACAATCGAGATCATCTCCCCGGCCAGAACATTAAATAACGTAGACTTCCCGACATTCGGGCGTCCTACGATCGCAACTACTGGTTTACTCATCGTACCTCTCCTTTAAAACTGCATCGATAAAATCCTGTCCGCTTGATTTTACAATATCTATCTTCACTTGTAAAGTTTCTTCTAACTCCGAAACTGTCACATCGTCCAGGAAAACATCCTCTCCGCTTCTTAGCATATTGCACGGAAGCAGAAGCCTGTCCCCAAGTTCCTGCCCTTTCAGCTGTTTGATCAGATCCTGCCCGGTAATCAGGCCGGACACGGTAATGCTTTCTCCGAAAAACTCATTGCGGATCTTATATAGATGAACATCCAGATTCGGACATTTTTCTTTCATCCGCCCGATGAACTCATTCAGATAATCATAGGCAAGCGCTCCGGTTGCAATCGACAGGGACATCTTCCGGTCTGTCGGACGGATTTTCTGAAAGCCTTCTTCAAATTCATTCTGAAGAAGCCGGATCATGCCGACCCCGTTTTCCAGCTGCAGATATCCATCGTACCTGCTCTCCTCCGGCATTTCGTATCCTGCCAGGATGTACCATTCATCTCCGGCATGGATGAAATGATATCCGTATTCCTGATATACTTTTTCCTGCCACCGGTGGATCGTATCCAGCACTTTTCTTGCATCTTCTCTCGTAAACGGCTCCAGCGGGTAAAGTCCGTCGCGGTACTTGCTCAGCCCTACCGGCACGACCGATACACTCTGCAGCTTCGGAAGATATGCTGTCAGATCCTGTATCGTCCGTTCCAGTTCCTGACCGTCATTTAATCCCTTACAGAGTACAATCTGTCCATTCATCGTAATTCCCGCCTCATAAAGGCGGTCCACCTTCTTCAATGCTTCTCCCGCAAACCGGTTATGAAGCATTTTACATCGAAGTTCAGGATTTGTCGTATGGAAGGAAATATTGATCGGCTCCAGATGATAACGGGTGATCCGGTCAATATCATGGTCGCTCATATTTGTCAGCGTCACATAATTTCCCTGCAGAAAAGACAGTCTTGAATCGTCATCTTTGAAATACAGTGTTTCACGCATCCCCTTTGGCATCTGATCAATAAAACAGAAAACGCACTTGTTTCTGCAGGACCGGTACTCATCCATCAGACCCTGCTCAAAGGTCAGACCCAGATCCTCCTCATATTCTTTTTCTATCTCAAGTTCCCACTGCTCGCCGTCCGGCTTCTCAATCAGAACGAGAAGATTCTCATCATTGACATAGTAATGGTAATCAAAAACATCCTCGATTTCCTGACCGTTTATCGAAAGAAGCCTGTCCCCCGGTTCGATGCCCATCTCCCATGCAATACTTCCCTCTTCTACAGCCGAAACCAGATGTTCATGTCTTTTCCGCTGTTTTTCCATATCTCGTCTCCTTTTCCTCTTCATTTTCCTGCTTTTTTCATAATACTAAATTCCTTCCCAAAATGCAATTTTTTCTATTCCTTTCTTGCCATACCTATAAAAAAATGTTATAAATGGATTGAGATTACGGCTGATGCCGCGTCTTAATTCCATGTTTTCTTACATAGGAGGGTTTATGACAAATATAAAAATGTTAGAGCAGGTGCTTCCGACAGCTCCGCTTAAAATCGCCGCGCTCAAGAGCTGCGAAACTCTTGGGAAGAAGGTCAACGACCATATTGTCGGATTTCGCAAGGAATCCCTTAAAAAATATGTAGATTCCGCACTTTTCGCATCCTATAAATGCGAAAATTATCTCATAGAGCACAGCTGCCCGCGTTTCGGTTCTGGTGAGGCAAAAGGCGTTCTGGGCGAATCGGTCCGCGGAAAAGATCTTTTTGTCATGGTCGATGTCTGCAACTACAGTCTGACCTATACAGTGAACGGTCATCTGAACCACATGTCGCCGGACGATCATTATCAGGATCTGAAACGTATCATATCCGCAGCAAACGGCAAAGCTCACAGATTAAATGTCATCATGCCGTTTCTTTACGAAAGCCGCCAGCACAAACGTACCAAACGCGAATCTCTTGACTGTGCCCAGGCACTGGAGGAACTGGTTGACATGGGAGTATCCAACATTATCACCTTTGATGCCCATGACCCGCGTGTGCAGAACGCGATTCCTCTGAAAGGCTTTGACAACTTCAATCCGCCTTATCAGTTTATCAAAGCGCTTCTGAAAGCGGAGCCTGACCTGAAGCTTGACAAGGATCATCTCATGATCATCAGCCCGGACGAGGGTGCGATGCATCGTGCAGTGTATTTTTCCAATGTTCTTGGCGTGGATATGGGAATGTTCTATAAAAGAAGAGATTACTCCACAATCGTAAATGGAAAAAATCCGATCGTTGCCCACGAATTTCTCGGTGATGACGTAAAGGGAAAGACCGCCATCATCGTAGATGACATGATCTCTTCCGGAGAAAGTATGCTGGATGTTGCAAGACAGATCAAAGACCGGGGCGCTTCCCGGGTATTTGTCTGCACTACATTCGGACTCTTTACCGACGGGCTTGAGAAATTTGACGACTATTACCGGACAGGCTATATAGATCGTCTGATTACAACGAATCTGACCTATCTGCCGCCGGAGATCTATGAACGTCCATACTTCATCGAAGCAGACATGAGCAAATTCCTGGCAATCATCATCGATTCCATGAATCATGATATCGCCATCAGTTCTGTACTGAATCCGACAGACAAGATTCATGCACTGATCGCAGGCCGGAATGCTTAGGGTTCCGGAACCGAAAAACAAAATTCTTAAAAACACAGCAGGAAAGAGACTTCTTCCCTGCTGTATTTTTATACCATACGTTCATCTTCAAAAAATGACAAATCCGACGGATAAATGATGCTCTCTCCGATTTCTTTCAGAAGGATAAGCCTCAGACTGTTTTTAAAGTTTTTCTTATCCCGCTTCATGGCTTCTTTCAGTTCTGAGAGGTGCACGCCGCAGGAAACCGGAAGTCCGTAGCTTTCCAGAATCTTTCGGATCTCCCCGGCCGTTCCTTCCCGGGTCAGTCCCAGTTCTTCCGAGATCCGTGTGATCTGATACATGCCGATCGCAACTGCTTCCCCATGACTTTCTCTTTCATATGCGAACCTCTGCTCCACTGCATGTGCCAGCGTATGACCGAAATTAAGCAGCATCCTCTCTCCGGTATCAAACTGGTCTTCCTCCACCACCTGACGTTTGATATCCACACATCTTGTAATTACTTCCGTCAGATGATCTGCAAGTCCGTCAAAACTTCCGGCCCGCCTGAGCAGCGTAAAAAGCTCTGCATCCTTGATGCAGCCATACTTGATGACTTCTCCCATTCCGTCATGGATGTAACGCTCCGGAAGTGTTTTAAGCACATCTGGATCAATCAGGACTTTCTTTGGCTGATAGAATGCCCCTACAAGATTTTTGCCTTCTTTCAGGTCAACTGCTACTTTTCCTCCGACAGAGGAATCCACCTGAGCCAGCAGGGAAGTCGGAATCTGTACGAATGGAATTCCCCTCAGATACGTTGCCGCCGCAAATCCGGCCAGGTCTCCGACAACACCTCCTCCGAGGGCAACGATCAGGTCGCTTCTGGAAATTCCCGCCTCTAACAGTTGTGCATACACTCCCGGAAGGACATCAATACTTTTGGACGCCTCCCCATGTGGAAGAATGACTGCACTGCACTCCCAGTATTCTTTCAGCTGTTCCAGAAGGCTCTCTCCGTAAAATGCGTAAACACTGTCGTCAGAGATCACCGCGATTTTCTTCCCCTGATAAATCTCCCGGATTTCTTTGGCCGCTCTTTTTAATAGTCCTCTTTCAATCAAAATACGGTAACTGTCTTTTCCCAGATTAACATTCAATTCCATTTCTTCCGCCTGCCTTCTTCTACCAAGTTTTTTCTACAATCGGTGCAATCTTTCGAAGCTGTTTTAAAAGTTCCGCATACTTCTCCGGCTTTAAGGACTGACCTCCGTCGCACAGCGCGCAGTCCGGATTATTATGTACTTCAATCATCAGCCCGTCTGTGCCTGCTGCTACCGCCGCCTTTGCCATCGTATCTACCAGCCACCATTTGCCCCCGGCATGGCTCGGATCCACAACAACCGGAAGATGGGTCATCTTCTTCAGTACCGGAATCGCCTGAAGATCCAGTGTGTTTCTTGTATAAGTCTCAAAAGTCCGGACGCCCCGTTCACAGAGAATGACATTTTCATTTCCGGACGCCATGATATATTCCGCAGACATAATCCATTCCTCATAGGTAGCATTTAATCCGCGTTTCAAAAGGATCGGACGTCTGGTCTTCCCAAGCTGTTTCAGTAGGTCAAAATTCTGCATGTTTCTCGCCCCGATCTGAATCAGATCCACCTTCTCATCGAAAATATCAAGGTATTCTGCGGACATCAGCTCTGTCACAATCGGAAGCCCCGTTACTTCCTTCGCCTTACAGAGCATCTCCAGTCCTTCCAGTCCAAGTCCCTGGAAGGAATACGGGCTTGTACGCGGCTTGAATGCCCCGCCTCTTAACAAATTGGCGCCTGCAGCTTTGACTGCCTTTGCCACTTCAATCACCTGTTCCTCGCTTTCCACTGAACACGGTCCGGCAATCATCGCCATGTTTCCGCCTCCCACCTGGACACCGGATACATCCACAATGGTGTCCTCCGGGTGGAATGCACGGTTTGCAAGTTTATAAGGCTCCTGCACGTGCATGACTTTATCTACACTTTTATCCACCTCAAACAGGCGCGGATCAATTCTTACGGTATCACCGATACATCCGATAATCGTCATCTCTTCTCCCCGGACGACATGAGCCTCCAGACCTTTTGCCTCTACCATTTTTATTACCCGGTTCAAATTTTCTTCTGTTGTTCTTGGTTTCAGTACAATAATCATATGCTTCTCCTCCTGCTTTCTCACACTTTTCCTGACTTTGAAAATCACCTTGCAAAGGAAGTGTCCTGATTCTATAGGGAGTCCAAAGATCTTTTCTATAGAATAAAAAAAGTCCTCTGATTTACTCAGAGGACGATACTGTCATCGTGGTTCCACCTCACTTTACAGCCATCTCACGATGACTGCCTCATCAGGTACGCTGTCTCCAGATATACCCTTGCAGATAACGGCTGCTGCCGGAAATGCCTACTAGTCTGTACATTCAGCACTCTACTCCAAGAGGAATTCAGTAACACTTTCTGTATCCCATTCCACCACGCGGGACTCTCTGTAACATTCCATGATACTTACTACTTCTTTTCTTCGTATTTTCAAAGCAGATCTATGAAGTTGTTTCCATATTACTTCACATCTGCAGGTTTGTCAATACTTATTTTCCTGCCTCCGAAGAATCCTTCTTCACCGTCAGAGTACCGTCCTTCACCTCGATCCGGACTTTTCCTTTCCATTCACTCTCAAGGGAACTTTCCAGTTCTCCGGAAAGTCTGATCCGGATCGGAAATTCTCCAGCCTCACTGCCGTCCGCATCGCATTCTACCTCGTAATCGCCGCCTTCGTTCAGATCATCCAGCAGATCCTGAACACGGTATCCCGCCTCTTTGCTCAGCCATGCTTCCTTTTCTTTCTTTCCCGTTCCGTCTGCGAACTCTGCCCCGGCTGATAATTCCGGCAGATTTTCTCCCTGGTAAATTGTTTCAGACCGTGCAGTCAGTACAATCAGCGTTTCTTCGTTCCGGTTGAACTGCGGCATAACTTTCACCAAAAGGAAAATCAGCAGACAAAAAACGACACCGGCTGCAAAAGCGGCCGGTACGTTCCATTTATTTCGTATTCTTTTTGTATGAAACAGATTTTTTTTCGTCTTTTTTCCAACAGAAAGAATGTTTCTCTTCATTCGTATCTGACCTCGATTCCTATGTTATCCGTTACGATTATAGCGCACTTCTTTCCCGGATACAATGAAAGAGTTCTTAAATAAGAATGAAATTTCCCTTATATTTTCTTTCTTTTACAGAATGATACGCACTTTCAGGACATTCTCGATTTTGGAAAGTTCTTCCGCAATTCCGGAAGAATCCGTATCTTCAATATCGATCATCGTATAAGCAAAGCGTCCGCGGCTTTTGTTCGTCAAATCCGCGATGTTGATTCCTCTCTTTGCAAGAAGAGCCGTAAACTGGCCGATCATGTTCGGCACATTGTGATGAAGTACGGTAATTCTTGGATTTTTCCCTTTCTTTCCCATATCGCAGTTCGGAAAGTTTACGGAATTCATGATATTTCCGTTTTCCAGATACTCCCGGATCTCCCGGACAGCCATTCTGGCGCAGTTGTCCTCAGACTCTTCCGTGGAAGCACCCAGATGGGGAATAACGATGACATGATCTCTTCCTGCCAGCCCCGCTGTCGGAAAGTCTGTGACATATTTCCGTATGTGCCCGGTTTCCAGTGCCTCGATCAGATCTTCTTCCTTAACAAGAAGGTCTCTTGCAAAGTTCAGGAGAATTACACCGTCTTTCATCTGCCCTGCAGCCTCCCGGTCAATCATTCCTTTCGTGTCATCCAGTGCCGGGACATGAAGCGTAATATAATCACATTCCTGATAAATCGTCTCCAGATTTTTCACATGATGAATGTGGCGCGACAGATTCCACGCGGAATCCACCGACATATACGGATCGTATCCATATACTTCCATACCAAGATGAAGCGCCGCATTCGCCACCAGCACGCCAATGGCTCCAAGACCGATCACGCCAAGCTTCTTTCCTTCAATCTCCTGTCCGGCAAACATCTTTTTCTGCTTCTCCGCTGTCTTTGCGATATTCTCTTCTCCGGCATGGGCCTTCACCCACTCGATGCCTCCGATGATATCGCGGGACGCCAGAAGCATCCCCGCAATCACCAGTTCTTTTACGCCGTTTGCATTTGCTCCAGGCGTATTAAATACAACAATCCCTTTTTCCGCGCATTCTTCCAGAGGAATATTGTTTACCCCCGCACCTGCCCGCGCGATCACTTTTAGCTTCTCCGGAAATACCGTTTCGTGCAGAGATGCGCTTCTCAGGAGAACCGCGTCTGCCCCGGCCATCTCTTCTGTTCTTTGATAGTCTTCCGAAAAGAGAGAGAGACCTGCTTCCGAAATGGCGTTCAAACATTGATACTGATACATCACCGATTCTCCTTTTCAAATTTTTCCATAAATGTTACAAGTGCGTCCACGCCTTCATACGGCATGGCATTATAAATACTTGCCCGCATGCCGCCGACACTCCGGTGTCCTTTCAGATTGACCAGACCATGTTCTGCAGCCGCGGCTGTAAATCTGGCATCCAGCTCTTTCTCCCCTGTCACAAACGGAACATTCATCAAAGAACGGTCTTTCTTCGCTGCTGTGCCGGAAAACAGGCGGCTGTCATCCAGATATTCGTACAAAAGTGCCGCCTTTTTCTGGTTCTTCTTCTGAATTCCCGGAAGTCCTCCCTGATCCAGAAGCCACCGGAATACTTTCCCGCAGATATAAATTCCATATGCAGGCGGAGTATTGTAAAGGGAACCTGCCTTGGCGTGGACATGGTACTGCATCATGGTCGGAGTTCCCGGAAGCACCTCTTCCCGGATCAGATCCTTCCGTATAATCACAATCGTCACACCGGCCGGCCCGATATTCTTCTGCACACCGCCATACATGATGCCGTACTTTGTAATGTCCACAGGCTCAGACAGAAAGCAGGAGGAAACATCCGCTACAAGCGGGATGCCCTTCGTATCCGGAAGGGTATGAAACTTCGTTCCGTAGATCGTATTGTTCTCACAGATGTAAACATAATCCGCATCCCCGGAAGCAGACAGCTCACTCAGATCCGGGATGCAGGAAAAATTCTGCTCCTCAGAGGAGGCTGCTGCTTTTGCCTCTCCGTACTTCTGCGCTTCCTTCCAGGCTTTCTTTGCCCACTGCCCGGTCAGAATATAGTCTGCCTTTTTATGTTTCATGAGATTCATCGGAATCATTGCAAACTGCAGCGATGCCCCTCCCTGCAGAAACAGTACCTCATAGTCTTCCGGTATGTTTAAAAGTGTCCGGATGTCCTTCTCGGCATCCTGTATGATCGTTTCAAACGCCGCAGACCGGTGGCTCATCTCCATAACGGACATTCCGGTCCCCCTGTAATCCAGCATCTCCTTTGCGGCTTCCTGTAATACTTCCTCTGGCAGAACAGCCGGTCCCGCCGAAAAATTATATACTCTGCTCATACGATTCCTCCCTGTTTCCCGGCCAAACATTCCCCTTCGCCCGGCAGGTCGATTTTTAATTCTGTTTTGCTTTTTCTTTCAGATCTCCCTCATCAAATACCTGATCGATCGCTTCTCCCGGAGCAACCATCGGCCATACCTTCTCATCGCAGTCTATCTGACAGTCAATCAGAACCGGTCCGTCTGCGTTTCTTGCCTCCTCAAAGATCCGGACAAATTCTTCCCTTGTTGTGGCGCGGTATGCTTTCGCTCCCATCGCCTCGGCAAGTTTGACAAAGTCCACATTGTCATTGAGTATGGTAGCAGAATACCGTTTTCCATAGAACAGATCCTGCCACTGCCTCACCATTCCAAGTACGTGGTTATTCAGAATGACTTCGATAATCGGAATCTGATAACGTGCTGCTGTTGCAATCTCATTCATGTTCATCCGGAAACATCCGTCACCTGCAATATTAACCACACATTTTTCCGGTCTCGCACATTTCGCACCGATGGACGCCCCAAGTCCGTATCCCATCGTTCCGAGACCGCCGGATGTCAGAAGTGTTCTCGGCTTTGGATATTTATAATACTGTGCGGCCCACATCTGATTCTGTCCGACCTCTGTTACAATAACAGCATCTCCTTTCGTCTGCCGGTAAATTTCCTCTACGACAAACGGTCCGCTTAACACGTCCGGATGATAGGTCATCGGATATTTTGCCTTGTATGCTTCGATCGTCTGAATCCATTCACTGTGATTCTGCTGCTCCAGCATCTGATTCAGCTTTGAAAGTACCACCTTGACATCCCCGGTAATTCCATGCGTGATAACTACATTCTTATTCATTTCTGCCGGATCGATGTCAATCTGCAGAATTTTCGCCTTTGACGCAAATTTCTCCGCATTTCCCGTGACACGGTCACTGAATCGTGCCCCCACTACAACAAGAAGGTCGCACTCACTGACTCCGTGATTCGATGTTTTTGTTCCATGCATGCCAAGCATTCCTGTGTAATATGGATCTGTTCCAGGAAACGCACCCTTTCCCATCAGAGTGTCCGCAACCGGCGCATCCACCTTTTTAACAAATTCAAACAGTTCTTCGTCCGCATCGGAGAGCACTGCGCCTCCACCCACGAAAATATATGGCTTTTTCGAGTTCTGGATCATCTCTACTGCCGTCTGAAGATCTTCTTCATTGACCTTTTCGTTTCTCTTTTGAGGTGTGATTTTTTTCGGCTCATATTCGGCAAGATTGGACGTTACATCCTTTGGAATGTCAATCAGTACGGGACCCGGACGGCCCTTACGTGCAATCCGGAACGCTTTCCGGATCGTATCAGCCAGTTTATTGACATCTTTTACAATATAATTATGTTTCGTAATCGGCATGGTGACTCCCGCAATATCGATTTCCTGGAAACTGTCCTTTCCAAGAAGGGATACTCCGACGTTGCAGGTGATTGCCACAACAGGAATAGAATCCATATAGGCAGTCGCAATACCTGTTACAAGATTTGTCGCCCCCGGTCCGCTTGTGGCCAGACATACACCGACTTTTCCCGTTGCCCTGGCATAACCGTCCGCCGCATGCGCCGCACCCTGCTCATGAGAAGTCAGGATGTGACGGATCTCGTTCTGGTGCTTATACAGCGCATCATATACATTCAGAATCGCACCGCCCGGATATCCGAATACGGTATCCACACCCTGCTCTTTTAAACATTCTATTACAATTTCTGCTCCTGTAAGCTTCATTGCTCTTCTTCCTTTCGTCTAGTTTTTCGGAATCTCCAGGATCGCTCCTCTGTTTCCGCTTGTTACCATGGCTGCATACCGTGCCAGATAACCGGTCTTGACCTCCGGCTCTTTCGGCTGCCATGCCTTGCGTCTTCTTTCCAGCTCCTCTTCCGGAACATCCAGTTCCAGTTTCAGTCCCGGAATGTCAATCTTAATGATATCTCCCTCTTCTACGAGTGCTATCGGTCCGCCTACTGCCGCCTCCGGCGATACGTGTCCGATAGACGCGCCTCTGGATGCCCCTGAGAATCGTCCGTCTGTAATCAGGGCAACGCTGGATCCAAGTCCCATTCCCGCGATTGCGGATGTCGGATTGAGCATCTCCGGCATTCCCGGTCCGCCTTTTGGTCCGACATAGCGGATAACCACTACATCACCCGGATGAATCTCTCCGCCTTTGATTGCCTTGATTGCATCATCTTCACAGTCAAAGACTCTGGCAGGTCCCTCATGAACCATCATTTCTTCTACTACCGCCGAACGTTTTACCACGCTTCCGTCCGGAGCAAGATTCCCTTTCAGAACGGCAAGGCCTCCCGTCTCACTATATGGGTGATCTACCGGTCTTATGACTTCCGGATTTTTATTGATACATCCTGCGATATTTTCTTTCACTGTTTTTCCGGTCACCGTCATGCAGTCTGTATAGAGAAGCCCTTTTTTGTCCAGCTCATTCATGACTGCGTAAACGCCGCCCGCCTCATTAAGGTCCTCTATATATGTCGGTCCTGCCGGTGCCAGATGACAGAGGTTTGGTGTCTTCTCGCTGATTCCGTTTGCAAAATCAATCTCAAAATCCATTCCAATCTCATGGGCGATTGCCGGAAGGTGAAGCATACTGTTTGTGGAACATCCAAGGGCCATGTCCACTGTCAGGGCATTTAAAACGGCTTCCCTGGTCATAATGTCACGAGGACAGATATTTTTTCTCCAGAGCTCCATCACCTGCATACCCGCATGTTTTGCAAGACGGATTCTCTCGGAGTAAACTGCCGGGATGGTACCGTTGCCCTTTAAGCCCATTCCAAGCACCTCTGTCAGACAGTTCATACTGTTGGCCGTGTACATTCCGGAACAGGAACCGCATGTCGGGCAGACTTTACATTCAAACTCATCCAGCTCTTCTTCTGTAATCGTTCCAGCCGCATAAGCTCCAACCGCCTCAAACATGCTGGAAAGACTTCTCTTCTCTCCTTTCACATGTCCGGCAAGCATCGGGCCGCCGCTGACAAAAATAGTCGGAATATTGATCCGGGCCGCCGCCATCAGAAGACCCGGCACATTTTTATCACAGTTTGGAACCATGACAAGGGCATCAAACTGATGAGCCAGAGCCATCGCTTCCGTAGAGTCTGCAATCAGATCTCTCGTCACAAGAGAATACTTCATTCCGATATGTCCCATGGCGATCCCGTCACAGACTGCAATCGCCGGAAATACGATCGGGGTCCCTCCAGCCATGGCAACTCCCATTTTGACTGCTTCCACAATCTTATCGAGATTCATATGTCCCGGCACGATCTCATTATAAGAGCTTACAATTCCTACAAGCGGACGTTCCATCTCTTCTTTTGTCAGTCCCAGCGCATTCATCAGAGAACGATGCGGCGCCTGCTGGCTTCCTTTTGTTACAGTATCACTTCTCATCTTTCTTCCTCCTGTCCTTACTCTGTTTCTATAGTCATTATGCCTGAATTCTTTCACAGATCAGATCTCCCATTTCCTTTGTGCCGACCTGTGTACATCCTGCAGACATGATATCTCCTGTCCGGTATCCGTCTTTCAAAACCTGATCCACTGCCCTCTCTACCGCGTCCGCTTCCTTATCAAGATCAAAGGAGAAACGAAGCATCATTGCTGCGGAAAGGATTGTGGCAATCGGGTTTGCGATTCCCTTTCCTGCAATGTCCGGCGCGGATCCTCCGCTCGGCTCATACAGGCCGAATTTACTGTCATTAAGGCTTGCGCTTGCCAGCATTCCGATAGATCCAGTCACCATGCTGGCTTCATCGGATAAAATATCTCCAAACATATTCTCTGTCAGAATCACATCAAACTGCTTTGGATTTTTTACGATCTGCATCGCACAGTTATCAACAAGCATATGTTCCAGCGTCACGTCCGGATACTCTGCCGCCACCTCTTCTGTCACCTTTCTCCACAGTCTGGAGGAATCCAGAACATTTGCCTTATCCACACTTGTCACCTTGCGGGAACGTTTCCCGGCAATGTCAAATGCGCGCTTTGCAATCCTGCGGATTTCATTTTCATTATAGGAAAGTGTGTCCACCGCGGTCATGACACCATCCTTTTCTTCTGTCTTTCTTTCACCAAAATACAGTCCGCCCGTCAGTTCTCTCATAATCATAAAATCAAATCCGCCTTCGGTGAGCTCCGGTTTCAGAGGACATGCCCCTTCCAGTTCCTCATAGAGAACTGCCGGTCTTAAATTGGCGAAAAGGCCAAGCTCCTTACGAATCCGAAGCAGTCCTGCCTCCGGCCTTTTGGACGGTTCCAGCTGATACCATGAGGAAGTCTTTGCATCGCCTCCGATGGACCCCATCAGTACAGCGTCACATGCTTTTGCCTTTTCCACCGTCTCATCTGTAAGCGGCACTCCATGCACATCGATGGATGCGCCTCCCAGAAGAAGCTCCGTGTAATCACAGGTATGTCCGTATATCTCTCCTACTTTATCCAGAACCTTCATGGCCTCCGTGACAATTTCCGGGCCGATTCCGTCTCCTTTTATAATTCCTATGTTTAATTTCATTGCTATCCCTCCCAGAAAATCTGTTACAGAATATCATATAATATTTTTGTTTTTGTTTCAACCCTTTACCTCGTAAAAGTGCCTTTTCCACCCGTTTTCTCCATGAAAACCACCTGCCTGAGGCTTTTTTCAACAACAAAAAACAGATCCCTCTAAAACGGAATCTGCTTTTCTTTTCACTGACTTATCATTATTTTGTTTCACCTGCACCAGGCTTTTCTACCTGCATGATAGCAGCCTTCTGCATCGGAATACGACAGTTTTTATTATTTCCGAACTCTACGATCACATCTTCTTCTGTGATATCGATCACTACTCCGTAAAATCCACTTGTCGTCAGAACAGTATCTCCAACTTCCATATCAGCGATCATCGCCGCTACCCTCTTCTGCTCTTTCTTCTGCGGTCTCATCAGAATGAACCAGAGTCCGCCAAGAACAACTACATAAAAAAGGATCAAAAACAGCGGGTTTGAGAAAATGCCTCCGCTTGACTCTGTAAGTAACGTGTATTCCATCATTCTTTCCTCCTAATTTCTAGCTAAACACTATTGCTATCATACACAATTTTTCCCGTTTCATCAAGTACTTTTGGGAATTTTATCAGGTTTTATCCTTTCTGTCCCTGCGCCATTCCCTCAAGTTTCTGCTTTTTATATTCTTTGTAGCGGCCTTCTTCGATTGCGGCACGGATTTCTTCCATCATTGTATTGTAAAAATACAGGTTGTGAAGTACGCAGAACCGCATGCCGAGCATCTCCTTTGCTTTCAGAAGGTGACGGATATAGGCTCTGGAATATTTCCGGCATACCGGGCATCCGCAGCCTTCTTCAATCGGGCGGTCATCCAGTTCATATTTGGCATTGAAAAGGTTCAGTTTGCCATGATTCGTGTACACATGGCCGTGCCGGCCGTTTCGTGTCGGATAAACGCAGTCAAAAAAGTCAACGCCCCGGTCCACTGCCTCCAGAATATTTGCAGGGGTACCGACTCCCATCAGATACGTTGGTTTTTCAAGCGGCAGATAAGGAACAACGGCATCCAGAATCCGGTACATCTCCTCATGAGATTCTCCTACCGCAAGTCCTCCGATGGCATATCCCGGAAGATCAAGCTCTGCGATTTCCTGCGCATGTGCAATCCGGACATCCTCCAGAATTCCGCCCTGATTGATTCCGAACAGCAGCTGATGCGGATTGATCGTATCCGGAAGACTGTTCAGCCGCTCCATCTCGGCCTTACATCTGCGAAGCCACCGTGATGTTCTCGCGACAGAACGCTCAATATAATCCCGGTCTTTTGTACTGGCCGGGCATTCGTCAAACGCCATAGCAATGGTGGATGCCAGATTGGACTGGATCTGCATACTCTCCTCCGGTCCCATAAAAATCTTCTTCCCGTCAATGTGAGAATGGAAATGTACTCCTTCCTCCTTGATCTTCCTGAGGCCCGCAAGGGAAAACACCTGAAATCCGCCGGAATCCGTCAGAATCGGCTTGTCCCATACCATAAACTTATGCAGCCCTCCAAGTTTTTTTACCACCTCATCGCCCGGTCTTACGTGGAGATGATAGGTATTGGAAAGCTCCACCTGGGTTTTGATCTCTCTTAAGTCATCGGTGGACACTGCTCCTTTAATGGCGGCAGCCGTCCCCACATTCATAAACACCGGTGTTTCAACAACACCGTGTACCGTTGTAAAACGGCCCCTTTTTGCGAGGCCGTCTCTTTTTAACAATTCATACATGTTTTCTTTGCTCCGTTCTGAAATCTGGTTTAGAAATGACAGATGATCGGTGTCGTCTCATTGATCAGATCATAAAGCTTTGCCGCATCATCGTATTTCATATTGATACATCCGTGGGAACCATGGTTCAGGTACCAGTCCCCTCCGAATCGTGTCTGCCAGGACGCATCATGGAATCCGATGTCTCCATTGAAAGGCATCCAGAATGCCACCGGAGATTCATAGGAATACTCTCCGTTTGCAAGCAGTTCTCCACGAAGTACTGCATTCTTGGTCTTGTAAGTCAGGTCATAGCTTCCCTGCGGTGTGTCATCTTCTCCATTCGGAGTTCCACTGACAATATCACAGTTCATGATCACTTCTCCGTTCTGGAAAAACCAGAATTTCTGTGTCGTCAGATCCACTTCCGCGTAAGTGTCTCCGTAGTCATTGTCGTCTCCGTGATCCGCTCCTCTTCTGGACCATTTCGGCTCCCTTGAAACTTCTTCGCCGCTCTGAATATTCGCAACCAGAGCCGCATACTCGTCTTCCTGATTTAAATACCAGCCAAAGTCACCTCCGGATACCTGCACTGTATCTCCGCGGCCCGTCACAAATGTCCGCGTCGTTCCAACTGTATTATACTTTGTAGCAAGCTGCGCAATATAGGCATTCACCTGATCGGTATTGAATGTCACCTGCATATTCTCATCAACCGTCAGCCACTGGGAAATAAGCGTCTTATCTACTACTTCTGTCTTTGGTGACAGATCATATGTAATCTTGCTCTGGAGATACTTATTCATGGTATCAACCGCAGCCTGCACTTCCGGAGAATCTTTCGTGTAAGCCGGTGTGATATAGCATCCTTCCGTCTCCAGATTCATTTCCTGATTAAAGCCGCTTACGGACTCTTTTACCTTCTGAAGAAGCGTCTCCTGATTCACCTGGTTTCCGACTACTTCCTCCTGGATGACAAACTGGTTTCCGTCATATACCGGATGTGCATTTTCTGAGGCAGTCTGGCCTGCGGAAGTCACGCACTTCAGCATGGAAACAAACCCTGCCAGCTTTTCTTCATTATATTCGATTCCGACTTCCGTTGTGACATCGGATTTTGTCCACAGTGCCGTCGGCCAGAGAAATGGATTCTGCTCCTCCTTGACTTTCTCAAGAGCACCGCTCTCCTGATAGGAGATGTCAATATCTTTTCCGGAGATCGTCTCCGTTCCTCCGTCTTTTTCATTTAATGTCAACGTGTATCCGGCAACCTGCTCTGCCATATAATCCTCCGCATCATGAACGCTTCTGAGTGAAAAGCTGTTACCGTTGATCGTTGTTCCCGGATAGAAATGGCTCTGAAAAAAGATCACTCCGCCAAAATAGGCAACCGCTACAATTCCGACAATGCTGCCGCAGGTAATCGCGATCCGTTTCTTTGCCGCCTTGGATATCCGGCGTTTCTCTTTCTTTTTCCTTGGTCCCCGTCTATGTTTGATTCTCGTCTTTCTTGCTATTTCATTTTCACTGTCCATTGTATGATCCTGATCCGAAATCCGGAGTTCTTCTTCCGGAATATTTTCGTTTTTCTTCATTCAATATCTACCCCTTACTATTTTACCTTATACATCGCTATTATAATATGTCTATGTGGAAAAGTACAGTGAAAATTTGTTGAATCTTGTCGTATATCCTACTTACTTTTCGGCGTTTTCCCTCAAATTTCGATTGCAGTTTTTTCAGTGCTTCTATATAATAGATAGAAGTTTATTCAGATTATTTTGTATATTTGGAGGTATCATTATGGCAGGATCATCTTTTGGAACTCTTTTTCAGATTACAACATGGGGAGAATCCCACGGAGCCGGCATCGGTGTCGTAGTAGACGGCTGCCCGGCAGGGCTTGCACTCTCCCCTTCCGATATTCAGGCCTTTTTAAACCGCAGAAAACCGGGACAGAATGCTTACTCTACCATGCGCAAGGAAGCAGACGAAGTGGAAATCCTCTCCGGCGTGTTTGAGGGAAAGACAACCGGTACACCAATCTCCCTTCTCGTGCGGAATCAGGACCAGCGCTCCCATGACTATTCTCAGATCAAAGACTGTTACCGGCCCGGTCATGCGGATTATACCTTCGATGCAAAATACGGATTCCGGGATTACCGGGGCGGCGGACGTTCCTCGGGACGAGAAACGATCGGACGTGTTGCTGCCGGCGCCATTGCTTCTCTCCTTCTGAAAAATCTCGGCATCCAGGTTCAGGCATATACGAAAGCGATCGGTCCATACACCATCCCTGCTGATGAGTACGACTTTTCCGTTCTGAAAAGCAGTCCGCTTTGTATGCCTCATCTGGGATACTCTCAAAAAGCGGAAGAATATCTGCGTACCTGTATGGAAAACCAGGATTCCGCAGGAGGCATTATCGAATGTCAGATCGCGGGACTTCCTGCCGGCATCGGCGAACCGGTTTTTGACAAGCTGGACGCCCTCCTTGCCCACGCAGTTCTTTCCATCGGAGCTGTCAAAGGATTTGAAATCGGAGATGGCTTTGAAGCCGCCCGTTCAAACGGTTCCACAAACAATGACGCTTTCTGCCTGAAAGACGGACAGATCACCAAGAAGACAAATCATTCCGGCGGAACACTTGGAGGGATGAGTGACGGAAGCACTGTCATTTTCCGTGCGGCCATCAAGCCGACTCCTTCCATCTCCTCTCTGCAGCAGACGGTCAACTCCTCTATGGAAGAGGTTGACATCTCTGTCAAAGGAAGACATGATCCGATCATTGTTCCGCGGGCCGTTGTCGTTGTGGAATCCATGGCAGCGCTTACCACCGTGGATCTGCTGCTTCGGAACATGAGCGCCTCCATGGATCATCTTCTCCGGATTTACCGGTAATCTTACGCTCAAACGAGAGAAAGGAAGTCCTTTATGAAAAGAGAACTGACCTATATCATACAAGAAACGGACGGTACGGCTGCGCCGCTTACCGTCCAAAGCTTTCTGAAAAGCAGGGGATATTCTCATGCTGTCATCGTCTCCCTCAAAAAAACTCCGGAGGGAATTCTAAAAAACGGTGTCTGGGCACGAGCACACGATCCACTCCTGCCGGGCGACTGCCTTCAGGTGCGGATTGTCGAAGACAGTTCTTCCGATCATATTGTTCCGCGTCCGCTTCCGTTTCCGGTTGTATACGAGGATGAAGATCTTCTTGTCGTGAACAAACCGGCTGACATGCCGATTCATCCGTCTCAGGGAAATTACGAGAATACTCTCGCCAATGCTGCCGCCTGGTATTTCAAAGAAAAAGGGGAATCATTTGTGTACCGCTGTATCAACCGTCTGGACCGGGACACAACTGGACTTCTCATCCTTGCCAGGCATGCCTACAGCGCTGCCCTTCTTTCCCGGATGGTCTCTGCCCGCCAGATTAAGCGGGAGTATCTTGCAGTTGTCAGAGGCACTCCGGATGTTTCCGGAATCATCGATGCTCCAATCGGACGTAAAGAAGGATCTACCATCGAACGCCGGGTGGACTTTGAACACGGTGAACCGGCCCGTACCCATTATGAACTCCTTTACTCCGAGGGCGGATATTCCCTCGTCCGGCTCCGCCTTGACACAGGGCGTACCCATCAGATCCGTGTCCACATGAAATATCTTGGGCATCCTCTGCCCGGCGACTTTCTTTACTGTCCGGATTACACAAAAATAAAACGGCAGGCGCTTCACTCCTGCCGTCTCTCTTTTCTCCATCCTGTTACGGGGCATCCTCTTTCCTTTACCGCCCCGCTGCCGGATGATATGCGTTCTTTCTTCCCGTCTGTTTCTCTGAATACTCTTTAAAGATCATAGCATCCGCCTCCGATAAACTCCCGCAACAGGGAGTTTGCCGGAATCCTCTCTGTTCCGATCCCGAGAAAATAGTCCAGAAACTTCAAAAGCCGCTTGGCTTCATGGAATTCTTCCATTTCCGGTGTAATCTGAAATAACAGTGGTTCCACATACTGTTTTAATACCGCAAGTTCGTAAATCAGGGCCGAGTTAAACATGATGTCCGCTTCCTCCTGGAACGGGAAAATATTTCGCTCTTCCCCCCTTCTGACCGAATACCACATGGCAATTGTTCTTGCCGCGGAAGTGCCCCGGGTCCTTGCATCACGGACAATCCGGCGGATCAGACGTCCGTCCGTAGTCGGGATCCTGTTGTGTTCGTCTACATTCAGCTGTGTCAGCGCACTGATATAAATCTTAAACTTCCGCTCATTCGGAAGAGCTTTGGTAAGCTCTGGATTCAGGCAGTGAATTCCCTCAATCACAAGAATATCCCTGCTCTCCATTTTCAGCTTTTTCCCTTCGTATTTCCTCTGTCCCGTGATAAAATCAAAGGTCGGAATTTCCACCTCTTCGCCATGAAGCAGACGTCTCAGATCTTCATTAAACTGTTCTACGTCAATCGCTTCCAGGCACTCAAAGTCATAATTCCCTTTCTCGTCCTTTGGAGTGTGCTCCCGGTTGACAAAATAGTTGTCGACCGCAAGAGGATGAGGACGCAGGCCGTTTACCCTGAGCTGGACGGACAACCTGTGCGAAAAGGTCGTCTTTCCCGAAGAAGAAGGTCCTGCCACAAGCACAAACTTCACATCACCTCTTTTTGCGATCTGTTCCGCAATTTCAGCAATCTTCTTTTCCTGCTGTGCTTCCTGCACCAGTACCATGTTCTGAGCTCCCTCCCGCACAATTTCGCGGTTCAGATCGCCAACGGTTTCAATATCCTGGAGATCACCCCATTTCATGGATTCTTTCTGTACCTGAAACAACTTTTCCCGCACCTGTAAAGGCGGAACCCGTTCCGGATCCGACATTTTCGGCATCTGGATCACAAATCCTTCATCATACGGATAGAGTTCAAAATATTTCAGATATCCTGTGGACGGCACCATGTAGCCGTAGTTATAGTCCTCGAAAGCTCCCATCCTGTACAGGTTGACTCTGGAACTTCTCCGGTATTTGAACAATTCTTCTTTATCATACATACCATATTGATGAAACAGCTCAATCGCTTCATCCGTATGGAGATTCCGTTTTTCTATCGGAATATCAGCCTCTACGATCTTTCGCATCGTATCTTTAACACGGTTTAGAAATACCTCATCCAGACAGATATCCCCGTCAATCGTACAGTAATACCCCTGGTCCACCGAGTAATGAATCCGCACTTTTTGAATCTTATCATGTCCGGCTGTATCATAGACCGCCTTTACAAGCATCAGGCTCATACTTCTTTTGTAGGTCTTATACCCGATGTCCTCTCCGGTCGTGACAAGCCTGACCCTGCAATCTTTCCGGAGCGTTTTATACAGTTCTTTCAGTTTTCCGTCCTGAATCACAAGAACAACATCATTTTTGTACTCTTTCTGTCTGTCTTTTGCAATCTCAAGAAAAGTGGTTCCTTCCGGATACTGCTTTGTTTCTCCATTTTCAAATGTAACCGTATACTGTAGTACATCGTGCAAACTAACACCTTCTTTCCAGCCTTTATAAAATCACGGAATACGGCAAATGCTTCGGCATGGTAATCACTTCGATTCTGCCTTCCGTTTTATCCTCCAGATACTGTTTCATATCCTCCATAAACAGATATTCCAGTCCGTAGTGTCCCGCATCAAGCACTGCCATCCCCTGGGCATCGGCATCAATTCCGGTATGGTGACCGATATCTCCGCTCAGAAATACATCTGCACCTTTCAAAAGCGCTTCCTGCACTACACTTTCGCCCGATCCCGGACAGACCGCCACCGTTTTGACCGGCCTGTCTGCTCCAAAGCACCGAAGTTCCTCCAGGCCAAAACGTGTTCTGATTCTGGCCGCAAATTCAAGAAGGCTCTCCGGCTCTTTCAACGTTCCGGTCACGCCGATTCCACACGGAACCCCCAGCCATTCCCCGGTTTCCTCAAGCGGACCGGTCTCTTCCAGTCCGATTTTTTCTGCGGCAAGCATCCCCATCCTGCAGATATCGTAGTTCGTATGCATGGCATAGTAGGCCACGTCTGCCTGTATCAGCTTTAGAATTCTTCTTCCGATAAACGCTTCATCCGTAATCCGCTTCACAGCCCGGAACAGAAGCGGATGATGAGAAAGGATCATATCCGCCTTGATTTCCAGTGCCGTCTCCACGGCAGCATCATCGACATCAACCGTAATCAGGACCTTTTGGACCTCCTTTTCTTCTCTTCCAAGTATGAGACCGCTGTTATCCCAGTCAAGCGCATAACTCTCCGGTGCAGCCTCCACCAAAATATTTCGGATTTCTTTTACCTTCATCTTGCCTCTCCTTTTACCGGTACCTGCCTTCTGCTGCATACAGCTGCTTCAGTTCTTTTTCTATCTCTATGATCCGGGCTTTGGAACTTTCCGACGGATCCTGGCTCTTCCTCAGATTCTCCAGAATGTTCGTCCGGATCCGGATTTCCCGTTTCAGAAAATCATGGAGAACCGGATGTTTCTCTTTCAGAAGAACTCTTCCATACTCATATTCCTCTTCCGTGTACGGGAACTGCTCCCTCTTCCCCGGAACAGCCTTCATCATCGGGTAGTATTTTCCATCCTCATATATCATATTCTCATACTCAATGGAAAATCCGTTTTCAATCAGAAACCGGCGGACTTTCCCGATCTCCGACTGCGGCTGGAGAATACATTCTTTCAGCGAAGCCGTCGTTTCCGGACAGGCCGACAAAATCTGTATAATAAGAGCGCCGCCCATTCCGGCGGCGATCATACTGTCTGCTTCCTGGATGCTCAGTTCTTTGAGTCCATCTGATCTTCTTGTCCCGATTTGCTCTTCAAGCCCATATTCTCCGATATGTTCTCTGGCACGCTGGAGCGGCCCTTCGTTAACATCCATCGCAACCGCGGATGGAATCCGTCCGTTTTGCACCAGCCAGATCGGGACATACGCGTGATCCGTCCCGATGTCTGCCACTCTGTATCCGGGCGTCACCAGCTCGGCGACCGCCCGAAGTCTCTTTGATAATTCCATGCTCCGCTCCTAATCCAGATAGTCTCTTAATTTACGGCTGCGGCTTGGATGGCGCAGTTTTCTCAGTGCCTTGGCCTCAATCTGACGGATACGTTCTCTTGTAACATCAAACTCTTTACCGACTTCCTCCAGTGTCCTTGCCCGGCCGTCGTTCATTCCAAAACGCAGTCTTAAGACCTTCTGTTCTCTGTCTGTCAGTGTATCCAGCACTTCATTGAGCTGTTCCTTTAACAGTGTGGCGGCAGCAGCTTCCGCCGGAACCGGCACATTATCATCCTGAATGAAATCACCAAGATGGCTGTCCTCTTCTTCCCCGATCGGTGTCTCCAGAGACACCGGTTCCTGTGAAATCTTCAAAATCTCTCTGACACGGTCCACAGGCATGTCCAGTTCTTTTGCAATCTCTTCCGGAAGCGGCTCTCTTCCGAGCTCCTGAAGGAGCTGTCTGGATACCCGGATCAGTTTGTTGATCGTCTCCACCATATGAACAGGAATACGGATCGTTCTCGCCTGGTCCGCAATCGCTCTCGTAATTGCCTGACGGATCCACCAGGTCGCATAGGTACTGAACTTAAATCCCTTCTGGTAATCAAACTTCTCAACCGCCTTGATCAGACCAAGATTACCTTCCTGAATCAGATCCAGAAAGAGCATTCCCCGCCCGACATAGCGCTTTGCAATGCTGACTACAAGACGGAGGTTCGCCTCTGCCAGTCTCTTTTTGGCACTCTCATCGCCTTCCGCCATTCTTTTGGCCAGATCAATCTCTTCTTCTGCACTTAAAAGAGGAACCTTTCCGATTTCTTTCAAGTACATACGCACCGGATCCTCAATGCTGATCCCGTCCGGCACAGACAGATCGATCTTTTCCATATCGACCTCTTCCTCTTCTTCTGCAAGAATCAGATCGTCAATATCTGCGTCCAGGTCATCATCATTTCCAATACGCAGCACATCGATGTTCATTGCCTCCAGATACTCATACACCTTTTCCATCTGCTCTGAAGATAATTCCAGATCAGCCAGAAAATCACTGATCTCCTGAATTTCCAGAACTTTCTTTTTCTTTTTTCCAAGTTCGACCAGCTCTTTCAGCTTTTCCTCAAATTTTGCTACGTTTTCTTCCATGCTTTTGTCCATCCTCTCATCGCTTGTTCTATACTTTTATTTTATGGATATCTGCATCTGATACAGTTTCTGCAGATCCTTTTTGGCTTCCATGAGCTTCTGAAGACCTTTGATATCCGTCGGGTCCAGCGCTCTTCCCGCTTCTTCAATACTGTGGTTTTTCACCTTGATCACCGTCTCTTTGAGAGCCTTTTCCTGCTCCTCTTTCGTGGATAGCTCACGAATCTTTGTATGAAACAGTGATGCGGCCTCCCGATGCTCTTCCTCATCCGTAAAGTGATTCAAAATGCGGGCAGGATTGAGATCTCCCTCTTCATACTGCTCATAAAGCAGTGAGGCAACTTCCTTATACAGGCTTCCGGTGAAATCGTCCGGTGTAATGTAATTCTTCACCTGAGAAAATACTGTCATATCATCAATCATCCAGGTCAGAAGGATCTTCTGGGACTTCAGATTTCCGTCTTCCTTCTCCTTGACAGCCGCAGTCTGCTTCGGCCGTCTGGCCGGTGCTGCCAGCCCCTTCTCTATAGCCGTCTTTGCCACCAGCTTTTTCAGATCCTCAAAGGCTACTTTATATGCTCTGGCAACCGCCTCGGTATAATTATCCCTTTCAATCTGCTCTTCAAATTCTCCAAGTCTTGCCGCTGCCTCTTTCATGAAACCGGTCTTACCTTCCGGGGAATTCATGTCATACTGACGTTCCAGCACCTCCAGACTGTACATAAACCCGTTTCTGGCTTTGCTGATCCGCTCTTCAAAAGCCGCCGCACCCAGATTTTTGATAAACTCGTCCGGATCCTTATACGGATCCATCCGGATCACTTTCGCCGTAATGCCCGCCTCTTTCAGAATCGGCATCGCTCTCAGGGCTGCCTTCGTTCCTGCCTCATCGCTGTCATAAGTCAGATATACTTCCTGAACGTACCGCTTAATTAAAGATGCATGTCCAGGTGTAAATGCAGTCCCGAGGGAGGCAACTGCATTGGTAAATCCTGCCTGATGAAGCGCAATCACATCCATATACCCTTCGCACAGCAGAAAATAAGGCTTTCTGGAACTTCTTGCACGGTTCAGCCCGTAAAGATTTCTGCTTTTATCAAAAATCGGAGTCTCAGGGGAGTTCAGATATTTCGGTTTCCCGTCACCCATGACACGGCCGCCGAATCCAATAACACGGCTGTTTGCGTCCATGATCGGAAACATCACACGATTCCAGAATTTATCATGAATTCCTTGTTTCTCATCGACACTTGCAAGCCCGGACTGCACGATCAGCTCATCCGAATAGCCCTTCAACTTCAGGAATCTGCTCAGATCATCGCTGTATTTATTTGCATATCCGAGCCCGAAGTGCACGATGGTCTCCTCTGTCAATGCTCTGTCGGTCAGATATTGATAGGCCTGCCGCCCTTTTTCCGACTTCAGCTGTGCAAAATAATATTTTGCTGCAAGCTTGTTGATCGCAAGAAGCGTCTCTCTTAAATCTGCTCTTTCTTTTGCCTCTTTGGAATACTGTTCCTTCGGCAGCTCCACTCCCGCTCTGTCCGCAAGATAACGGAGCGCCTCGGTAAACGAATAGTGCTCATATTCCATCAAGAATGTAAACACATTTCCTCCTGCCCCGCAGCCAAAGCAGTAGTACATCTGCTTGTCCCGGCTGACAGAAAAGGACGGGGATTTTTCATTGTGAAACGGACAAAGTCCAAAATAAGAATTTCCTTTTTTCTGCAGTCTTACATAAGAAGAAATCACGTCTATAATATCGTTTTTCATTCTTACTTCTTCTATCACGTCTTCTGAATAATACACGTCTTTCCCTTCCTTCTTGCCTGTGTACATTCTCCTACAAATTATATATTCGACAAAAGATGTTGATTTCCTTTTTCTTTTTTTAATTTTTTCAAAAAAGCGATGAAAGACTGTTTTTTATTTCTCTTTTTCTTCAGAAAGCCGCCTGCGGATTGCTTCTACTACCGTCTCAAGCACTTTGATTCTCGCATAGTACTTATCATTTCCTTCTACAATAATCCAAGGTGCAGACGGGGTTGATGTTTTCACGAGCATCTCTTCAACAGCTCTTTCATATAGATCCCATTTTTCCCGGTTTCTCCAGTCTTCGTCCGTAATCTTCCACTGTTTCGCCGGATTTGCCTGGCGTTCTTTAAATCTCCGCTCCTGTTCGTCTTTATCGATCTGCATCCAGAATTTCATTACAATCGCGCCGGAATCCGCAAGCTGTTCTTCCATATCATTCATTTCCTTATAGGCACGTTTCCACTCCTGCTTTGTGCAGAATCCTTCAATCCGTTCCACCATCACCCGTCCGTACCAGGTCCGGTCAAAAATGGTAATATGTCCTTTCTTCGGCATCTTAATCCAGAATCTCCACAGGTAATGATGCTTTTTCTCCCAGTCGTTCGGAGCTGCCGTCGGAATCACGACATATCCCCTCGGATCAAGTGCCTGAGTCAGCCTCTTGATGGCACCGCCCTTTCCTCCGGCGTCCCACCCTTCAAATCCGAGGATCATCGGAATTCTTCTGCGGTACAACTCCCCATGAAGTTTTGTCAGTTCTTTCTGAAGCTTTTTCTTTTTCTTCTCATATTCTTCTCTTGTGTAGGACAGGGACAAATCAGCTTTATTCAATACAGACTCTACCGGCTTTTCATCCAGTTCCGATGCTTTTTCTTCTTCCTCCGGCTTCCGTTCCACCGTAGCTTCCAGAGCCTTGATCACCGTCTTGTAAATCTTGACGGCAGCATATCTCTTATCCGTTGCCTCCACGATCGTCCAAGGAGCAAAGTCCGTATCCGTCTTTGCCAGCATCTCTTCGTTCACCTGGAGATATGCATCATATTCCTCGTTTCTGCGCCAGTCATTTCCTGTCACTCTCCATTCACTTTCTCTGGAAGATGTCAGCTTTTCAAACCGCTTTTTCTGCTCCCTTTTACTGATATAAAGGAAAAGTTTAATAATCACCATACCGTCATCAGTCAGTTCTTTTTCAAAATTCTGGATAGTATGGTATGCTTTGGCGACTTCCCCTTTGGACATCTGATTTTCAAACCGCTCCCCAAGCACCTTCCGGTACCAGCTCGTGTCAAAAATAGATATCTTGCCCCGCTCCGGGATCTTCGTCCAGAAACGCTTCATGTAAGGATAGAACTTTTCTTCTTCTGTTTCTTTTTTGACTGCAAACACTTCAAAGCCCCGCGGGTCCAATGCCTGGATCAGCTTGCCGATCTGCACTCCTTTTCCAGACGCATCCAGGCCTTCAAATACTATCATCACCGGAATTTTGGCACTCTGGCAGGCTCTCTGCAGTTCCCCAAGCCTGATCGAAAGTGTCTGAATCTCTTCTTTGTATTCCGGTTTCTTCATTTTTTTCGACAAGTCAATTTTCTCTAACATCGTCCTTCCTCCTCATGCTACAAAATAATTATATTTTTTTGTTGACATTCCCTCTGATCTGTAGTAATATATCTTTCGGACGGTCGAAAGACAGTCACATGCGGAAGTGTCGGAACTGGCAGACGAGCAAGACTAAGGATCTTGTGACTATTGCAGTCGTGTGGGTTCAAGTCCCATCTTCCGCATCTTGAAAGCAGAGTGCTGCAGGTCAGGCTCTGCTTTTTTGATCAGAATGTGTTATTTTCTATTATAGCACGATCTGATGATAAATTGTATCTATTGATTAAAAAATATACATTTTTCAATTATTTTTAATTTTTATATTGACATTTTCTTTTACTTGTAGTAATATAATCTACGGACAGCCGATAAGGCAGTCACATGCGGAAGTGTCGGAACTGGCAGACGAGCAAGACTAAGGATCTTGTGACTATTGCAGTCGTGTGGGTTCAAGTCCCATCTTCCGCATTTTTCATTATTCAGCTGAAATCCTCATTTTATGCAGGATTTCAGCTTTTTCTTTTTTGAATAAAGGAAGGATTTTTAGCTTCTACTCTTTCCGCACTCCAAAACAAAAAAAAGCAGAAAGAAATCTTTTTTTCTTTCCGCTTGTCTTTTCGCTTCTTTCTTTATTATTATGACAGGCTTCTGACGTACGCTGCCGCCCAAATCGCAGCAACCGCCCCGTCACTTACTGCTGTGGCCGCCTGTCGTACAAGTTTGACACAGATATCCCCCGCCGCATATACCCCCGGCAGATTCGTCTCCTGTTTTTCGTTGGTTACAAGATACCCGTCTTTTTTCTCCAGTTCCGGATAGAGCGATGTATTCGGCGTTGAACCAGCATAGATATAGACCGCACATCCCGGCGCCTCAATCCACTCCTGCTCTTTCGTATGTTCGTCTTCAATAACAATTCGATCCGCCTGCCCCTCTCCTTCAATCCGGGACAGTCTGCTGTGAAGGCGCACCTCCATATTCGCCGTCCGTTTTACTTTCTCTGTAAATTCCGGAATTGCTCCCAGCGTATCTTCAAAGTGGATAATCGTTACTTTAGAAGCAAATTTCGAAAGAAAAAGCGCTTCTTTCACCGCTCCGTCTGCTCCGCCCACAACAAATGCTTCTCTGCCTTCGTACTTCTTTGCATCTTTTGCCGGATTCAGCCCTGTTCCACGTCCCGCAAATGTATCTTCTCCCGGAATACCAAGCTTTCTTGGCGTCGTTCCTGCTGCAATGATTACCGCCTTCGCTTCGTATGTCGTTCCTTCTGTCACGATCCGTTTTACCGCTCCGGAAAGATCTGCTTCTACTACTTTTTCCATTGCAATTTCGATTCCCGCACGTTCGGCCTGTTCCTTCAGTCTAAGGGAAAAACTCTCACCTGTTTCGTCCGCAAGAATTCCTGCATAATGAGTGACAGTCGACACACTTCCAAGAAGTCCTCCTACCTTTTTCTGTTCTAAGACAATGGTTTTTAACCCTCTGCTTGCGGCATATACCGCACTGCTGATTCCTGCCGGCCCCGCTCCAATGACACAAATATCGTACATTCTATTTCCTCCGCTTCTATTTTCTTTTCAGTGATGATCATAACACAGAGTTTCAATAAAGAAAAATGATATATTCTTATTATTTCATAATTTCAGTTTATTATTCATATCCTGCAAGCCGGATACAGCCAGTCTCGGAACCACATTTTCAGGCATCAAAAAAACAGAGGAGGTTTCCTCTGTTTTTCCAGTTCTATCTTAAGCCTGATTTGCTTTTGCAAGTTCTGCTAATGCTGTAAATCCTTCCGCATCGTTGATTGCCATATCCGCAAGGATCTTTCTGTTGATCTCTACACCTGCAACCTTTAATCCATGCATCATCTTGCTGTAGGATAATCCGTTCATTCTTGCTGCCGCGTTGATACGAGCGATCCAGAGCTGACGCATCTGACGTTTTCTCTGCTTACGTCCTGCGTAGGAGCTTGCAAGAGCTCTCATAACAGACTGTTTTGCAACTCTGTACTGTTTGGAACGTGCTCCTCTGTATCCTTTCGCCAGTTTTAATACTCTATTATGTTTCTTCTTTGCGTTCATTCCGCCTTTAATTCTTGCCATGTCTTACTCCTCCTTCTATTCTTCCAACTCTTATAAGTATGGTAATACTTTCTTCATGTTCTTTACATTTGTAGAATCAGTAATGATAGATTTTCTAAGATTTCTTTTTCTCTTAGTAGATTTCTTTGTTAAGATATGGCTCTTGTAAGCTTTATTTCTCTTTAACTGTCCTGTTGCTGTTTTTTTAAAGCGCTTTGCAGCTGCTCTATTTGTTTTAATTTTTGGCATAATAATGATCCTCCTTAAATTATAAAATTTATTTTTAACGTTTTTCAGTTAAAACCATGCTCATGCTTCTTCCTTCCAGCTTTGCCGGCTTTTCTACAACCGCAATCTCTTTCAGGTGTTCCGCAAAATCATCCAGAATATGTTTGCTCTGCTGCATATGAGCCATTTCACGTCCGCGGAAACGAAGTGTAACTTTTACCTTATTCCCTTTCTGGATAAACTTCCTTGCATTGTTTACTTTCGTGTTCAAGTCATTCGTATCAATATTTGGAGATAATCGAACTTCTTTTACATCTACAGTCTTCTGCTTTTTCTTTGCCTCTTTTTCTTTTCTTGTCTGCTCGTATTTGTATTTGCCGTAATCGATAATCTTGCATACCGGCGGCTTTGCTGTTGGAGCAATCTTCACGAGATCAAGCTCGGCTTCCTGCGCGATCTTCTGCGCTTCTCTTGCAGACATAATTCCTAATTGTTCTCCATCCTGTCCGATCAGCCGCACTTCTCTGTCGCGGATCTGTTCGTTAATCATTAAATCGCTAATTGTTGTACACCTCCATGTTTGAATACTCATTCCTTGCCATAAAAAAATGGATAGCACAGACTATCCACATGATCTATCTTTACAAACCGGGCTCTCTGATATAAAATATAGAGATAACGATTGTAATTCTATATCAAACCATCAGTCACTCTTTCGTGCTGCGGTGAGAGTGGATACTCTGCTTTCTTTTCACACAGCTGTTATTTTAGCACAGCTTTCTTTTTCTGTCAAATACTTTTTTTAGAAATCTGACCTTTCTATTTTTCTCTTGTTTTTTACACGTCTCTGTGACATAATATACACACTCACTTTAAAGTGATAAAAAAATAAATTGTTGGGAATTTGGGGGTACAAATGAAAGAAAGAAGTAATTTTTCCAGCAGGCTCGGCTTTGTTCTTGCTGCGGCCGGATCTGCTGTAGGTCTTGGGAATATCTGGCGTTTTCCCTATCTGGCAGCACAATACGGCGGAGGAACTTTCCTTCTGGTTTATCTGATTCTTACTGTCACTTTTGGTTTTTCTCTGATGCTTGCGGAAATCGCCATCGGACGAAAAACCGGATTAAGCGCCATTGGTGCATTCAAAAAACTGGATCATCGTTTTGGGTTTCTCGGAATTCTGGCATCCCTTGTGCCGATCATCATCTTTCCTTATTATTCCGTAATCGGCGGATGGGTTACAAAATATCTTGCAGTCTTTTTGACAGGAGGAGGAAAGTCAGCTGCAGCCGATACCTATTATACTGATTTTATCGCTTCTCCTGTCGAGCCGCTGGGCTGGTTTTTTCTTTTTCTCGCCGCCACAGCTGTTATTGTCCTTCTGGGCGTGGAAAAAGGAATCGAAAAGGTCAGCAAGTTTATGATGCCTGTACTCGTAATCCTGACAGTCGGAATTGCGGTATACTGCATCACACTGCCAGGAGCCGGTGAAGGTGTCGCCTACTATCTGAAACCGAACCTGAAAGATTTTTCAACCAAAACCGTCCTCGCTGCCATGGGACAGCTGTTTTACTCTATGTCCCTTGCCATGGGAATCATGGTAACATATGGCTCCTACATGCAGAAAGACAATAACCTGGAATCTTCCGTACGGCAGATCGAAATTTTTGACACCGGCTTTGCGTTTCTTGCCGGTCTCATGATTATCCCTGCTGTATTCGTCTTTTCCGGCAAGGACGCTCTTCAGACAGGTCCCGGCCTGATGTTTGTCACACTTCCAAAAGTATTTGCAAACATGCCTTTCGGAGAGTTGATCGGAGCTGTATTTTTCCTCCTTGTATTGTTTGCCGCACTGACTTCTTCCATCTCCCTGATGGAAACGATTGTCTCGATTATCTGCGACAGACTGCACTGGACCCGGAAACGTTCAGCGCTTACCGTAGCCGTATGCGCACTGATTCTCGGCGCTCCTTCTTCTATGGGATTTGGGCCGTTAAGCTTCGTCAAAATTCTGAATCTTTCGATTCTGGACTTCATGGATTTTATCAGCAACAGCGTGATGATGCCTGTTGTAGCCTTTTTCACCTGCATTTTTGTAGGTTTCTTTATCAAACCGGAGGCTATCGGCGAAGAAGTACGTCTGAGCAGCAGAACATTCAAAAGCGAAAAGCTTTTCTCTGTCATGATTAAATGGATCGCTCCGCTTTTCCTTGTCGCAATCCTGCTAAGCTCCGTATTTCACTGGGTATAGTTTAAAAAGAGTTCTTTGGCGGGCACAGTATTATTCGATACTGTGCCCGCTTTTTTGCATACTTTTTCTCCATTTCGGAAAAACTCCATACTGAAACAGGAAAAACGGAGGAACAGTCTAATGAAGATTTCCAAGATGATACAGGAAAATATTTCTTATATTAATGAAATCCTTCCGGTAAAAGAAAGCTTTGACATTATAGAACGCGATATGATCATCGGCGGACGTGAAAGCTGCTTTTTCTTTATCGACGGATTTATGAAAGATGAAGTCATGTCCAAAGTTATGGATACGCTCTTTAAACTCACACCGGAAGAAATGCCGAAAACGGCGACCGAGCTTTCCAGAACAATGATCTCGTATGTAGAAATCGATACTTTTTCAGAATATGATGAAATTATAAAGAATATTTTATCCGGAGTCTCCTGTCTTTTTGTAGACGGCTTTGAATCCTGCATTGCCATTGACTGCAGAACCTATCCTTCCAGAAGTGTGGACGAACCAGCACAGGACAAATCACTCCGGGGATCCAGAGATGGATTTGTGGAAACAATTGTCTTTAACACCGCATTAATGAGAAGAAGGATTCGCGATCCGCATCTGACTATGAAAATGACGGAAATCGGGAAGTCTTCCCGGACAGATGTCGCTCTTTGCTATATGTCTGACCGGGTAGATCAGAACCTGCTTTCACTTCTTACACAAAAACTGGAAGCAATGCAGGAAGAAGATCTGAAAATGAATCAGCAGAGTCTTGCCGAGCTTCTCTTTAAAAGAAAGTGGTATAATCCATTTCCGAAGTTCAAGTATACAGAGCGTCCGGATACTGCTGCCGCCTGTCTTCTGGAGGGAAAAATCATTCTGCTTGTAGATACCTCTCCTTCCGCGATGATTCTGCCGACATCTATCTTTGATATGATCGAGGAGGCAAACGATTATTATTTTCCAACACTGACCGGGATTTATCTGAAGATTTCCCGCGGTCTGATTACTCTGATGACCATTTTTCTCACGCCACTTTTCCTGCTTTTTATGCAGAATCCGCAGTGGATACCGGAAATTTTCGATTTTGTGCTTGTGAGGTCTACTGTAAATATCCCCTTGTACTTTCAGCTTCTGCTGCTGGAGCTTTCCATTGACGGACTGCGGCTGGCAGCTCTCAACACACCCAGCATGCTCAGTACTCCTCTCAGTGTTATCGCCGGTATTGTGATGGGGGAATTTTCCGTTCAATCCGGATGGTTTAATTCCGAAATCATGCTTTACATGGCCTTTGTTGCTGTGGCAAACTATACCCAGCCCAATTTTGAACTGGGGTATGCATTAAAATTCATGCGCCTTCTTCTTCTCACGCTCACGGCCTTATTTGACTGGATCGGTTTTGCGGCGGGGTGCATCATTATCGTGTGTTCCATCTGTTTTAACCGTACGGTTTCCGGACGAAGCTATCTGAATATCCGCAGGAATTAAATTACAGCCTCCAGCATAAAATCTTTTGCTTCATGCCTTGAAAAATGGTATGATAAGTAAAAAGCAGGATGAGGAGGTTACAGCAATGAGAGAGTTTGTTATTACTACGGACAGCACCGTCGATCTTCCAAAAGAATGGCTGGAAGAGCGTAATATTCCGACGCTGAAATTATCATATACCATTGACGGCGAAACCTATCCGGATATGGAGGGGATTTCAAAAAAAGAATTTTTTGACCGCATCAGAAGAGGTTCTCTTCCGACTACGTCCCAGGTGACACCAGGTCAGGCAAGGGAACTGTTTGAACCTATCATAAAAGAAGGCAAAGATATTATCCACATCGGATTTTCTTCCGGATTAAGTGGAAGCCTGAACAGTGAACGGATGGCCGCGCAGGATCTGATGGAAGACTATCCTGAAGCACGGATCACCGTGATCGATTCTCTTTGTGCATGTCTTGGCGAAGCACTGCTTCTCTACTATGTTCTGAAGCTTAAAAAAGAAGGGAAAACTTACGATGAGATCGTGACCTGGGCAGAGGAGAACAAGCTTCACGTCTGCCACAATGTTACAGTGGATGATCTGAACCATCTGCACCGGGGAGGCCGTGTTTCCAAAGCTACCGCCGTCCTTGGAACCATGGTAAAGATCAAGCCTATGATCCACATGGACAATGAAGGAAAACTCAGTGTCATCGGAAAAGAACGGGGACGCAAGCGCTCCCTGCACAAGATCGTCGATATCATGGAGGAGCAGATGAAGGGCTGGGACAATGAAATTGTCATGATCACACATGGGGATTGCGAGGAAGATGCCCAATATGTCGCCGGTCTGATCCGGGAAAAATACGGAATCGATAACATTCTGATCAACGTGATCGGAACTGTCATCGGAAGCCATACCGGCCCTGGCGTTGTTGCCACGTTCTGCATGGGAAATAAAAGATAAGATTTACAGGACTCTGCATGAATGCAGAGTCCTGTTTCAGACACATTTCGGAATCTGCCTTTTGTTTATTCTCAGGAAAATCCCCTTCTTCTATTGACATCTTTCCATTTCTTTTGTAATATAACAGTGATATATAGCAGTGTTATATAGAAGGGGATCCGCATGAATGAAACAAAACCAGACACATTGCAGGCTATCCTGACAGCAGCAATGGACGAATTCCTGGAAAAGGGATTTCAATCAGCTTCTCTTAGGAATATCGTGAAACAGGCTGGTGTAACCACCGGAGCCTTTTACGGATATTTTTCCAGTAAGGAAGCTCTGTTCGAAGCTCTCGTCGGAGAACAGTATGAGTATTTCATGAACTGTTTCTGCAGCGCTCAACAGGAATTCGCTTCTCTTCCGGCGGAAGCTCAGCCTGACCAGGTAGGCATCACGTCCGGCTCATGTATGCGCGAGATGCTTTTGTATGCCTATTCTCATCTGAAGGAGTTCAAATTGATTCTCTGTCATTCCACAGGCACACGCTTTGCCGGTATGATTGATGAAATGGTAAGAATCGAGCTTCAGGCGACTCATGACTATCTGAATGTGCTGAAGTCACTTGGAAGACCCGCACCGCCGATTGATGAGCATCTGGAACACATCCTTGTGACCGGAATGTTTAATGCTTTTTTTGAGCTTATTATCCATGAAATGCCGCTTCCAAAAGCGGAAAACTATCTCGAAGAGATGCGGGAATTTTATACTGCAGGATGGCTGAAGATTATGGGGCAGTAAGCCCTGTAATTTTTATCCAGAGGTTAGTTTGTGCTAACTTTTTTATAGCGGACTCCGGCTGCTTCTCCGTTCCTGTATGTTCCGGCCGGGCTTGGCAGGTATTCGGACAGCATCCGACACTTTTTATAAGGAGGTTTATCATGAAAAAACAGTCAAATTTATCGCGGCTTTTGTCCTATGCCGGCGGTCACAAAATCCTGACATGGCTTTCATGGATTTTGTCAGTGGTCAGTGCGCTTCTGGCACTTGTCCCTTTCTGGTACATCTGGCGTATCATCCATGATCTTCTGGAAGCAGCCCCTGATTTTTTCAGGGCAGACCAGACAGCGTCCTATGGCTGGAGTGCTGTGCTTTTTGCAGTACTTTCTGTTCTGGTCTACATTGCTGCGCTGATGTGTTCTCATCTTAGCGCATTCCGGATTGCTTCCAACATCCGGAAAGAGCTCCTGCGCCATATTGCTTCTCTCCCGCTTGGCACCATCGAAAAATACGGCAGCGGAAAACTCCGCCGAATTGTCAACACATCCAGCGCCGCCGCGGAGACATATCTTGCTCACCGTCTTCCGGACAAGGCCGGAGCCATTGCAACTCCCGTTGGTCTTCTCTTTCTGCTTCTCGTATTTGACTGGCGTCTCGGGCTTTTAAGTCTCATCCCTGTCATACTCGGCTTTCTGATTATGATGAAAATGACAGGGCCGGATATGGAGGCAAAAATGAAAGAGTACCAAAACGCCCTCTCAGACATGTCCAATGAAGCGGTAGAGTACGTCCGCGGTATTCCTGTTGTCAAGACCTTTGGCCAGAGTGTCTATACCTTCAAACGGTTCAAAGCTTCCATTGACAACTATGAGAAATGGGTGATCGCCTATACGAAGACGCTGCGGCTTCCAATGATGTTTTATACCACAGCCATCAACGGCGTCTTTGCCTTTTTGATTGCAGGCGGAATCTTTCTGTCCAGAAACGGCGTGTCAAACAACCTTCTTCTGAATCTGATTTTTTATATTATTATTACGCCGGTAATCGGAACAACCCTGACCAAAATCATGTTCATGAGCGAAGATGCAATGATTGTCACGGACGCCCTCTCCCGCATCGATACCATCCTGGATGAAAAGCCCCTTGCCGAAAGTGCTGCCCATACAATCCCTTCCAGCCATTCTATCACTCTGGAACATGTGACATTCAGTTACGACGGCCAGAAAGATGCTCTCAGCGACCTTTCCCTGTCCATTCCATCCGGGCAGGTCGCCGCCCTGGTTGGTCCTTCCGGCGGCGGCAAAACAACGCTTGCCGGCATCGCTGCCAGATTCTTTGATCCTCAGAAAGGCCGGGTGCTGATCGGAGATGTGGATATCCGGCAGATTTCAAAAGAAGATCTGATGAATCAGGTATCCTTTGTCTTTCAGAACAGTCGGCTGATCAAGGCCTCCATTCTGGAAAATGTCCGGATGGCAAGGCCTGATGCTTCCCGGCAGGAGGTATTTCAGGCACTGGAAGCCGCCCAGTGTATGGATATCATCGAAAAGCTTCCGGACGGCATTGACACGGTCATCGGTGCGGACGGCATCTACCTGTCCGGCGGTGAACAGCAGCGGATCGCCATTGCCCGGGCGATTTTGAAAAACGCGCCTGTCCTGATCCTGGATGAGGCCACCGCATTTGCGGATCCCGATAACGAAGTCCGTGTACAGCAGGCACTCTCCACACTCTCCAGAGGCAAGACCGTGCTCATGATTGCCCATCGGCTTTCTTCCATCACCGGAGCAGACTGTATTTATGTCATGCAGGATGGGAAAATCACGGAAAGCGGCACTCACGCAGAACTGCTTCAAAAAAACGGACTGTTTGCCCATATGTGGCGGAACTATTCCGAAGCGGCGGAATGGAAAATCGAAAAGGAGGAGAAAGTATGATTCAGAAATTACAAAGACGATTTGCATTATCCCGTCAGGGAGCCATTGACCTGATCAAAGGTTGTCTGGCCTGTGTCCTGCAGGATCTTTCCTTTATGTTTCCGGTCGGACTTTTATACCAGTTTGTGCTTGACATGATGGCCGGAGGCGTAAACGGCAGCCGGATCCTCTTTTATCTGGCAGGATGTGCCGCATGCCTGGTTCTGATTTTTGTCGTCACCTGGTTTCAGTATAATGCCACTTATCTGGCAACCTATGTGGAAAGCGGTGTGCGGCGGATCTCGCTGGCCGAACAGCTCCGGAAGATCCCCCTCTCCTTCTTCGGAAAAAAAGATCTCGCCGATCTGACCAATTCCATCATGGGAGACTGTGCCACCTTGGAGACTACGTTTTCCCACTATGTGCCCGCCCTGTTCGGATCCTTGATTTCAACCACCCTCGTTGCGGTCTGCCTGCTGTTTTTCAATGTAAAAATGGCCCTTGCCGCGATCTGGGTCCTTCCTGTTGCCTTTGCCATTACTCTCTTTTCTGCCCGGATTCAGGAATATTTCAACCGGAAAGCGGTGGCTGCCAACGTTGCACTGGAGAAGGGCGTCCAGGAATGTATCGAAAGTATGCAGGATCTGAAAGCATATAACGCAGAGCACCGCTATCTTACCGGTCTGTACCGGAAAATCGACGAGTCGGAAAAACGCCATATTGTAACGGAGCTTGGCACCGCCCTTTTTGTCGTATCTTCCACCCTGATTCTGAAATTTGGAATCGCCACCACCGCTCTGACCGGATCCGTGCTTCTGATCCGCGGGGAGATCGATATTCCTCTGTTTTTTATGTTTCTGCTTGTAGTATCCCGTCTTTACTCTCCGCTGGAAGGCGCACTCCAGAATCTGGCCGCCGTCATTTCCAGCAGGACAAATATCAGCCGTATGAACGAGATTCTCGATCACCCGGTACAGACCGGAAGCAAAGACCTGACCAACAAAGGATATGATATCCGCTTCGATCATGTAGGCTTCTCCTACAATACCGGAGAAACCATTTTAAAAGACGTATCCTTCACTGCAAAGCAGGGGGAAGTTACTGCCCTGGTCGGCCCGTCCGGCGGCGGCAAGACAACCGTCTCCCGTCTGGCTGCCCGTTTCTGGGATATTCAGCGTGGAACCATCACCGTGGGAGGTATGGACATCTCCAAAGTGGATCCGGAAACACTGCTTTCCTTTTACTCCATCGTCTTTCAGGACGTGACCCTGTTTAATAATACAATCATGGAGAATATCCGGATCGGACGAAAAGACGCCACAGACGCTGAAGTCCTGGCTGCCGCAAGACTGGCAAACTGTGAAGAGTTTGCTCTCCGGCTTCCGGACGGTTACAACAGCATGATCGGAGAAAATGGATGCGAACTTTCCGGCGGTGAACGGCAGCGTATCTCCATCGCACGGGCCTTTCTGAAAGACGCCCCGATCATTCTTCTGGACGAGGCCACCGCAAGTCTGGACGTCGAGAACGAAACGCTGATTCAAAGCGCTCTTTCCCGTCTGATCAAAGAGAAAACTGTTCTCGTCATTGCACACCGTATGCGGACAGTAAGCGGTGCCGACAAGGTCGTGGTTCTTTCCGAAGGAACTGTTGCGGAACAGGGAACTCCAAAAGAACTTCTTCAGTCCGGCACTATCTACCCTCATATGGCAGGACTGCAGGACATCAGTCAGAGTTGGAAGCTGTAATCAACCACATATTTAAAACGGACAGCATACCCGTTAACGGTATGCTGTCCGCCTGATATGATTTGCGGATTCATCTGTTATTGATAGATCGGATATCTGCCGCAGATGTCGGTCACCGCCCTGCGGATCTGATCCGCGTTCTTTTCAAAATCAACTGCTGCAAGACGAATCAGTCCTGCGATCTCTTTCATTTCCGGTTCTTTCAATCCCCGTGTTGTCACTGCCGGCGTACCGATCCGGATACCGCTTGTGATCCCCGGTTTCTGCGGGTCGTTCGGGATTCCGTTCTTATTGACTGTAATATACACTTCATCCAGCCGGTTCTGCATCTCTTTTCCGGTCAGATTCATCTTTCTTAAATCCACCAGCATCAGATGATTGTCCGTGCCGCCGCTTACGAGGTCAAATCCCTCTTCCAGCATGGCCTCCGCAAGAGCATGGGCATTCTTCACGATCTGTTCCTGATAGTTCCTGAACTCCGGCTTCAGCGCCTCACCAAAGCAGATGGCCTTTGCCGCAATCACATGTTCCAGAGGTCCGCCCTGTGTGCCCGGGAATACAGCCTTGTCCACCTGCTTTGCATATTCTTCCTTGCAGAGGATCAGACCTCCCCTCGGGCCTCTTAATGTCTTATGAGTCGTGGTGGACACCACATCCGCATATGGAACCGGGCTCTGGTGAAGTCCCGCTGCAACAAGCCCTGCAATGTGCGCCATATCGACAAAGAGGTATGCGCCCACTTCTTTTGCAATGTCCGCAAACAGATCAAAACGAATCTCTCTTGGATAGGCGGACGCACCTGCTACAATCATCTTCGGTTTACATTCTTTTGCAATTTTGCGGATCTCATCGTAATCAAGAAAACCATCCTCACCGACATTGTATGGTACAAAATGATAAAGCTTTCCGGACTGGTTGACCGGAGAACCATGGGTCAGATGCCCGCCATGATTCAGGTTCATCCCCATCACCGTATCCCCCGGCTGAATAAATGCCTGATAAACCGCCATATTGGCCTGTGCACCGGAATGAGGCTGTACACAGGCATGTTCCGCCCCAAACAGCTTCCTGGCCCGTTCGATTGCCAGTGTCTCAATCTCGTCTACATGTTCACATCCGCCATAATAGCGTCTTCCCGGATATCCTTCCGCGTACTTATTGGTCGGCACTGTTCCCATCGCAAGCATGACCGCCGGACTTACAATATTCTCCGACGCAATCAGCTCCAGATTTCTCCTCTGACGTGCCAGCTCCGCTTCCAGTCCCTTTCCCACTTCCGGATCATACTGACTGATATAATCCATGACTTCCTGTACCAGATTCATTACACATCCTCCTTCTTATTTTGTTGTACTGCCCAAACCTCCATTTCTGATGCCGTCAGCATCGTCATCGAGGGTGATGCCATATTCCACAAAGATTCCCTGCATAAATCCTTCTCCTGCTTTCAGCTCCACAGTTTTTCCCTCATTGGTATCATTGGTCAGTTTTGCGAAAATATGCCCTTCATTGTCTGAGTAGTAATAATCACTGTCAATGATACCGACCGTATTGTTGAGCTGAAGGCGGTACTTGAACCCAAGGCCGCTTCTCGGATAACATTTCAGCACCCATTCCTCCTCCATCCAGACACGGATGCCGGTCGGGATTTTCACCGTCTCTCCCGGTGCAAGCGTGACCGGATACGGGGCGAAGAAGTCATATCCCGCAGAGCCTTTTGTTGCCCTTCTCGGAAGCCTGATCTCTTCATACACCTTCTCTGCCTCCTCTGCGGTCAGAATCCCCTCTGTCCCCTCCAGGAACTGTTCTTTACTTACTTTCTGAAATTTCGCGATTCTTTTCATCGTGTTCTCCTTTTTCTGCCTTATTTTACAAGTTTTGCATTAATTTCATCATACTATTCTGAACGCAGAAAGTCAAATTCAATTCTGAATTCCGGGTGCCCCTTTGAATATTCTACAATAAAAAAAAGATCAAAAACAAATCTTCTGCTTCTGATCCTTTTTCCTGGTTTATTCTAATTTCCACATTCAATACTGATCTCATTAAAGAGTTCCAGAATCGTATCGACTGTTGTCTCCTCTTTTTCTTTCCCTGATCTGTCAAGAATACAGCGTCCCTGATGCATCATCAGCATCCTGTTGCCGTATTCTACCGCATACCGGAGATTATGTGTGACCATGATGGTCGTAAGCTGCTTTTCTTTTACAATCTTATCGGTCAGTTCCATAATGGTCTCCGCCGTCTTCGGATCCAGCGCCGCCGTATGCTCATCCAGAATCAGAAAATCTATCGGGGTCATCGTGGACATCAGAAGAGCCATGGCCTGGCGCTGGCCGCCGGAAAGGCTTCCGACTTTGACGTCCATCTTATCTTCCAGTCCCAGGTTAAGCTGCCGGAGCAGTTCCCTGTAATGCTCTTTCCGTCCTTTGTTGATCCCTCTTCCAAGTCCATAAAACTTTCCTTTATTGTCCGCAAGAGACATGTTTTCCAGAATCGTCATGGACGGGCAGGTTCCCATGGCAGTGTTCTGATACACTCTTCCGATTCTACGGTTCCTTTTATATTCTTTCATTTTTGTGATATCTTCACCGTCCATCAGGATCTGCCCCGACTCCACCGGGATACTTCCGCAGAGAATATTCAGCATGGAAGTCTTTCCGGACCCGTTGCTTCCTACAACAGAGACAAACTCTCCTTCCCGGACAGTCAGGTTGAAATCCTGAAACAGACACATTTCATTGATAGTGCCCGGATTATAATATTTCGTAATTCCTCTTAATTCAAGCATTTCCTTTTACCTTCTTCTTTCTTTCCATTCCGATGATCAGTATGATCAGGAACAATACTGCCGTGATCAGCTTCATATCCTGCGGTTCAAAGAACTTCAGCGCTGCCGCAACACAGGCCTTATAGATGACGGAACCAATCAGAACCGCCGTGGTTGCTTTCATAAACGTCAGGCTCTTGAACAGGCTGGTTCCGATAATCACGCTTGCAAGCCCGATAACAATCGCACCGGTACCGCTGGAAATCTCAAACACTCTTTGTTCCTGACAGAAAATACTGCCCGAGAGACATACAAGTCCATTCGCAATAGCAAGACCGAGGATCTTGACATTTCCCTGATCCTTGGCAAGGGACGTCACAAGATTTGCGTTATCGCCCACCGCCCGGAGCAGAAATCCCGATTTTGTCTTCATATACAGATCAAGAATGATTTTGGCAATCAACGCAATCACCAGGGAAATCACACACACTTTGTAAGAAGAAAGAGATCCCGTAAAAATTCCATCCATCAACTCGTTATCAAAAATACTCTTTTCTCCAAAAATCGGCACGTTTGCTGTTCCGGCAAGTCGAAGATTGATCGTCCAGAGCGCGGTCATCATGATAATTCCGGACAGCAGATCCCGGACCTTGAATTTTACATGAATCAATCCCGTACAGACTCCTGCCAGTACTCCTGCCCCAAAGGAAATCACCAGAGTCAGATACGGATTGACTCCTTTGACAATTAAAGCCGCCGTCACGGCAGAACCCAGAGGGAAACTGCCGTCCACGGTCAGATCCGGAAAATCCAGAATCTTGTAAGTGATATAGACTCCAAGTGCCAGGATCCCGTAAATCAGGCCCTGCTCTACTGTTGTTACAATAAGGTTCATCTGTCTGCCTCCCGTTTTCTTCCTTTATGATGCGGAAATTTCATCGAAACTTTCCACCGCCTGGCTTACCAGGCTTTCATCCAACGTAATTCCAAGATTTTCCGCTGCTTTTGTATTGACATAAAGTCCAGGTTCTGAAATTGTCTCGTAATTCATTTCGGACGCTTTCTTTTCTCCCTTTAATACCTGCGCCGCCATCTTTCCGGTCTGCTTTCCAAGTTCGATATAATCCAGTCCCTCTGCTGCTACACATCCAAGTTTTACCTGCTCAATTTCACTTCCAAATACCGGTATGTTCTGTGCGTTCGCCTTGTCAAGAATCGTCGCAAGGGAATTGACGACAGTATTGTCCGTCAAGTTTGTCAGACAGTCCACTTCGCTTAAAAGCTCCTCAGTTGCAAGAGAGATATCCGCTGTCTGGGTCACGCCTTTTTCCACAATCTCAAAGTCATAATCTCCTGCCAGCTCTTTGTATGTTTCCAGCGCAGATACGGAATTTGCTTCACTTGTTGTATAGAGAATTCCGATCTTTTTCGCGTCCGGAAGAATCTGACGGATCATTTCCAGCTGCTCCTTAATCGGAAGCTCGTCACTTGTTCCTGTCACTTCTCCAACCGGAGTACCATCCTCATCAGCCAGCTTTGCAGCTACCGGATCTGTCACAGCTGTATAAATCACAGGAATGTCTGCATTCAACGCAGAGTTAAATGATGCCTGAGCACTTGGTGTCGCAATTCCGCAGATCAGATCTACTTTGTCGGATACAAATGCATCACTGATCTGTTTTGTCGTTCCCTGATCCGCTGCCGCGTTTTTATATTCAATTTTCAGATTCTTTCCTTCTTCAATACCTTCTTCTTTCAGTCCTTCTATAAAGCCTTCTCTGCAGTTATCCAGAGATCCATGCTCCGCAAACTGGGAAATACCAATTGTATATTCCGCATCTCCCGAGCTGCTTCCATCACCGCTTCCACATCCTGCCAGAAGTCCCATTGCCATCACTGCACTTAATAATACGGTTACCATTTTCTTTTTCATATTGTTTTCTCCTTTTCTACTACATAAAATATGATGATTCTTCCGGATGTTGTATGCCAAACATCCGGCCCTTGTCAGTAAGAAAGGAAGTGGAACCCTTCAAAGAAGTCTGTAAATCTTTTCTTCAAATAAAAATCCGCCCCAAGCTTCTGCTTGAGACGGTAATAATCATCTTATTATCGCGGTACCACTCAAATTGGCATCTGATGCCCACTTTCTCATGTACTAACATACACTCCTGATTGATAACGGGTTCGGTTCCCGACAAACCATACTTGCCATGCGGCTTTCAGGCTGCCCTCGAAAGTCCATTCAATCATCCGCTCCATACAGCAGTTCCACCATCTGCCGCTCTCTGTGATATCGCCTGATGATCTACTCTTCTTTCTCATCGGTTTGAAATATAAATCTTGGATATACTTTATCACACTGCTTTACTGCTGTCAAGAAATTTTTTTATTTCTTCTGCAATCTGCCCTGCACTCTTTCCGTCTGTGGAAACTTCCAGATCCGCCGCCCTCTGATAATACGGCTCTCTTTTATCCAGCAGTTCCCGGATATATTCCGGCGTTTTGTTCTGTTCCAGAAGCGGCCTGTCATGGCTGTCCTTTACTCTTTCATAGATCGTCTCAGGACTGGCGGTCAAAAGGACTACAATGCCGCACGCTTTCATGGCCTCCACGTTCTCATCTCGCAGAGGCACGCCGCCGCCGCAGGAGATGATGGCTCCTTCTCTTTCTTTCAGCTTTCTCAGAAACCCGGTCTCGCACTGCCGGAAATACTCCTCTCCCTTCTGTGCAAAGATCTCCGGAATCGGCATCTGTTCCATATCTTCGATTGCCTGATCCATATCGATCACATCCATATGCAGGAGTTCTTTCAGACTTCCTGAAATCGTTGTCTTGCCTGTCCCCATAAATCCGGTTAAAAATATGTGCTTCATCCTGTTTTCCGCCTTCCGTGATAGATTGACTTTCTTTTTCTCATTCTTTATAATCTTACCATAATCAAAACCAGATAGAAAGAGGGAATCCCTATGTCATTACAAATCAGCGGGCATACCGGACTCTTAGGCTTCTTTGCCGATCCGGCGTCCCATTCCAGATCCCCATTGATGTACAACACGGCTTTTGAGAAACTGGGACTGGATTACGTGTATCTTGCATTTCAGATCGACCAGACAACACTTCCGGATGCTGTTCAGTCCATGCGTACCCTTCGGATGCGCGGAGCAAATGTTTCCATGCCGAACAAGACTGCTGTCATGCAGTATCTGGACGAAATCTCCACAGAAGCACGTCTCTGCGGCGCAGTCAATACCATTGTGAACGACAGCGGGCATTTGACCGGTTATAACACCGATGGAAGCGGCGCTATGCTGGCTCTTTCCGAGGCGGGCGTTTCTGTTTCAGGAAAGCATCTTGTCATCCTCGGTGCCGGAGGTGCCGGCACTGCCATTATCACACAGGCGGCACTGGACGGCGTTTCAGAAATTTCTGTTTTTGTCCGAAAGTCAAGCTTCTGGAAATCCGAAGCATTTCTTGAGAAAATCCGGAAAGAAACCGGATGTCAGATTTCACTTCTGGATATCGGGGATCCTACTGTCTTGAAACAGGAACTTGTCCGTGCCGATATTCTGATCAATGCCACCAGCATCGGCATGGAACCGAATACAGATGCCTGTCCGATTCCCGGACCTGAGTTTCTGAATGAAGGTCTCTTTGTCATGGATATTATCTACTCTCCGGAAGAGACAACGCTGCTTCGGTACGCCAAAGAAAAAGGACTGCCATGCTGCAACGGCCTTGGCATGCTCCTCTATCAGGGCGCGGCAGCATTCCGCCTTTATACCGGGGAAGAACTTCCGATTGAGGATGTAAAAAAAGCATGGGGCGTGGAAACACTCTGACACTTCCAGAATGTGAAAAGAGCAGATCCAGACATTTTGCATGGAATCTGCTCTTTTTTATTACCCATTTACTTTTTCAACATTTTCTTTATCAGAACCCGGTTCTAAAACGGTGTTCCTACCATATCGTACGGTGTCACCTGATATACGTAGTAGTTCAGCCAGTTCGTATACAGGTTATTGGCATTGGATCTCCATGTAAGGAGCGGACGGTTTTCCGGATTGTCATCCGGATAATAGTTGACCGGAAGCTCAATCGGAAGTCCTTTTGCTTTGTCACGCTTATATTCCTGATCCAGTGTCATCCGGTCGTATTCCGGATGTCCCATGACAAAGATCTGCTTTCCGTCCTTCGTCATGGCAAGGAAGATCCCCGCTTCTTCAGACTCTGCAAGTACCATCAGATCCTCGCACGCCTTGATCTGCTCCGGATCCACCTGGGTGTGACGGGAATGCGGCGCGTAAAATACATCGTCAAATCCTCTGACCAGAGGGATTCTTCTGTTCATGACGCGGTGGCGGAATACGCCGAACAGCTTCTTATCAAGCGGGTATTTGTCAATTCCAAAATGATAATAATAAGCTGCCTGGGCTCCCCAGCACAGATGAATCGTGGAGGTGACATTGGTTTTTGTCCATTCCATGATCTCCTTCATCTCATCCCAGTAGTCTACTTCCTCAAACGGCATCTGCTCGATTGGAGCCCCCGTGATGATAAATCCGTCAAACTTCTGATCTTTTACGTCCTGAAACCGGACATAAAATTTATTCAGATGGTTTGCTGATGTGTTCTTGGACTGATGATTGGACACCATCACAAAGGTCACATCCACCTGAAGCGGGGTATTGGAAAACGAACGCAGAAGCTGAAGCTCCGTATCCTCTTTGAGCGGCATCAGATTCAGCAGTCCTATTTTCAGGGGACGGATGTCCTGGTGCACCGCACGGTGCTCATCCATCACAAAAATATTTTCACACTCCAGTATTTCTTTTGCTGGAAGATCATTTTGTACTCGAATCGGCATCTTCTCTTCTCTCCTTTGTTTCTTCTAAATATGTAAATTCTCCATCTTCTTCCAGATACTCTACATCTCCGTAGTGTTCCGTGTCCGGAGGCAGTTTTTTCTTCTTCAGTTTCTCTTCCACTACCATCTTCACGATATAGTAAATCACAGCAAACGTCGGAACCCCGATGATCATTCCGATAAATCCGAACAGTCCGCCTCCGAGCAGAATGGAAAACACCACCCAGAACGCGGACAGTCCTGTGGAATTTCCAAGAATCTTCGGTCCGATCACATTGCCGTCCAGCTGCTGTAGGGCAATGATAAAGATCAGAAAATAAAGTCCCTTAAGCGGATCTGCAAGGGCAATCAGGATCGTACTTGGAATAGCACCGATATAAGGTCCGAAGAACGGAATCACGTTGGTCACTCCGACGATCACGCTGACAAGCAGGATGTACGGCATGTCCAGAATGGTGATCCCGATAAAACAAAGTACGCCGATAATGGCGGAGTCAATGATTTTTCCGATAATAAATCCGCCAAAAATTTCATTGCTTTTTCTTGTAATATGCAGCACCATATTGGCGCGCTCTACCTGCATGCCCGCATACAGCATTTTTTTAATCTGTGCCGCAAAAGTTTCCTTTCCGAACAGCATGTAGACAGAAACAATACATCCGACAAGAAAATTAAACACTTCGCTTAATACATTAATAGCACCTGTCGTTATATTGGTCATCAGCACATTCATTTGTCTGAGCAGATCCGTTTGAATCCAATTCTGAATATTCTCCGACGCATGATTCAAAATATTTTCCACTATAGCACCGACCGGCGACTGTTCTTTTTGAATATGATCAAAAGAGTCCATCACTGCGTTCAACTGCCCCGGCAATGTCTCCATTAAATTGTGAACGCTTGTTATGAGTTCAGGAATCAGCATATTCAACAGAGTAATAATAATTGCGAATAAAACAAGCAGAGCCAGGCAGATTCCAATTCCTCTGGAAAGTCTGTCTGCCGTCCTCTTCTTTTTCAGCTTCTTCTCCAGCAGCGGGCAAAGGTATCTGTCTACTGCTTTTACAATTGGATTCAGCAGATAGGCGATGGCAAATCCGTAAATAATCGGCTTCAGAATTCCCATGATCGTCCGGATCACGCCGAAGATCGTGTCTACCCTGAGAAACGCAAAATAAAGAACGATACATGCCGCGATTACAAGGAAAAATGTCAGACCTCTCCCAAAGGACTGGCGAATTCTGGACGGGCCTTTTCTTCCAAAAGCAGGCAGTTTATCCGGCTCTTTTTCCTTTTTGTTTCCGATTCCCGAATGACTGGTATCTTTTCGCTTCAAATTCTTCCCTCCCGGTTGAAACACATATAAATTTATTATAGCGAAAGCTTTGAAACGCGTCAACAAAAGAACAGACGGAAATCATTCCGTCTGCTCTCTTACTTCTTTCTTACCGACACTGGAAAGTTGCGCACTCTGTCTCTTCGCAGCTGCATGCCCCGCCGCCTTCTACACTGATCTTCCCTGCATTACATTTGCAGTTTTCATTGTAACAGCATTCCTGAGCCTTACAGTCAATCGTGCTGAGAGGAGAAGCCTCCATGGACGCATTTGTAAATGTTCCGGATTTTCTCTCCTCAAAGCTGTCACAGCATGTGTCGGATGCATTTTTTGCCTGATCGCCTCCTACGCGAATACTGTCAAGATTACAATAATAGTTCTGATTGTGCATACAATTCTGCACCGTACATTTTAATTCTGGCATCTTTTCATCCTCCTTCTATTTCTCAGGAGGTAGTATGTCCAGCTTTCAGATAATCTATTCCTTTGTTTCGATTTCTCTTCTCACTCTTCCAGAGATTTCCTTTTTGATATCGCACAGGAAGTCTTCCAGAGCTTTCTGTCCTTCATCTCCTGCAAATCTGCTTCTTACGGAAACAAGGCTCTCTTCTTCCTCTTTTGCTCCTACTACCAGCATATACGGGATCTTCTGCATCTGAGCCTCACGGATCTTGTAGCCGATTTTCTCTGCTCTTGTGTCAATCTCGGCGCGGATTCCTGCCTCTTTTAATGCCTCGAATACTTTCTCTCCGTATTCCAGATGTTTGTCGGAAATCGGAAGCACTTTCACCTGTACCGGAGCAAGCCAGGTCGGGAATGCCCCTGCAAAGTGTTCAATCAGAATTCCGATAAACCGCTCGATGGAGCCGAATGCTACACGGTGGATCATGATCGGACGATGTTTCTCTCCGTCTGCCCCTGTATATTCCAGATTGAAACGCAGCGGAAGCTGGAAGTCAAGCTGGATTGTTCCGCACTGCCATGTACGTCCGATGGAGTCTTCCAGATGGAAGTCGATCTTCGGTCCGTAAAAAGCACCGTCACCCTCATTGACTACATAGTCCATTCCCAGTGCATCCAGTGCTTCTCTGAGCGCTTCTGTAGCCAGATTCCAGTCTTCATCGCTTCCCATGCTGTCTTCCGGTCTTGTAGAAAGTTCTACATGATATTTGAAGCCAAACAGCTTGTATACTTCGTCAATCAGAAGCGCAACACCCTTGATCTCATCTTTCACCTGTTCCGGTGTCATAAAGATATGGGCATCGTCCTGTGTGAAGCAGCGCACTCTCATCAGTCCGTGCATCTGTCCGGATTTCTCGTGGCGGTGTACAATACCAAGTTCTCCCATACGAAGCGGAAGGTCACGGTAGGAACGCGGTTCTGACTCATAAACGAGGATGCCGCCCGGGCAGTTCATCGGTTTCACGGCAAAATCCTGATCGTCGATTACTGTTGTATACATATTTTCTTTGTAATGATCCCAGTGTCCGCTTGTCTCCCAGAGATGACGGCTGAGCATGATCGGAGTGGAAATCTCCACATAGCCGTTCTTTGTATGGATCTCTCTCCAGTACTCCAGAAGCGCGTTTTTCAGCGCCATTCCTTTCGGAAGGAAGAACGGGAATCCCGGGCCTTCTTCTCTGAGCATGAACAGCCCCAGTTCTTTTCCAAGCTTTCTGTGGTCTCTTTTCTTCGCCTCTTCCATCATTGTCAGATACTCATCCAGATCTGCTTTTTTTGTAAAGGAAGTACCATAGATTCTTGTCAGCATCTTGTTCTTCTCATTGCCTCTCCAGTAGGCACCTGCAAGACTTGTCAGCTTGAATGCTTTTACCGCTTTTGTATTCATCAGGTGCGGTCCTGCACAAAGATCCGTAAACTCTCCCTGTTTGTAGAAACTGATAATAGAATCTTCCGGAAGATCCTCGATCAGTTCCACCTTGTACGGCTCCTCTTTTTCTTTCATCAGAGCGATGGCTTCTTCTCTTGGAAGTGTAAAGCTTTCAATCGGCAGCGCCTCTTTTACAATCTTTTTCATCTCTTTTTCGATCTTTTCCAGATCCTCTGTTGTAAACGGAGTCTCTCTGTCCAGATCATAGTAAAATCCATCAGCAATTGCCGGTCCGATGGCAAGTTTTGTCTCCGGATACAGACGTTTTACCGCCTGTGCCAGAATATGGGAGGAAGTATGCCGGAATGTTTCCTTTCCTCCTTCGTCCTGGAATGTCAGGATGCTGAGTTCGCAGTCATCGGAAAGCACCGTTCTCAAATCCACCACTTCCCCGTTGACTTCTCCTGCCATTGCCACTCTTGCAAGGCCTTCGCTGATATCGGATGCAATCTCGAATACAGACATGCTCTTGTCGTACTCTCTCACAGACCCGTCTTTTAATGTAATTTTCATCTTGTTCTTCCCCTTTCTATTCTGTTTATTCTATGGAAACCCTCTCACGGTCCGGATGTTCACCTGACCATCCGACCGGAGGCATGGTATCGAGCTTTTGCATTTCTGTTTTCGTCAACTCAAAACCGAAAATATCCTGATTATTCTTCATCCGTTCCTCACTCGATGCCTTCGGAATTGGAATGATTCCTTTCTGGAAGGCATACCGCAGGCAGATCTGTGCCTGGGTCACATGGTGCCTTTCTGCAAGAGCACGGATCAGTTCATCATCCATCACCCGCCTTCTTCCAAGCGGGCTCCATGCCTGTACAAGAATATCATGTTCCTGGCAGTAGCGCACTGCCGCTTCCTGAGTATATCCCGGATGAAACTCCAGTTGGTCAACCGCAGGTACAACCTCACAGGATTCCAGAAGATTCTCAATGTGGTGCGGAAGGAAATTGCTGACACCGATAGCGCGTACCCGCTTCTCGTGATAGAGCTTCTCCAGTGCTTTCCATGTTTCGATATCCAGTTTCTTCCAGTTCTCACAGTCCGGCGATGGCTTCGGCCAGTGAATCAGATACAGATCCAGGTAGTCTGTCTGAAGATTTTTTAATGTCTGCTCAAAAGCCCGCAGAGTATTATCATATCCCATCTCATCTTTCCAGACCTTGGAGACAAGGAAAAACTCTTCCCTTGGAATTTTGCTTTCTTTCACAGCCTCTCCCACATAGGTCTCTGTCTGATAAAAGGAGGCTGTATCCAGATACCGGTATCCGCACCGGACAGCTGTTTTGATAATCTTTGATGTACTTCCTTCCGCTGCCTTGTAAGTGCCGAATCCCAGACACGGAATCTGTACACCATTGTTCAACGTCCTGCATTCTTTAATACTGTTCATTTCAAGTTCCTCCTTTTCTTAACTGTAAAATCAGATCCCTGTGAAATAAAAAGTCCCCTGCAGCTATCGCTGCAGGGGACGAGTTCTCACCCGCGGTTCCACCCCGCTTATGCCGTCCACCCCGAAAGATGAAAGACATCTCTTGCTGATAATGATAACGGTATTAAACCGGACGGTTTTGCCGCCGCTCAGAGGTAGTCTTCAGATGGTCCGTGATAAAAGGCTTCCAGCCAATGGCCTCTCTCTCTGGATCCGGTTTCACACCCTACTCGTCTCGTCACCACGTTTTCGTTTCTCAAATATAGAGTAATTATAATCATTCCGATTTTATTTGTCAATGCCTGTTTCTCCATCCTTTTACAGACAAAAGCAGCACAGCCAGTGCTTCGCGCACCATATAATTCAGATAAAGAACCGGCTCTGACTTTGCCGGAACAGGGAAAAGTCTTTGGTACCCTTCCCTCTTTCCAAGAAGCCATGCCCGGTAAATGTGGAAGCTGTTCGTCACCACGCCGGCTTTCTTTTCCCTGATCTCCGGAATGAGCCGCGCCGTAAACCTTAGATTTTCCTCCGTTGTGGAAGACCGGTCCTCCGGAAAAATCCGCTCTCTTTCGATCCCTCTTTCGGCCAGATACTCTTTCATGGCCTCTGCTTCCGGGATATCCTCGCCTCTTCCCTGCCCTCCGGAAACCACAATTTTCACAGCCCTGTGTCTGACTGCATAAGTGTATGCCCTGTCAAGCCGGAGCTTTAGCGAGCTTGTGATCCGGGTACGGTCTACCTTTGCCCCAAGAACAATCAGATACTCCAGGTCTTTCGCTTCTTTCTGCCTGCCAAAAAACAGCATCCGGATCCAGACAGCCGCCACTGCCGTCCAAAGCAGTGTCCAAAGCACAAGTGCCGCCCGTTCAGCCTGCCACGGAAGTCTTTCCTGCAACAATCCATACCCGATGCAAAGCACACCACAAAGAAGCCAGAAGCGGGAAAAGGTTGAATTCCATCTTCCGACATACCGGCATACAGCCAGATAATAAAGAAGACAGAACATTCCTGTCACAAAAGACATTATTTATTTTTGCCGCAGCAATGTTTGTACTTCTTGCCGCTTCCGCACGGACACGGGTCGTTTCTTCCAATCTTCTTTCCTTCTCTTACAAAAGTATGCATCTTTTTCGCTTCCTTATACAGCTCTTTCTGCTGTTCTTCGGAAAGCAGGATGTTCCACTGTGGAAGCTGGTAAAGCCACTCAGCCTTCGCATCTACCATGTTTTTGTAAAGTTTTTCTTTATCATAGATCAGATTGACCTCTGTATCTTCTTCCATGGTCTCGATCGGATTCTCGTTTATAAGGCTTTCGTTGATTCCGTCAAGGAATCCTACCATTGTCATAACTTCCACACCATATTTTTCGGCCAGTTCTTTCACTGTGCCTTTCACTTTCTCATCCGGGTTGGAAAGTAATTTTTCGTAAATTTCTTTTTCAGTCTGAAAATATGCGCCCCAGAAAGTCTCAAGCTGCTGCTTTGTCATCTCTCTGGAATACGCAGTCTCTCTCCACTGTTCCAATAACGTACTCATATCAAATTCTCCTTTGATTTAAAATAATCTTCGCAGACTTCATTATATAACAGGATATTTTATATTGCAAGAAAAACCACCCTGCCCTCTTCCATTGCTTTTTTAACGTATCTTTTATATAATTGTCATGAAAATAATCCATCAGGAGGTTTAACCATGAAAAAGACAAAACGAATTCTGGCTGTCCTTGGAATCATTCTTCTGATCACCATGTATGCCAGTACACTCATTTTTGCATTGATTGATCATTCCGCATCCCTGGGATTGTTAAAAGCATCCATCGCCTGTACAATTTTCGTTCCTGTTCTGCTTTATGCCTACACTTTGTTTTACCGTCTTCTTCACCGAAACGATGAAGATATGTAATCTCTTTACCAGAATATCAGATTTCAGCAAACATTTTCCTGTAGAATAAAACAGTGTGCCCGGAGCAAATCATTTTCTCCATGGACACACTGTTTTATTATCTGCCCGGGACCTGACTTCCGGCCGGGCGTTATTCTATTTTATTTCATGCCAGACTGAAAAAAAGAATCGGGTTGAAATCCGCCCCTGCGTCTTCTCTCTGGCTTCTTTTTTCTTTTTCTTTCATCTCTTTTCTTCTGTTTAAGTATTCTTCCATTGAAATTGCTTCCATGCGTCCCGGTATACTACTCTGCTGCATATAAAAACCTCCTTTTTCTGTTTCCCGGTATCACTATTATATGAAACGGAAAAAAACTTTATGACTCCCCCTTTACATCTTTCACTTTACCATCGAAATGTGTCTGTTTTGTGGCACTGTTCTAAAATTTATCTAACTTCTTTCTTAAAAAATAAACAAAACCGCTCTTATCTGTTATCACTTTATCTCTTGACAGTATAAAAGTTTTATTTTACACTAGTAATAATTTTTAAAGGAGGACTCGAACATGGAAAACTTAATGATACCAGAGGGCTACCGCCCGCCGCTTTCCATCCGTGAAACGGAAGTTGCCATCAAAGAGGTGAAAGATCACTTTGAAAGGTCTCTTGCAAAGAACCTTCATCTGACACGTGTATCTGCCCCTCTTTTTGTTCGTCCGGAATCCGGACTGAATGACAACCTGAACGGTGTGGAACGCCCGGTTTCTTTTGGAATAAAAGAGCAGAATGATAAAGAGGTGGAGATTGTACACTCTCTCGCGAAGTGGAAACGCTATGCGCTGAAGCGTTATGGTTTTCACTCTGGAGAAGGTCTCTATACAGATATGAGTGCGATCCGCAGAGATGAGGATACCGACAATCTTCATTCCATCTATGTGGATCAGTGGGACTGGGAAAAGGTGATCTCCAGAGAAGAGCGCAATGATGAAACGCTGGAATACACGGTACGGAAAGTCTATGCGGCACTGAAGGAAACCGAACACTTTATGGCACGGCGCTATAACTACATCGGAGAAATTCTGCCGGATGACATTACATTTATCACTTCCCAGGAGCTGGAAGATCTCTATCCTGAATGTACGCCGAAGGAGCGGGAATACCGCTATGCGAAGCAGAAAAAAGCCATCTTCATCAAACAGATCGGAAAAACATTAGCGTCCGGCGAACGCCATGACGGACGTGCTCCTGACTACGATGACTGGGAATTAAACGGCGATATTATCGTCTACTACCCTGTTCTTGATACAGCTCTCGAGCTTTCCTCCATGGGAATCCGTGTCGATGAAGCTGCGCTGAAACGCCAGCTTGCTCTTGCCGGCTGCGAGGAACGTGCCGAACTGGATTTCCAGAAATCTCTCCTCGGCGGGGAACTCCCGTATACAGTTGGAGGAGGGATCGGACAGTCCCGTATCTGTATGTTCTACCTGCGCAAGGCTCATATCGGTGAAGTTCAGTCTTCCATCTGGCCGAACGAAGTGGTTGAAGAAGCTGCGGTAAACGGAATTCCGCTTTTATAGATTTCAAAACCGCTCTGAACCACTTATTCCGGACATCCAAAACGGCTGCATGATGAATCATCATGCAGCCGCTCTTTCTTGTTTTTCTTTATCTGTAAATGATATCCTCACGTCCCGGTCCGTTGGAAACAAGTGTGATCGGGTAACCGATCTTCTCTTCTACGAACTCGATGTATTTCCGGCAGTTTTCCGGAAGATCTTCGTATTTCCTGATGCCGCGGATATCGCATTTCCATCCCGGAAGCTTTTCGATCACCGGTTTTGCCTTCTCCAGAAGGTAAGTCGGCGGGAACTCTGTTGTGATTTCTCCGTCGATATCGTAAGCAACGCATACCGGAATTTCATCCAGGTAGCCAAGTACATCCAGTACTGTGAACGCCACATCAGTTGTTCCCTGCATACGGCATCCGTATTTGGATGCAACCACATCAAACCATCCCATTCTTCTCGGACGGCCTGTCGTTGCGCCGTACTCTCCGCCGTCACCACCGCGGCGTCTCAGCTCGTCTGCCTCTTCTCCGAAGATCTCGCTGACAAACGCACCTGCTCCTACCGCACTGGAATATGCCTTACATACTGTCACGATCTTGTTGATCTCATATGGCGGAATTCCTGCGCCGATTGCACCGTATGCAGCCAGAGTGGAAGAAGATGTAACCATCGGATAGATTCCGTGATCAGGATCTTTTAATGTTCCAAGCTGTCCTTCCAGAAGGATCTCTTTTCCTTCTTTTAATGCTTCGTGAAGGAATAAAGATACATCGCAGACATACGGCTCGATCATCTTCTTGTAACCCATCAGCTCGTCGAACAGCTCGTCCGGCTGAATCAGCGGTTTATGATATAAGTGCTCCAGAAGAACATTTTTCTGCTCTGCAACACGCACAACCTTTTCCTTTAACAGTTCTTCATCAAACAGTTCGCTTACCTGGAAGCCGATCTTTGCATACTTGTCTGAATAGAACGGGGCGATTCCGGACTTGGTAGATCCGAAAGATTTCTTTCCAAGACGCTCCTCTTCATACTGGTCAAAGAGCTTGTGGTAAGACATTACCATCTGTGCACGGTTTGACACTTTGATCTTCGGAGTCGGCACATTTCTGTCCACGATAGACTGAATTTCATTTATTAAAACCGGAACGTCCAGTGCAACTCCGTTTCCGATTACACTTGTTGTATGATTATAGAACACACCGGATGGTAGTGTATGAAGTGCAAACTTTCCATAGTCGTTGATAATCGTATGACCGGCATTTGCTCCTCCCTGAAAGCGGACGATGATATCGGCCTGCTTTGCGAGCATATCCGTAATCTTACCTTTCCCCTCATCTCCCCAGTTAGCACCTACTACTGCTTTTACCATAACATATCCTCCTGTATGTGAATCGTTTTTTAACCACCTAAGCATTATACTATATTTTTAGGCAAATGTACATTTGATTTTCCGTTTTTCGGAAGTTTTCCAAAGATTTCGCAGCCTTTCCGCCCGGCAGGATGCTTTCCGGGACATATCCAGGTCTACATCAGAGGTGCAAACAGCCTCAGCACCTGTCCTTCGATTTTTTCCTTAACACTTCGCTCCTGAACCTCTTTCATCGTCACAAAGTGACACTTCTTCAATGTCTCCTGAAAGTCCCTCTCAATATCCGCGACAACCGGATTGTTATAAATAAAGACTCCATCTTCAAAATGAAGATACAGACTTCTGTAATCCAGATTAATTGTTCCTACTGTCGCGGTGTCATCATCAGATACGAAGATCTTGGCGTGAACAAATCCCGGAGTATACTCATAAATCCGGACCCCTGCTTCAATCAGTTCTTTATAATATGTCTTTGCCACCGCAAACGCATACGGCTTATCCGGAATGTGCGGCATGATGATGATCACTTCCATCCCGCTTTTTGCCACACGGGCGAGTGTTTTTATCATTTCATTATCCAGAATCAGATACGGTGTCATAATGTGGACATACTCTTTTGCATGATTCAGGATATGGAAGTATACTTCCTCACCGACAGTCTCATTGTCGTACGGGGTATCCCCGTACGGAAGAACGTATCCGTCTTTCGGATCAAACGGTTTACGGGAAGGATACAAATACTTTTCGTAGACATCACTCTTCTTCTCATCAATATTCCACATCTGAAGAAACATGATCGTAAGACTCTGTACGGCATCTCCTTCCAGCATGATCGCCGTATCCTTCCAGTGTCCGAAACGCTCTCTCCTGTTAATATATTCATCCGCCAGATTAACCCCGCCTGTAAATCCTACCTTGCCGTCAATCACACAGATCTTTCGGTGATCACGGTTATTCTGAATTGTGGATACAATCGGATTGATCGGATTGAATACCTTACACCGGATTCCTCTTCTTCTAAGATACCACGGATAATCTGACGGAAGCTTGGAAATACTGCACATACCGTCATACATAAACCGGACTTCCACGCCTTCGGCTACTTTTTCTTCCAGAATGTGACGGACTTCATCCCACATTTCTCCGCCTTCCACGATAAAGTATTCCATAAAAATGAAATGCTCCGCCTTTCTCAGCTCTCTTTTAAGTGCATCAAACTTGTCCTCTCCAAGAGGGTAATATTCCAGCCTGGTGTTGCCATAAGTCGGGAATCCCATATGTTTTCCAAGATAAAAGGACAGATTCTTATTCGCCAGTTTACTCTCCTTCATGGCATCAATGATCTCCATATCCTGACACATGTACTCTTCGGTCTCTTGCCGAAGGGTTTCAAGCCTCTTGCCAATATACCGCGTACCGATTTCGGATTTGACATAGATGTAGAAAAACGTTCCGAAAATCGGAAGAGCCATGATACACAGGACCCATGTCAGCTTAAACGCCGGATTATCTTCCGAATTAATGATATAAATCACCGCAATCGTACCGATAATACTGAAGACTCCATATAGATAGGTCCAGCTATCCGTCAGAAAATAAATACCAAAAACCATGACAAGAATCTGGATCAGAATCAGAAGAAGAATGACAGCAGTTCTGCCGTAGATCACACTGAAGAGTTTCTTTTGTACTTTTCGCTTTTTGCTTGATTCCAAATTCAATACCTCGGTTCCTTACTAAATACGGTTTATTCTAACACATTTCATTTTACACCTCAACTCCAAACGATTCAATCATTCATTAACTATTCTAAACTTCTATTAAGAAAATATAAAATTATGAATCTTTTCTTTCTTTTTCACTCAAAAAGTATTACAATAAGGATAGTATATGATTGAACAGAAAGGAGTTGCCCTTTATGGCGAAAAAATGGACAAAAGGTATCGTCGGACTCGCGGCGATCGGTGCAGCAGCGGCCGGCATTCTTTATATGAAGAATAAAAAAGATAATGAAGAGCTGGAAGACGAATTTGCTGATGATTTTGAAGATCTTGACTTCGATCTGGATGATGATTTAAGCGATACATCCGGACGAGAATATGTACCTCTGAACAACGGTTCTTCTGAAGAAGAGCAGGAGGAATCATCTGAAGAGGAGGCCTCTTCTGAAGAAGCCGCGTCCGACGGTGAAGAGCCTGAAGAAGACGAAAAAGACAACACGGAAGCATAATATCCATGGAAATCAATGCTGCTCTGCAAGACAGAGCAGCTCTTTCTTTTTGAAAGGAGGTATATTATTTTGACCTGCTCCGATTTAACTCTTGTTCCCAGCAACCATCTAAAACCACTGGATGTCATCTCCGGATTTCAGGTACGTCCCGGATTTTTTCTTTCTCCTGGAACCACCGTTATTCCCGGAGGTGTCAACTTTACGATTCAATCACAGGCTGCTACCTCCTGTGAGCTGCTTCTCTATCACCGGGAGGCTGAAGAACCCTTTGCAGTTCTGAAATTTCCGGAAACCTACCGGATCGGTTTTGTCTACTCCATGATCGTATTCGGGCTTGACATCGAAGAGTTTGAATACGCCTACCGGCTGGACGGCCCGTACGAACCGGAAAAAGGACTTTGTTTTGACAAGACAAGAATTCTTCTTGATCCTTACGCAAAAGCTGTCACCGGGCAGAGCCGCTGGGGATGTAAAAACGACCAGAAACATGGATATCGTGCCCGTGTTGTCAGAAGCAATTTTGACTGGGGCGATCATAAACAACCGATGATTTCCATGTCGGACACGATCATCTATGAGCTCCATGTCCGGGGATTTACAAAAGATCCTTCTTCCGGCGTCACACATCCCGGCACTTTTGCCGGATTGATCGAGAAGATTCCCTACCTTCTTGAGCTTGGTGTGACTACCATTGAGCTTATGCCGGTATTTGAGTTCGATGAAATGCGGGACTGCCGTCTCCTCGACGAAAATCAGCTTCTGGATTACTGGGGCTATAATCCGGTCAGCTTTTTTGCTCCAAATACAAGTTATGCCTCTACCTCCGAATATAACCGGGAAGGGACCGAGTTGAAGCAGCTGATCCGTGCATGTCACGCAAACGGCATCGAGGTGATCTTTGACGTGGTATTTAATCACACAGCCGAAGGTGACGAGCGCGGTCCTTATATTTCTTTCAAAGGATTCGACAATCAGATTTATTATATGCTGACCCCGGACGGACATTATTATAATTTCAGCGGATGTGGAAATACGCTGAACTGCAATCATCCGGTCGTGCAAAATCTGATTATGAACTGCCTCAGATACTGGGTAACAGAATACCGGGTGGACGGCTTCCGTTTCGATCTTGCTTCTATCCTTGGAAGGAACGAGAACGGATCCCCTATGAACCAGCCTCCCCTTCTGCAGTCACTTGCTTTCGACTCCATCCTCGGCAATGTCAAGCTGATTGCCGAGGCGTGGGATGCAGGAGGACTTTATCAGGTCGGTTCCTTTCCATCCTGGAACCGCTGGGCAGAATGGAACGGTAAATACCGGGATGATATGCGGCGGTTTCTAAAGGGAGATGCTTTCATGCTTCATGCCGCAGCGCAGAGAATTATGGGATCACCGGACCTTTATCCTCCGGAAGGGCGCGGAAGCAATGCTTCCGTCAATTTCCTGACCTGCCATGACGGCTTCTGCCTGAATGACCTGTATTCCTATAACACGAAGCACAATGAGGGAAACGGGTGGAGCAATGCGGACGGCACCAACGATAATTACAGCTGGAACTGCGGGGTCGAGGGGGAAACGGATGATCCGGATGTTCTTTCCCTTCGTCTACGCATGATGGAGAACGCATTTGCCGTACTCTTATGCAGCCGCGGAACCCCGATGTTTCTTTCGGGAGACGAATTCGGAGACACCCGGTACGGGAATAACAACCCGTACTGTCAGGATAATCCGGTTTCCTGGCTGGACTGGTCGCTGATTGAGAAAAACCAGAATCTGTTTTCCTTCGTCAAGTATATGATTGCATTCCGTAAGAGACATCCTGCCATCCGTACAGATCTTCCTGCCGGAAGATTTTCTTTCCCATCGATGAGTTTTCACGGTATCCATCCATGGGAACCTGTATCTGACCTGGAATCGCACGTTCTCTGTGTGCTGTTTTCCGGTTTTGACAAGGAACAGCAGATTCAGGATACCATCTACCTTGCCATCAATGCACATTGGGAACCCGTTACCCTTTTTCTGCCTGATCTTCCTTTTGAATGGAACTGGCACATTGCCGTCAATACCGGTGATCCGTCCCGGACGATCTTTCAGGATACGGAAATGCCTCCGGCAGACCATACCGTCCTTTTAGGTGAACGTTCCGTCATTCTCTTTGTTGTCAAAAAACGGAGTGTCTGATTTCTAATCAGACACTCCTTCATTTTTCTTTTCTCTTATTTCACAAAGGCTGTAAGTCCCGGCTTTTCTACGGCAATTCTTTCGTCAAGCCTTGCAAGCATACTTTCCTTATCTTTCGGGAGTTTTCCTCTGACCCGGAACTCAATCATGTCATGAAATCCGTCGTAAAGCACTTCCTGCCCCCAAGGCTTAAGAAGCTCCAGAAGTCTTCTCTCTTCGATCAGATTTTCCAGCTCATCCGCAGGCCGGAATGTACCTTTTTGAATTTCTTCGTACAATGCTGCCCGTTCATGAAGAAACATGGAAAAATTAATCATTCTGGACGGCCTGGTCCGGTTAAAAAACTCTGCGGTATACTCCGCATTTTCTATACCTCTGCCCTTTCCGGCTATACCGGTCATAAAATGTGCATCGTAAATCAGCCCGGCTTCTCTCATCCGGTCAATCTGCCGGTATGCCTGCTCTAATGTATGATCCTTATTCATAAAAGCAAGGACATCATCCAGTCCGCTCTCAATACCAAGATATAGATGCCGGACTCCCGCTTCGTAGAGCCTTCGCAGATCCTCATCGCTTTTCCGGCTGATATCGGTCACAGTCGCATCCATGTGAATCCCCTCGCATCCCGGAAAATGAACATGTATCCTTTCAATAATCGCCAAAAGTTTTTCCGTTGAAAGTCCGAATGCATTTCCATCTCCCAGAAATACGGTCCTGGGATTTCCGCCCACCGTACTGACCCGTTTTAATTCTTCTTCGATCTGTTCCATTGGGAGCTCCCTGTATTTCAGATGCTTGAACAGGGTGCAGAATTTACAGCCGTTATACGCGCACCCCACTTCCACAGGAAGCATAAAAGAGGAACGTTCCATCGGTCCCCTGCAAATCTGTCCTTCGTAATTCATACCATCACCTGCACCTTTCCTGCCTTTATTATACACCGTAACATGCAGAAAGGCGGAGAAATCTTTAAGAAAATTTAAGATTTTTGGCAAAACCACTTGCAGGCAGGCTGTGACTGGTATAGTATTATCATGTTTTATAGATTTATACTAAGGAGGACATTATGTCAAATTCAAACCACTCGTCTCAAAGCAGGCAGTATGCCTCAGTTTTTGAGCTGAACGGAGTACCGAAGTTTGGCCAGGCACTTCCTCTTGCGCTTCAACACGTCGTTGCCATGATTGTTGGATGTGTCACCCCTGCAATCATCGTATCCGGTGTGGCCGGACTCAACGAGCGTGATCAGGTTATTTTAGTGCAGGCTGCCCTTTTCACTTCCGCAATCAGCACTCTGCTTCAGCTGTTTCCTTTTATCCGGTTTAAAAATTTTCAGCTCGGTTCGGCTCTTCCGGTCATTATGGGAATCAGCTTTGCCTACGTGCCAAGCATGCAGGCCATCGCCGCGAATTCTGATGTCGGAACGATTCTCGGCGCGCAGCTCATCGGCGGATTTGTCGCAATTATAGTCGGTCTTGCCATACAGAAGATCCGTGTTCTGTTCCCGCCGATCATTACCGGAACCGTCGTATTTACAATCGGACTCTCCCTGTATCCTACCGCGGTCAACTATATGGCAGGAGGTACTTCGAATCCTGATTACGGTTCCTGGAAAAACTGGCTTGCGGCCTTTTTCACTCTTGCCGTAGTAGTCGGTCTGAATCACTTTGCGAAAGGATTTTTAAAGCTTGCGTCCATCCTCGTAGGAATCATCGCAGGGTATATCTTTGCATCTTGTCTGGGACTCGTCGATTTTTCCGGAATCCAGTCCGCGGGCTACTTCCAGCTCCCGCAGCCACTGCATTTCGGACTTTCTTTCGATCCATCCGCCTGCATTGCGATCGGTGTGTTGTTTGCCATCAACTCCATTCAGGCGATCGGAGATCTTTCTGCTACAACAGTAGGAAGTATGGAACGGGAACCAAAAGATAAAGAACTGCAGGGCGGTATCGTCATGTACGGAGTCACAAATATTCTGTGCTCCCTGATCGGCGGACTTCCGACAGCAACTTACAGTCAGAATGTCGGCATTGTTACGACAACAAAAGTCATCAACCGCTGTGTACTTGGTCTTGCAGCGGTCATCATGCTGGTTGCCGGATTTGTCCCGAAATTTTCAGCGCTTCTGACTACGATTCCTCAATGTGTACTTGGAGGCGCAACGATTTCCGTTTTCGCATCCATCGCAATGACCGGAATCAAGCTGATCATGCTCCAGGAGATGAATTACCGGAATACCGCTATTGTCGGGCTGTCAGTTGCCCTTGGCATGGGTGTTACACAGGCACCTGCTTCACTGGCGTCATTTCCATCCTGGGTTACAACAATCTTTGGAAGTTCTCCGGTTGTCCTTGCAACACTGACGGCGATTATTCTGAATACCATTCTTCCGAAAGAAGAAAAAAAGAAATCATAGATAAACAACAAAAAAGGAAAGTTCCAATGAACTTTCCTTTTTCTATATTCGTTTCTATATACAGGAAATCAGATATTTCCTACTCTCTGTGCATGGAGAAGCTGTCCATCTGATATCTGCTCAGGTTTTCGTGAATTCCTCTGTCGTCTGCCTGGCTGATCAGTGCATCTCTGTTCTTTTTGGATGAGAACTGGTCGTTATATGCGCTTGGTCCTCCCACGCAGCCGCCTTCGCATGCCATTCCTTCGATAAAGTCAAACGGAAGTTTTCCTGCTCTTAAAAGAAGAAGAGCCTTCTTGCATTCTGCGGCCCCGTTCGCCTTCTGTACTTTCACATCGATATCGGCGTCGGCCTCCTTCATACTCTGCAGTACTGCCGCCGTCACTCCACCGGAATTTGCAAAGCGTTTTCCAAATGTAGATGCAATCTGATCGTTATTCTCACATGGTTCCAGTTTCACATTTTTGGCTCTCATAATCGCGCGGATCTCACTGTATGTAAGTACAAAGTCTGCATTTCCTTCAATCTGCTGATCCACAACTTCTGATTTCTTCGCCACACATGGTCCGATGAATACCGTAACTGCCTCAGGATCCTGTGCCTTGATCAGCCTGGATACCGCACACATCGGTGATACCGTTGTAGAAACACAGTCTGCAAGCTGTGGAAAATGCATCCGCACCATATTGACAAATGCCGGGCAGCAGGATGTCACTTTCTTCTTTCCTTCCTTGTAGGCTTCCGTCCATTCTTCCGCCTCGTATGCCGCAGTCATATCCCCGCCAAGTCCTACGTCGTAAAAGTCCACAAAGCCGATTTCCTTCATGGCCTTTCTCCAGCTTGCCATCGTGATATCCGGACCAAACTGTCCTTCTGTGGCAGGGGCTGCCATTGCATAAACATGTTTTCCGGACTTCAACGCTTCAATAACCGGTACCATGAAGCTCTTTGTTCCGATTGCTCCAAACGGGCAGCTGTGGATACATTTTCCGCAGCGGATACATTTGTCCTTATTGATCACGGAAAGACCGTATTCATTGTAAGTAATTGCGTCAACCGGACAGCTGAACTTACACGGCCGCTTCAAATGTGCAATCGCATTATACGGACATGCCTTTGCACACTGTCCGCACTCTTTACACTTGGATGCATCAATATGGGACCGGTGTCTTCCTGATTCGATTGCTCCGAATTTACATGCGTTGATACATGCTTTTCCAAGACAGTTCTGACAGTTTTCAGTCACTGTATAACTGGAAATCGGACAGTCCTCACACGCCGAATTAATGACCTGAATAATATTTCCATCATCCTCTTCACCCGGCGCCTTTCCTTCTGCCAGACGAACTCTCTGACGTATGATTTCTCTTTCTTTGTAAATACAGCATCGAAACTGCGGAAGAGGTCCCGGAATCAGTCTGCCTGCAATGTGATCCCGCTCTTCTTCCAGTTTTCCTTCAAAAGCCAGCCTCGCCACTTCATTCAGTACCTTATGTTTGATTGTGATTACATTTTCATCAGCGTACATGTTTCTCTCCTGTCTCCTTTTTTCTTACTCTTTCATTAATGCGCTGATTCTATTATAAATTAATCATGGAAAAAAGGAAAGTGTGCACCGTGTATTTATTCAAAGACAAAGCAGCGACAATACTTCGCCAGCATGTACATGATAGTCGGTAATCCCTGCTCCGCTGTTCGGATGGATCAGTGAATAAACGATATCAACAGCAAACAGAAGCAGCAGGACTACACAGATAATTCTTGCAATCTTCTGTGGAATCCGCCTGTAAATTTCATCAAAAAACGGCGCCGCGATATAGATAAAGGCACAGCCTCCAAGCCCGAATACGATCAACCCTTCCGCGCAGATGCGCCCGTGAAGATTCAAAAAGTATCCGGTATAATTCCACCAGTACATACCTTTAATTTCCCACAAAAGCCATGCGGACAGATATTCTACAGCACCACACACAACCACCGCCATCAAAAAAGTCACAAGCGGCTTATGCACAAACCGTTTCAAAAGCACGACTACCAGAATGCCTCCCGTTCCGTAAATCGGCAGCCACGGTCCATGAAAAAATCCCCTGTTTACAAACACACCGTCCCCAAACAAATGAAGAGACACTTCCCACAGCCATCCGACGAATGAAAAGGTAAAAAATATAAGAATAAGGGATCTCAAAGAATAGGTCCGCTCATACTCAATGCGGATCCATTTTTTCATCTGCGGATTATAAAGTCTATGGGATTCTACCGGATACTCTTCCAGATCTGATTCTTCATACAACCTCTCGTCATCGAGGAAACGGACTCCATCAAGTCCTTTTTCAAACGCTTCCTCTCTCAGCGCCACATAAAGCTCGGCAGATGTGGTCTCCGTATACGGGGTAATAAAGGCATACCTTAAAATATCCATGGTAAATATATTCAGGATATGCCATCCCAGAAAAGAAAGATCCAGGATAAAAGCCCGCATTTTATTTCCATTCATCATCTGTCTGGACAAAAGAAAGGCTTCACGGTGCGGAATATCCGGATTTTCCGCCAGAATAAACGGAATCATCCGATAAGAATACCTTTTGATGATACCGCCGATAATCGTCATATCCCACAGAAACAGAAAAACTGATTTTTTCAGCATGATAAACATTACATTTTTCCAGCGTCTTGCTCTCCAGACAAAGGCAAGCCGGCCCATTTTTACCTGGCGGTATGTTCTGTTTTCCAGAAGAAATCTGCACTGCCCTACGCTTAGGACGTTACTTACAAAAATCAGAAACAGAATCAGCAAAATGACACCGATCAGAATAACAAAGCCTTCTGCAATTTTATCTTTGAACAAAAAATCATTCATCGCATTTAAAAATCCAAAAAAAGCAGATCTTTCCTTGGTCATATGATTATAGACTCCGGCCAGCACCCCTTTTTTCGGGGTATAGTGCTCCCCCAGAAAGGCCAGAATCTGTCCGCTCTCCGTATCAGAGCTTCTCTCTATACTCAAATACCAGTCGTTCAAAATCTGCGCATTCGTCGGTATTCCGATTTCCTCTCCGGTAAGTCTGACTGCCGCATCGTCAATCCGGTAGGAAATCCTCATACCTCCTGCAATAAATGCCAGCATCAAACTGATTCCGATAATCCGCCACCAGTTCTTACGCAAAGCCTGCTTTCCCTGTTTCTTCAGCTTTTTTCTACTCCACATCATTTCGATCTCCGTTTTTCCATTCCTTTATCTTCTGAAGGCGCTCTTTTACTTTGCGCTCTTCTCCCTGTTCCGTCGGCTCATAATAGATTCTTCCCTTTAAACTGTCCGGCATACACTGCATACGGGTCAGTTTTTCTTCAGTATTATGAGCATATTCATACCCTTTTCCGTAATTTAACTCTTTCATCAGTCCTGTTGGCGCATTTCTCAATACCAGCGGCACCGGCTCTGCGCGTTTTTCTTTCACATCCCGCTTGCAGGACTCACACGCCCGGTACAGGGCATTGGATTTTGGCGCCATTGCCAGATATACAACTGCATGGGTCAGATGTACATCGCACTCCGGCATTCCAAGAAAATGGCACGCCTGATATGACGCAACCGCCACCTGCAGCGCCCGGCTGTCTGCCATCCCCACATCCTCGCTTGCAAACCGGATCAGTCTCCGGGCAATATAAAGTGGATTTTCTCCGCCTTCCAGCATCCGGCACATCCAGTAGACTGCTGCATCAGGATCGCTGTTTCTCATGGACTTGTGAAGGGCGGAAATCAGATTGTAATGCTCCTCCCCGGTCTTATCATAGAGCAGAGACTTCCGGCTGATACACTGCTCCAGTCCTTCATTGGTGATCCGGATTCCCTCTGCGCTCATTTCCCCGTTCAGCACCGCCATCTCCAGCGTATTCAGCGCAGTCCTGGCATCCCCGTTTGCAAAGGCGGCGATCGCCTCTATCTGCTGCCCGGTAATCTGAATATTCTGATTTCCGAATCCCGCCGGACTTTTCAACGCATGCTCGAGCAGTTTCACCAGATCTTTCATCTCCAGTGCTTTCAGTACAAAGACCTTGCATCTGGAAAGGAGCGCGGAATTTACCTCAAAAGACGGATTCTCCGTAGTCGCCCCGATCAGAATAATACTTCCTTTTTCCACAAACGGAAGGAAGGCATCCTGCTGCGCCTTGTTGAACCGGTGGATCTCGTCCACGAAGAGCACGGTCCGTTTTCCCATCTGACGCTGCATCTCCGCCGTATTCATGACTTCCTTAATCTCTTTGATCCCGCTTGTCACGGCACTGAAATTGACAAACTCCGCCTTCGTTTTCCCCGCAATGATACTTGCAAGGGTTGTCTTTCCGACACCAGGCGGCCCCCAGAAAATCATGGAGGAGATCTGATCTTTCTCAATCAGCTGCCTTAAAATCCTCCCTTTCCCGACCAGATGCTCCTGCCCTGCAAACTCCTCCAAAGAGGAAGGACGAAGCCGGGAGGCAAGAGGCGCCGACCGTTCTCTGTCATCAAATAACGATAATTGTTCCATAGCTCTTTTTTACCTCCTTTTTCATCTCGCCCCTGTTGCAGGCTGTCTGACTGACCGGATTATTCTGACCGCTCAAATACCTGCGGCTTCAGATATGGTTCAAAGTAAGCCTGAATACTCTCCGGTGAAAAATCCTCATTCGTCTCCTGATGGACACCGCTGGCCGCTGCCAGCTCCTCGGTATATTTTTCCAGCGGATATACCGCATATCCTGAATATCCCGGTTCATAATGCATCACGAGAGGCTCCATGGAGTACGTTTCAATACTGATCTCGCCTGTATCCGGATCTTTGACAAACGTCATATCTGCCATTCCCTCCAGAAGCTGGGAAATTCCCTGCTGTCCGGAAACAAAATTCCCAAGAGAATAGTACACAAGCATCTGCTTTCCATCCGGACGTTCCATCATGCCGTACGGACGAATCACATGCGGATGCGTGCCAATCACTACATCTACTCCAAGATCGGCCAGATACTCCACCCGCTCTTTCGTCGCTTCATCCGGTTCATTTTGATATTCCACCCCGGTATGCAGAAAGACCATCACGATATCCGCCTCTTCTTTGGCTCGTTCCACATCCGCTTTTACCGTCTCTTCATCATAGACATCAACCGCATAAGATTCATTTTCCGGAACCGGAGCTCCGATATTGATCAGGGTTGTGTAATTCATCATTGCAATCTTAAACGCCTTCTTCTCGATGATCTTCACCCGGTCCGCCTGCTGGTCTTCGGCGCTTTCATGAATTCCAAGCACTGCCGGAGGCGTCTCCTGGGATTCCCAGAAAGCAAGGGAATCTGTCACGCCTTCTTTTCCTTTATCATAGGAATGATTCGTTGCCATGGTAATCACATCGAATCCCAGATTTGCAAGGGCCTGGCCGCCTTCCTGCGGCATTCCAAAGGTCGGGTAGCCGCTCGTATTGTCGTGGCTGCTCACAATCGGCGTCTCCTGATTGACAACGGCAAGATCCGCCCTTTCAATCTCTTCTTTTACATTTTCATAAATGTAATCATAGCTCCACACTCCGCTTTCCTGCTGTCCGTCGGCCAGTACGGTGTCATGGAAAAAGTTGTCTCCGACAGCTACCATGTGCAGTGTGTGCTCCTCTTTTTCTTTTTTCTCCGCTTCTTCCCGTTTTTTCTTCTCTTTGGCTTCTTTCTCCGCCTGAATCTTCGCATCAGTCTCTACTGCCTTCTGATGGCAGGAGCGGATCGATGAAATCAAGCCAACAATCAGCACAAGAATCAGTACCATACAGCCGATCAGAATTCTCCGCTTCCAGATCAGCTTCTTCCGGCGCTTTTCTCTTCGGATTCTCTTGCGCCTGGCTAATTCCCGTCTTTTTTCCTCTTCGGTCATAGCTTTCCACCCTCTTTTCTCTTTTGTAACTGTTTTCATTCCTTCAGACATTTCGTCCTGTGCTGATTATACCATATTCGACATAAAAAGGCAGTAAAAAGAGATGCGCCCCGGATATATGTTACACTTCTATCCTGGCACATCTCTTTTGTAATCAGCCTTTATCCTTTAAAATACATATTCGTCAAGCCGACGGAATGCTTCCTGCACCCTGGAAAGCGGCAGCGCAAGGTTCATACGAATACCGTATTCACCGTGGAACGGACGTCCGTCCTGCCATGCAACACCGACATCCCATCCTGCCTTCAAAAGCTCGTCCACTGTTTTTCCATGCTTTTTGCACCACTCTTCACAATCCAGGAACAACATGTAGGTTCCCTGCGGTTTTGAGAGGTTTACACCTTCAAAATGCTCTTTGATGTAATCATATGCATAGTCCACATTTCCGGACAGTACCTGACGGAGCTCATCTACCCACTCAGCTCCTTCTTTCCTGTATGCTCCCACAAGCGCATGCATGGAGAGCACATTCATGGAATTATAATGGCATTTGCTGCTGCTTGCCACAACTCGGTCACGAAGATAGGAATTATAGATCACGTGATAACTTCCAATCAGACCGGCCAGATTGAATGTCTTGCTTGGCGCATACAGTGCGATGGTCCGGTTCTTTGCGTCCACGCTTACAGACTGGGTCGGTGTGTGGTGATATCCTTCCAAAATCAGATCAGACCAGATCTCGTCGGAAATAACAATACAGTCGTTTGCCTTGTAGACTTCCATGGCCTTTTCGATTTCTTCCGGCTCCCAGACTCTTCCGGTCGGGTTGTGTGGATTACAGAACACTGCGACATGAATCTTGTTTGCCTTGATTTTGGCATCCATATCTTCATAGTCCATCCGCCAGACTCCTTCTTCATCCTGCTTTAACAGACTGTGTACTATCTTATACCCTGCTCCTTCGATACTGTTTGTAAAACCGATATAAGTCGGACTGTGAACAAGGATCGGATCCCCATGAGATGCAAACGCATTCAGTGCAGATACCAGTCCCCCAAGCACTCCGTTCTCATAACCGATATCTTCCTTTGTAAGTCCTTCCACGCCTTTACGTTCCTTATGCCAGTTGATAATGGCATCGAAATATGCATCCGATGGATTAAAATATCCAAATGCCGGATGTTCCAGACGTGTCTTCACCTCTTCGATAATAGACGGCGCTGTCGGGAAATTCATGTCTGCCACCCACATCGGGATCAGATCAAACCCTTCCTTCGGTCCTCCCGGCGCAAATCCCCCTGCCGGAACATTGCCCGGAAGATCCACTGCAATGGCGTCCTTACCGCGCCGGTCCATAATGGATGTAAAATCATACTTCATGTTGGTAAACCTCCTCGTTTTTGCTGTCGTATCTTCTCTTGCAAACGCAAGCGCTTTTATTATTATACCACAATCATCCCGGTATGCGGTACAAGTTACTGATAGATACTTCCCAATGTCTTCGGAAACTTATAGCTTTTCCTGATAAAAGCAGATCTCTCCATTGTCAGGATGCGGTACCCCTGTCATCGCCTGAATCATATATCCATGTCCGGCAACTATGATTTTATGATACTGCCTGTATTTTTTCAGAACCCCTTCTACCCTCTGCCGGATATCCTCTGCGGACTCCCAGAGGGCTCCTTCCATTGCTTCTCCGTTACGTTCCATGAACTCATGAAATGCTTTGTGAGCTGTTTCATTTTCTTCGTAAATGTAATGCTTATTTGCCACCCATTCATGCAGGTCGGTCTCTACGGCAATCGGCAGATCCAACCGTCTGGAAAGAATTGCCGCCGTCTGAACCGCCCTTGTATAAGGAGAGGTCAGAATCAACTCTGCACCTTGCAGTCTCGGATCTTTGGCTGCCTCTTCAATCTGACGGATCCCTTCTTCGGAAAGCGGCGCCAGATTCACACCGAATCCCTGGTAAATCTTTTGATCTTTCAGGGAATAATCAGTCTGACCATGCCGGATAAAATAAACATTCATGGATGCTTCATGAAAAGTCTCCATACCTATCACCCCTTGCTTTATTATCGTAAGTATATCATATTTTTCTCATTCTTCGCGGTTTTTGTCAATCCATTTCAGAATCTTCTCTATGTCCAGATTTGCAAAGTCTGTTGTGTCGATGTCAAAAATTCAATAATACTAAGAGATTTCAAACCAGTGGGTGTTCCAAAAAGTTTGATATTCATTGTGTTCTTTTGTATAATATATTTAAACAGCTTGAACAAAAAAGAGCTTTGAGAAAGGACGTGACACTATGCCATTACCAGAAAAACGCTATACATCAGATGATTACTGGAATCTTCCGGACGGAGAACGTGCAGAACTAATCAACGGACAGCTTTACATGATGGCTCCTCCAAGTCGCTTACATCAGGAACTGGTACATCAGTTAAGCCGCGTTATTGGCAACTACATTTCTGACAAACGTGGTGACTGTAAAATCTATCCCGCACCATTTGCCGTAAATCTCAACGCAGACGATACTGTGTATGTTGGGCCGGATATTTCTGTTATCTGCTCAAAAGATAAGCTGACCGATAAAGGATGTGTTGGTGCTCCCGACTTCATCATCGAGATTGTCTCGCCAGGCAGTCGTAAGCTGGACTACAGCATCAAAAATGGCAAATATGCCGAGGCAGGTGTCCGCGAATACTGGATTGTCGATCCCGAAAAGGAACGAACGACTGTTTACCATTATGACGAAGATTCCGCTCCTGTCATGATTCCTTTCGATCAGCCTGTAACAGTGGGAATATATGGAGACTTAAGCTTTACAATAGCTTCGCTGATCTAGGTAAAAAAGTGGTGTGCTGATGGTATGATCTCATTATTCTTTAGCAACATCACTCTTGCTCATGATAATACAGGACACAAATATCATACATCTTCTTATAGAAGAAAAAATAGAAAATCACCAGATGTCTCCATAGCAATCTGGGGAATAATATATAGAAAGGACGGTATAAAGGCATGATGTATCCATATTTAACTCTTAATGATGATACGGAAATCACACATTCTGAGATGCTCCCAGATGGTCGTGTCAAAGTCTATATTGAAACACCCGATCTGAAAGACGGGTTCCATAATGCAACTTGTTTTCTTCCCGAATATGAATGGACAGATATTCACGGCTACTCAGAAAACGAAATGAACTATTTCAAAAAACTGATTCGCAACAACGCGCACTTGATCATGGAGTTTTCTCAGGAAGGAGGCTTCTCTGATGCCGCAAATCTTTAGAATTGGTTCCTATCTTGTTTACTTTTGGTCAAATGAAAACGATCCTCTGGAACCAGTACACGTGCATATTTCAGAAGGACGCGCATCAGCAAATGCCACAAAAATTTGGATAACCAGCACTGGAAAAGCTTTAGTATGCAATAATAACTCCAAGATTCCTCAAAAAGAACTTCGCCGAATGATCCGAATTATCGAAGCAAACAGTGACCTTATATTAGACAAATGGTACACACAATTTGGTGAGATACGGTATTACCTCTAGCACTTTCACTTTTGTTATAAAATCATGATTACCTGTCAAGCATGTATTTTGCATTGTAATAGGCTAGCGCCTAAGGTGCTAGCCTTCATTTCATTATATTATTCTTATCTTTTATTCACAGTCTCCCGTTTCTTAATTCCATACTAAAATTAAATCCTGATCATCGACACATAAAGTCTTGAAAAACTTAGAGGAGATACAGAAAAATAAAAATAAGCGGCACTCTGTTTTACAAAGTACCGCTTAAAATTAAAATTTCTTAGAATTTGCCAGCCTTAGCAGCTTCCTCAATGGCAACTGCAACAGCTACTGTCATACCAACCATCGGGTTGTTTCCTGCTCCGATCAGCCCCATCATTTCTACGTGAGCCGGTACGGAAGAGGATCCAGCGAACTGTGCGTCAGAGTGCATACGTCCTAATGTATCTGTCATACCGTAGGAAGCCGGTCCTGCTGCCATGTTGTCCGGGTGAAGTGTACGTCCTGTACCACCGCCGGATGCTACAGAGAAGTATTTCTTTCCTGCTTCGATACATTCTTTTTTGTATGTACCTGCAACCGGATGCTGGAAACGTGTCGGGTTTGTAGAGTTACCAGTGATGGATACGTCTACGCCCTCTTTCCACATGATTGCAACACCTTCACGAACGTCGTTTGCTCCGTAGCAGTTTACTTTGGAACGAAGTCCGTCAGAGTAGGATGTACGGGATACTTCTTTAAGTTCTCCTGTGTAGTAGTCGTACTCTGTCTGTACATATGTAAATCCGTTGATTCTGGAAATGATCTTTGCAGCATCTTTTCCAAGACCGTTTAAGATAACACGTAATGGTTTTTTACGTACTTTGTTTGCTTTCTCAGCGATACCGATCGCACCTTCTGCTGCTGCGAAAGATTCGTGTCCTGCAAGGAATGCGAAGCAGTCTGTGTCTTCTTCCAGAAGCATTTTTCCAAGGTTACCATGTCCAAGACCTACTTTTCTCTGGTCAGCTACAGATCCTGGAATACAGAAAGCCTGAAGTCCTTCTCCGATTGCTGCTGCTGCGTCTGCTGCTCTTGTGCATCCTTTTTTGATTGCGATTGCAGCACCTACAATATATGCCCAGCATGCGTTTTCAAAGCAGATCGGCTGAATGCCTTTTACCTGATTGTAAACATCAAGGCCTGCGTCTTTTGTAATTTTCTCTGCTTCTTCGATAGAAGCGATGCCATAGCTGTTTAATACAGCGTTGATTTTATCAATTCGTCTTTCATATGATTCAAATAAAGCCATTTTAAAAGTCCTCCTCTCGCCTATTCCTGTCTTGGGTCGATGATCTTCACTGCATCATCCACACGGCCATACTGTCCCTGTGCTTTTTCCCATGCTTCGTTCGGTGTGTCACCTTTCTTAATGAAATCGGTGAATTTTCCAAGGCTTACGAATTTGTAACCGATGATCTCATTGTTTTCGTCTAATGCGATTCCTGTTACATATCCTTCTGCCATTTCCAGATAACGAGGACCTTTTGCAAGTGTTCCGTACATGGTACCAACCTGGGAACGAAGACCTTTTCCTAAGTCTTCCAGTCCTGCACCGATCGGAAGTCCGTCTTCAGAAAATGCGCTCTGTGTACGTCCGTATACGATCTGTAAGAAAAGCTCTCTCATTGCTGTGTTGATTGCGTCGCAGACAAGGTCTGTATTTAAAGCTTCGAGGATAGTTTTTCCTGGTAAGATCTCGGAAGCCATGGCTGCAGAATGTGTCATACCGGAGCATCCGATTGTTTCAACCAGTGCCTCCTGGATAATTCCGTCTTTTACGTTCAGTGTCAGCTTACATGTTCCCTGCTGAGGAGCACACCAGCCTACACCGTGTGTTAAACCGGAAATATCTTTAATTTCTTTTGCCTGTACCCATTTTGCTTCTTCTGGGATTGGAGCTGGTCCATGATTTGCACCCTGTGCAACTGGACACATCATTTCTACTTCGTGTGAATAAATCATCTTAAGGACTCCTTTCAACTATGTGTAATCTCTCTTGGGAGACTGCCTTTTGACAGCCTTTATCCGTGTTAATTTTCTCACAAAAATGCGTTTTCGTCAATCAGCTGATTGCACAAAACGTCGAATTTTTCGGTTAGATCCATGTGGCGATCATCCTATTTTGCTTCCAGAAGCATCTCTCTTAACAGAATGAGTCCTCTCGCCACAGCATATTCCCGGTTTTTCTGACGATTTCCCGTAAAGCAGCATCGTTCGACTTTTGTTTTTCCTTTCACAGTACAGCCGATGTAAACAAGCCCTACCGGCTTTTCCGGTGTTCCGCCGTCCGGACCTGCGATTCCGGTCACAGCAATGGATGCGTCTGCCCCGGAGACTTTGCATGCTCCCTCTGCCATGGCCCGTGCTGTCTCCTCGCTGACTGCTCCGTATTGCACCAGAATTTCATGCGGCACATGCAGAATCCGCTCTTTTGCTTCATTAGAATACGTCACATGCGCCTCGTTCAGCACGCTGGATGCTCCCGGCACATTGATCAGCCGTCCGGACAGAAGTCCTCCGGTACAGGACTCTGCTGTCGTCACTGTCATATGACGTTCCTCCAGCATATGAACCACGGCTTCTTCCAGTGTGACTTCTTCTTTTGTCGTATAAATATAATCGCCGAACCGGTTTTTCAGTTCCTGCACCATCGGCGCCATCAGCTTTTCTGCCGTCTCCTCGTCTTTTGCCTTTGCAGTGATCCGGAAATGCACCTCCGCAGTCTTTGCATACGGCGCAAGGGTCGGATTGGTCTGAGCATCCATCAGATCTGCAACCATGGTCTCCGCCCGGCTTTCACCAATAGAGCAGACCTTTACCATGCAGGAATAGATTCCTTCCGGCTGCAGCCCGGATAGATACGGCGCAATCTGAGTTTCAAACATCGGGATGCACTCATTCGGCGGCCCCGGAATCAGGATTGCACGCTTGCCTTCATACTCAGTGCCTTCCTCTCCCGTCACAATCAGCCCCGGAGCCGTACCGTTCTGATTCTCAATCACAATGGCTCCCTCCGGAACCAGCGCCTGCTTCCAGTTATTCCGGGTAATGTTCCCCTTTGAATGAAGCCGGTTAAAGAATTCCTGAATCCGCTCTTTTGTACGGGCATCCTCATATAATTCCTTTCCAAATACTTTTGCGGTCACTTCTTTTGTCAGGTCGTCTTTGGTCGGTCCAAGTCCTCCTGTCAGAATTACCACATCAGACCGTTCCAACGCCCGGCGGATCGTATCTTCCATGCGCGCCTCATTGTCCCCTACCACACTTTGGTGATATAAAGACAAACCTAGCAGAGCGCATTTCTCTGCTAGGTAAGCTGCATTGGTATTTACGATATTGCCGAGCAGGATTTCTGTACCGACGGAAATCAGCTCTGCAACCATCCTACATACCTCCTTTTGTCAATACTTCTTTGTTTTTTACAATGTAATCGATCAGGGATACTACCGTCAGAATCAGCGCAAGATAGATCAGCACTGTCTCGATAACGGAAGCAATATTCCCCGGAAGATCCAGTATCAGGAAAATAATCATAAACATCTGGGAAACGGTTTTGAATTTTCCCCAGTAGCTTGCGGCGATCACAATGCCGCTGTCCGATGCTACCAGACGGAATCCGCTGATAATAAATTCACGGCTGATAATGACAATGACAATCCAGGCCGGAAGTTTATCCATCGGAATCAGACAGATCATTGCGGAGCTTACAAGCAGCTTGTCCGCCAGCGGATCCATAAATTTTCCGAAATTTGTTACCAGATTATACTTTCTTGCAATCTTTCCATCCAGCATATCTGTAAGACTTGCCACGCAAAAAATCACAAGTGCGATATAGTTGCTGTACGTTCCTCCCAGATCCGTCAGCATAAATACAACAAAAAACGGAATCATAATGACACGCAGTACAGTCAGTTTGTTTGGCAGATTCATTTACATCAACTCTCCTATCAAATCATATTCACATGCGCCGGTTACTTTGACTTTCGCGAAGTCTCCGGACATGAGTTCTGCGTCGGTATTGACAAAGATCAGTCCGTCTACATTCGGCGCATCTTTATAAGTTCTTCCCACATAGGCATTTTCATCTGCTACTTTCCCTTCGATCATAACGAGAACTTCTTTTCCAATCATGTTTTCTGCCTGTTCAAAGGCAATTTCCTGCTGAAGTTCCATCAGTTCGGCTCTCCGGTCTTCCTTGATGCTTTCCTCAATCTGATCCGGCATGGATGCCGCAGGAGTGCCCTCTTCCGGCGAATAGGTGAATACTCCAAGACGGTCAAACTCCATCTCGTCCACGAAGTCCATCAGCTCTTCATGCTGTTCCTGCGTCTCTCCCGGGAATCCGGTAATCAGTGTTGTACGAAGTGTGATGTCCGGGATCTCCTCTCTCAGTCTTGAGATAATGTGTACCAGTTCCTCTTTGGATGTACGTCTTCCCATTCTCTTTAAAATGCCATCGCTTGCATGCTGAATCGGAAGATCCAGATAATGACAGATCTTCGACTCTTCTTTCATCGTCTGAATCAGCTCTTCGGTAATCTCCTCCGGATAGCAGTAAAGAATCCGGATCCAGCGGATCCCGCTGATCTGGCAGAGCTTATGGAGCAGCTCCGGAAGTTTCTTTTCCCCGTAAAGGTCTTTTCCGTAAAGTGTCGTCTCCTGAGCCACCAGGATCAGCTCTTTCACTCCGTCCGCAGCCAGCTGTTCCGCCTCTTTGATCAGATGATCCATCGGAACGCTTCGGAAATTTCCTCTGAGTTTCGGGATGATGCAGTACGTACAGTGTTTGTCACACCCTTCTGCGATTTTCAGGTAGGCATAGTGGCCGCCGGTAGTCACGAGCCGGTGTGTTTCGATAATCGGCAGTGTATTCAGCGGCTCCATCATCAGATAAGAGTGTCCTTTCAAAGCCTCATCCACTGCGTCAAGGATGTGTCCGTAGGAAGCTGTCCCGAGGACCGCGTCCACTTCCGGGATCTCCTTTGTGATCTCCTCACGGTATCGTTCTGCCATACATCCCGTCACGATCAGAGCTTTCAGACTGCCGGATTTTTTGTACTCCGCCATCTGCAGAATCGTCTCAATACTTTCTTCCATGGCATCATGGATAAAGCAGCAGGTATTGACAATAATCACATCCGCCTTTTCCTCTTCATCGACGATCTGATATCCTCTGGAAGCCAGCATCCCCAGCATCGTTTCCGAGTCGGCAAGATTCTTGTCGCACCCAAGTGAGATAAATAAAATATTCATGTATTCTCTCCTAACAGTTCATAAGGCAGATACTTGTTTCAAAAGCACCTGCCTTTTTGTCTCTTATTCTTCGGTTTCTTCTCCAAGAATTTTTAACTTTCCATTGTTCATCTCGTCGATAGCAATAGAAAGCGGTTTTTCTCCGTCTTTAACCGAAACAAGCGGGTCCGCATGATCGATCAGCTGCCTTGCTCTCTTTGCTGTAGCAAGAACGATAGAATAACGGCTGTTTACAATCTTTGTATCCCCCTCTTCTACGTCCTGATTCACCACTTTCATTAAGTCTGTGTAAGATGGATGCAGCATAGCCTCATTCTCCTTTCTATTCTTCTTTACAATTCTTCAAGTTCTTCTCTTATTTTAGCGATAAACTCCGCGTTTCTCATGACTTTCTTCTTCTCATTCTGAATCACTGCGTGAAGCTCATCCACACAGGTCTCCAGATCATCATTGATGATCAGACAGTCGTAACAGTCAATGCCTCTGGCCTCTTCTTTGGCGCGGGCAAGCCGCTCTTCGATGACTTCCATCGTCTCGGTTCCCCGTCCGATCAGACGTCTGCGAAGCTCCTCAGCGCTTGGCGGGGTGACAAAAACAAGAAGCGTATCCGGAAACTTTTCTTTTACCTTCAATGCCCCCTGTATTTCGATCTCAAGGATCACATCCTTGCCCTTCTCAAGCTGCTCCTTCACATAGGAGCGTGGTGTCCCATAATAATGGTTAACATATCTAGCATACTCTATTAATTCGTCTTGTGCAATCATTTTTTCAAATTCTTCGGTTTCTTTGAAAAAATATTCTCTTCCGTCCACTTCTCCCTCTCTCGGTTTTCTCGTGGTGGCTGAAATGGACAGAGCATAGTCCTCATATTTCTCCATCAGACGCTTCATGGCCGTCCCTTTTCCTGCTCCGGAAAATCCCGAAAGCACGGTCAGTATCCCTTTTTGCATGTTTGTTTCTTCCCTTTCCTATCTAACTGCTATTCGATGTTCTGAATCTGTTCCCGGACTTTCTCGATCTCTGTTTTCAGATCGATTCCATAATTGGAAACGGTCAGGTCATTGGCCTTTGACAGAATCGTATTGGCCTCCCGGTTCATCTCCTGAGCGATAAAGTCCAGTTTACGTCCGATGCCCTCTCCTGCCTGGAGGGTGGATTTCATATGATCGATATGACTTTTCAGACGGACAATTTCTTCATCCGTACAGATCTTGTCCGCAAACAGCACAACCTCCGCGGCGATACGGCTCTCATCGATCTGCGTATCTGCCAGAAGTTCTTTTACCTTCTCTTCCAGCTTTTCCCGATACTCCGAAAGAATCTGCGGGGAGCGCTCCTCAATCTTCTCTACAACAGCCTTCATATCGTCAAGCTTGCCGATGAGATCTTCTCTTAATTTCTCTCCTTCGGTCTCTCTTGCCGATACAAACTGGACACAAGCTCCATCCAGTGCCTCTCTCAGGCCATTCCACATTTCCTCTTCATCCACATCCTGCTCTTCCATTGTGAAGACTTCCGGGTATCTGGAAAGAGCGGAAATGCGGACATCATTTTCCAGTCCGAACTTCTCCTCCATCTGTCTGAAATAGTCCAGATACTCAGAGGCAAGCGCCTCATTATATTTCAGAGACATCTGTCCTTCTGAGAGGTCTTCGTAAGTTACAAAGATATCCACTTTCCCTCTCTGAATATACTTTTTCAAATAGCTCCGGATTGCGGTTTCAAAAAAATAGAGCTTTTTCGGCATACGGATATTGACATCCAGGTAGCGGTGGTTTACACCCTTCATCTCGACTGTAAATTTCTTTTCTCCGCTTTGAATCTCGCACCGGCCAAAGCCCGTCATACTTCTTATCATGATCATTTCCTCTATAAAGTTTATTTTGCTGTTTTTCATTATAATTCATTTGATTTTTATCGTCAACCATGTTCAACTATGTTATACTGTAAAACAGACTAAAAGCAAAGGAGAATGACCTATGGCATTAGATGGAATTACCATTGCAAATATAGTAAAAGAAATGCGGGATGCCCTCCTTGGCGGACGGATCGCAAAGATCGCCCAGCCGGAGGCTGACGAGCTTCTTCTTACTGTCAAGGCACCTTCCGGACAGCGCCGTCTCTATATCTCAGCGAGCGCTTCCCTGCCTCTTGTGTATCTGACAGACGAGAACAAACCAAGCCCGTTTACAGCCCCGAATTTCTGTATGCTTCTCAGAAAACATATTGCAAACGGACGAATCGTGTCCATCACACAGCCGTCTCTTGAGCGGATTATCGTGCTTGGAATCGAGCATCTGGATGAGCTTGGAGATCTCTGCCGTAAGAAACTTGTCATTGAGATCATGGGCAAACACAGCAACGTCATTTTCTGTGATGAGGATGACCGGATCATCGACAGTATCAAGCACGTGCCTGCCCAGATGAGTTCCGTGCGGGAGGTTCTTCCGGGACGGACTTACTTTATACCGGATACGATGCACAAAGCAGACCCGCTGACCATATCGGAATCCGATTTTGCAGCGCTTCTCAGACAGAAGCCGTCCGCGCTTTCCAAGGCTCTCTACACAAGCCTTACCGGAATCAGTCCTGTCGTGGCTGAAGAAATCTGCTTTCTCGCCGGACTGGATTCTGCTCTTCCGCCGTCAGAGCTTTCCGATGATCTGATGACGCATCTGTACCGGCAGTTTTCTCTGTTTCTTGATCAGGTTCGAGAAGAGGATTTTCATCCGGCCATCTATTACCGGAACAACGAGCCTCAGGAGTTTGCATCTGTTCCGCTGACGCATCTGGAAGGATGTGCCCGTCAGGAGTTTGACACCATTTCTCAGGTACTCTCTTCCTACTACGCAGTCAAGAACCGGATCACCCGGATCCGCCAGAAATCAGCCGATCTCCGGCACATCGTGCAGACTGCCCTGGAGCGAAACCGGAAGAAATACGACCTGCAGGCCCGCCAGCTGAAAGATACGGACAAGAGGGAAACCTACAAAGTCTATGGAGAACTTTTGCAGACTTACGGCTATCAGGCAGAACCGGAGGCCAAGGAGCTGGAGGCGCTGAATTACTACACAAATGAAATGATCCGGATTCCACTGGATCCAACAAAGACGCCTCTGGAAAATGCAAAACGCTATTTTGAAAAATATAATAAGATGAAGCGGACTTATGAAGCGCTCTCCCATCTGATCGTAGAGACCCGGGACGAGATCTCCTATCTGGAATCCGTCAGCAACGCACTGGACATTGCCCGGACTGAAGACGATCTGGCGCAGGTCAAAGAAGAGCTGACACAGAGCGGTTATGTCCGCCGGAAATTCACAAAGAAAAAAGAGAAATTCAAAAGTATGCCGCTCCACTATATTTCCAGCGACGGCTATGATATGTATGTAGGAAAAAATAATTTCCAGAACGAAGAGCTGACTTTCTCTTTCGCATCGGGAAATGACTGGTGGTTCCACGCAAAAAAAGTACCTGGCTCCCATGTCATTGTCAAATCCCGGGGAGAAGAAATGCCGGACCGTGTCTTTGAAGAGGCCGGAAAGCTTGCCGCTTTCTATTCCAAAAATAATGGAAGCGAAAAGGTCGAAGTCGATTATGTAGAGAAAAAGCATGTGAAAAAGGTCAAAGGCCAGAAACCGGGATTCGTTATCTATCATACCAATTATTCGTTAATTGCGGATACTGATATCAGTATGTTAAAAGAAGTATCCGAATCCTGATCCTAAAAGAACGAAGGGACCGTCGGGCAATGCCCGCCGGTCCCTTTCTTCATTCTTTTATTCATTATCTGATGCTTTCACGTCAAAGCGTGATGCAATCCGAACTGCAGCTGCCATACCGCCGTCCCCATAGGATGGATGTCTTAGAAACTCTTCCGAATTATTTCCAGGTTTTTGCCCGGATTCCAGCATGTGAAGCATTTCTCTCTCCCATCCGTCAAGCCTTGACATGGAAATGGCTTCTATTCCCAGAATGGCATCCGCAAGATGCTCCTGATAAGAACGAAAATGCTTGTCAATCAGATAACGCATCAGTTCCAGTCTCTTCGACATACTCTTTACATTCGCTGATGCCGGAGCAGTCCGATAGTCAAGAAGCGGTTCCGGAACAATTCCAATCCACGCATCCGGTCTTGTCTCCAGAAGATTCAAAAAGAAATCCCAGTCCTCAAATCCGGAACGCATGGATTCATCATAACCGCCGCATACTTCCCATACCTCTTTCCGAAGGATATGGGATGCCGGACAGCAATTACGTGAAAGGAAATTTTTCACCGGTCCTCCGGAAGGCTTCACAACTGCATCCAGTACGCCAAAGGTCCGCATCCATGAGGATGCTGCCACCATGGATGGATCTTCTCTCAGCATGTGGCTGACCTTTTCCAGAAATTCCGGTTCCAGCTTATCATCCCCGTCCAGAATAAGAGCCATGGAAGTCTTTACTTCACAAAGTCCGGTATTTCTTGCCGCCGATACCCCACTGTTAGACCGGCGAATCACACTGACAGGAACAGGCCGCTTTGTATCTTCCTGAATCTGCTCCAATATGAGGATTGAAGTTTCATCCGTGGAACCGTCGTCCACAATAATTATTCTGGATGGAAGAACTGTCTGTCCGCATAGCGACTGTACCGCATCCCGAAGCATCTCTCCCTGATTGAAGCTGGTCACAACCGCCTCAACATCGTCGGCAATCCTATACATCTCTTTTTCTCCGTCTGTTTCTACAGAGTCTGGATAAAGCGCATGAACGCTTCTCTTCCCTCTTCGGTGCATTTATAGACACCTGCGTCTTCCAGTACATGAACAAACACCTTACCGATCTCCTGCTGCAGGATCTCTTCGATGTTGTCCGCATTGATTTCTTCGTATTCTGGAAGGAATTTCTCTACCCAGTCCGCATGTTTTTCGATCTTCTCATTGCTGCGGATGTCTTTGCCTTCCAGAATGTATTTTTTCAGAAGTTCGATCTCGTCTTTCAGGCGGGCCGGCAGAACTGCAAGTCCCATTACCTCGATCAGACCGATGTTTTCTTTCTTGATATGGTGGTACTGTGCGTGCGGATGGTAAACGCCGAGCGGGTGCTCCTCTGTCGTAATATTATTCCTAAGCGTCAGATCCAGTTCGTACATACCGTCTTTCATTCTTGCAATCGGAGTGATGGTATTATGCGGCTCTCCGTTTGTCTCGGCAAAGATAAACGCCGCTTCATCTGTATATCCTCTCCATGCTTTCAGTACATGATCCGCAAGGTCGATCAGTCTCTTTTCATCCTGATGACGAATTCTAAGTACGGAAAGCGGCCACTTCACGATTCCGGCCTCTACATCTTCATAACCCGGGATTGTCACTTTCTTTTCAATCGGTGCTTTTGCCATGGCAAACGTATAATGGCCTCCCTGGAAATGGTCGTGGCTTAAAATGGAACCGCCTACGATCGGAAGATCCGCATTGGATCCAAGGAAGTAATGCGGGAACTGCTTTACAAAGTCAAACAGCTTGGTAAATGCAGCACGGTCGATCTTCATCGGCGTATGCTCCCCGTTGAACACGATGCAGTGCTCATTATAGTAAACATACGGTGAATACTGGAATCCCCATTTGGATTCATTGATGGTAATCGGAATGATCCGGTGGTTTTCTCTTGCAGGGTGATCCAGTCTTCCCGCATATCCTTCGTTCTCCATACAGAGCTGGCATTTCGGATATGCATTGTTCTTCGCATTTTTCGCTGCTGCAATGGCTTTCGGATCCTTCTCCGGTTTGGAAAGATTGATCGTAATGTCAATCGTACCATACGGACTTTCTACCGTCCATTTTTTATCTTTCTTTACACGATAACGGCGAATATAATCGCTATCCTGGCTCAGTTTGTAGAAATATTCTGTGGCTGCTTCCGGAGATTTTTCGTATGCATCCCAGAATTCTTTCTGTACCTGTGCCGGACGCGGTACCAGACAGTTCATCATCTTTGTATCAAAAAGATCCCGGTATCCGATACTGTCTTCGATCAGTCCTCTGTTTACCGCTTCATCAAGAAGCTCTTTTAATACACTTTCCAGATCAATGTTCTCTGCCTTTTCTTCCGGTTCCTCATAGCTGTCCTCATGGAACAGATCCAGAAGGAGGTTTGTCGCATAGATTTTTTCACATTCCGGAAGAAGTCCGGTTTCGATTCCATACTGCACCAGCCTGCTGATACTTTCGTTTAACATCGTATTTTCCTTCTTTCCTTATAATACTCTTGCACCGTCACCGATCTCTACTACATAGAACTCTGCTTCACGGCCTGTCTTTTCTTTGTATCCTGCTCCGACCTGATCGATAAAGGTATCCACTGCATCATTTTTTACAATGCTGACTGTACATCCGCCGAATCCGCCTCCTGTGATTCTGGATCCGATCACTCCGTCAATCTTCCATGCCAGATCTACCAGAACATCGATTTCTTCGCAGGATACTTCATAGTCATCGCGAAGAGAAATATGAGACTGATTCATCAGACGTCCGAACTCTGCAATATCATTTTCTTTCAGTGCTTTTACCGCACGGATTGTTCTCTGGTTTTCATAAACCGCATGTTTTGCACGTTTTTTGCAGATTTCATCTTTAATGGCATCCTTGTGTGCCTCGAATTCTTCTTCTGTCAGATCTCCGAGTGTCTTGATATCTACGACTTTCTGGAGATCATGAAGCGCTTCTTCACTCTCCCGTCTTCTGTCATTGTAAGCGGAATCTACAAGGCTGTGTTTTACTTTACTGTTTGTGATGACAATCTTTGCATCATCCAGTTTTACGGAAGCATATTCATACTGAAGTGTATTCGTATCGAGGAATACTGCACAGTCCTTTTTGCCCATTGCTACAGCGAACTGATCCATGATACCGCAGTTGCAGCCATTGTAATTGTTCTCGGAATACTGGCCGATCAGCGCGATGTCCTGCATTGAGATTTCAATGTTAAACAGTTCTTTCAGCATAACTCCGATCAGCACTTCCAGTGATGCGGAGGAAGAAAGTCCGGATCCATTCGGGATTGTTCCGTAAATCAGGACATCCATTCCCTGCGGAATTGAGTAGCCTTTCTTTTCAAATGCCCAGATTACACCCTTCGGGTAATTGGTCCACTGTGCTGCCTGTGACGGCACCAGATCATCGAGGCTTGTCTCAATCACGCCTAATTTTTCAAAGTTTGCAGAATAAAAGCGAAGCTTTCTGTCTTCTCTTTTTCTTGCAATTCCATATGTACCAAGGGTCAGTGCGCATGGGAATACATGTCCGCCGTTATAGTCTGTGTGTTCTCCGATCAGATTGACTCTTCCCGGCGAAAAGAAGGTTTTGATTTCCCCTTCCCCTCCGTACAGTTTCTGAAATGTTTCCATCAGTTTCTTTTCCATACTTCATACCTGCTTTCTTTTCCTGATTTATTCTCTGTAATAAAATTATAATGCGTTTATGAGATCAGTACAACAAATATATTGCTCAAAACCATAACAATATTGAGGTGTTAAAGCTTGATTTTTTCCCCGGAACAGCGTATGATACATAGGACTGAAATCACAGCCTTTCAGCCAAGTTTTATTGATACTACGAAACTACTATGCTTCCCAGCCGAAAGGGCTGTATTTCGACTGTAGAGTTTGAAACTATGCAGATTCAGATTAACGAAGATAAAAAAGAATTAAAACAACATGGAGATTATACGTTTCCGGTGAATTTAAGCGGCGAGATGTTGTCCAGATATGAAGGCGGCGCCTTTTTCTGGCACTGGCACACGGAAATAGAACTGACTTTAGTTCTGAAAGGCCAGATCGAATACCGGGTCAATGAGCGCACCTACCATCTGAAGGCCGGCGACGGGCTGTTCTGCAACAGCAACGCCATGCATGCAGGAATGCGAATTGACAACCAGGACTGCCAGTATTTTTCCACCACGTTTCATCCCCGGTTTCTGTACGGATTTGAAAACAGCATTCTTCAGACCAAATATGTGGATCCGGTCCTGAATGCCCCGGCGTTCTCTTCTGCTGTATTTCTTTCATCGGAAGAATGGACATCAGAAATTCTTTCCCTTCTTCGGGAGATCTATGCACTTTATCTGCAGCCGGCACCGGACCAGGAACTGCGTCTTCATATTCTCATATCCGAAATCTGGAGACACTTATATGGACATTTCACAAGTTGCTCCTTTGAAGAGCCGTCCTCATCAGATTCCATTGGACGGCTGAAAGAGATTTTGTCTTTCATTCATACTTCCTATGCAAAGCAGATTACACTGGAAGAGATTGCAGATCATGTGCATCTGTCAAAAAGTGAGTGCTGTCGCTTTTTCAAGCGGCATATGAATATGACCGTCTTTGATTATCTTTTATATTACCGTATTCAGCAGAGTCTTCCGCTTTTGCAGGAAGGTCTCTGTACGATCTCCAAGGCAGCCGAGTCCTGCGGATTTTCCAATGCGTGTTATTACGGGAAACTGTTCAAGCGGTATATGAACTGTACTCCGAGACAGTATCAGGCCCGGTTCCGCCCGGACAGACATCCATCCCGGGAGACATTTCCCCAAACAGATTAAACAGCTGAAAAATACAGCCCCGGATTTTTCTGCCCGGGGCTGCTCTCATTTTATATTAATTGAATTTCTTTAAGCTGATTTTATCGATCTGTTCCAGTTCTTCCTCAGAAAACGGCGTTCTGCTGACCGCTCCGACATTTTCCATAAGCTGAGACGGTCTGGATGCTCCTACGAGAACGCTTGTCACTTCTTCGTCTTTTAATACCCAGTTCAAGGCCATCTGTGAAAGGGTCTGTCCTCTCTGGGATGCCAGTTCTTTCAAGGCACGGATCTGGTGAATCCGCTCGTCTGTCAGAGCACTTTCTTTCAGGAACCGTCCGTCTGTCCGGATCCGGCTGTCGTCCGGTATGCCATTCAGATAACGGTCCGTAAGCATTCCCTGTGCCAGCGGGCTGTATGCAATGATCCCTTTTTCACGCTGTTTTGCCGCTGCCTTCAATCCGTTTTCTTCGATCGAACGGTCAAAGATCGAGTAACGGTTCTGGTTGATGATAAACGGACAATGATAAGATTCCAGAAGATCTGCCGCTTTTTCCATCGTCTCTCCATCATAGTTGGAAATCCCTGCATACAATGCCTTCCCGCTTTTGACAATTGACGCAAGAGCGCCCATCGACTCTTCCAGCGGTGTTTCCGGATCCATGCAGTGGTGGTAGAAAATATCCACATAGTCCAGTCCCATTCTCTTCAGGCTCTGATCCAGGCTGGCTGTCAGATACTTTCTGCTTCCTCCTGTTCCATAAGGGCCGTCCCACATGTCGTATCCTGCCTTTGTGCTGATAATCATCTCGTCCCGGTACGCTGCCATCTCATTCTTTAAAATCCGTCCGAAATTCTCCTCGGCGCTTCCCGGTACCGGCCCATAGTTATTCGCGAGATCAAAGTGGGTAATTCCCAGATCAAACGCTGTAAATACCAGTTCCTTCATTCTGTCATATGCTGCATTGCTGCCAAAATTATGCCACAGTCCGAATGAAACTGCCGGGAGCTTCAGTCCGCTCTTCCCGCATTTTGCATAGCTCATCCCCTGATATCTTGTTTCTGCTGCCTGATACATGTTGCTCCTCCTTAATTTCCTCTCTCTTTGATTGTTCCTGACCGGTATGCGCCGATCAGTTCCTTTAATTCCCCAATCTTTTTCAGAAGCTGTTTTCCGTTATCCGTATCTCCCACTGTCTGGCGCTTGTGGCTGTAATTCACCGCAATCTGATGGGAGACAATATCCTTTTCCTCCTGAATGGCGATTTCTGTCGTCTCAAACGGCTCGTGTGCCGCAAGCGACATTCCGTAGGAATTATAAATCAGCGTATATCCGGCGATTCCGGTTTCCCTGTGATATGCTCTGGAAAATCCGCCATCGATAATCAGAAGTTTGCCTTCGCATTTGACAGGACTTTCTCCTTCTTTCTGATGCACCGGAACATGCCCGTTAATAATGCGTGCTTCTTCTCCTTCCAGTCCGAATTCCTTCAGGATTTTCTCTGCCGTCTCTTTCTTTTCAAGGAGCTGATAATATGCATTTTTCACTTCCTGATGCGTTTCTTTTTCTGCAATCAGATACCGCTCAAAGGTCGCCATCTTACTTCTGCCATAGAGTGGAGATCCCGGTGCAGACCATAAAAACCAGAGAATATTCCTGCCCCGTTCTTTCTCCTCCTCTTCCATTGAGAAGAATGCTTTACGCACATACTGTTCCAGGACATCGTAGAGTGCCTTCTCATGATAAGTCTGCCCATAAACCGGAACTTCCATAAAGCTTCCGTCCTCATTCATCGGCACACATCCATGATAAAGGAGATTTCCATTGTATACTTTATAAAGGCTGCCCTTCTTTAACAGAAACTTCACATGCTTCTGCAGTTTTTCACAGTTTTTGAAGGCCCGAGTCAGCCTCTCCATCACGTTTTTCTCCTGTTCGCTCAGGGCATATGGCTCAGCCGGATCGATTGTCGGAAACCGCCCGTCCAAAAGCTCATACTGTTTTCCATCAATCCGGATCTGCTTTGTTTCATAGTCAATCTTGTCAAGGAGGCAGCGTCCCTGCATTCCAAACTCCGGATTTTCACCGGCAAGCTGTCCTTCGATTTTAAACTGAATCACCGAAATTGCCTTGTGCATTCTCTGCTGAAGCGCCAGCGAAATATCTGCTTTTTCCTGCTGGGTTTTGATTCCGAACTGCCGGGCTTCGTCATCCACATAGGTCTCCAGCGTAAAGGTTACAAGCGGAAGCATGTTGATGCCGTATCCATCCTCCAGAATGTCCAGATTTCCGTACCGGAGGCACAGGCGAATCACCGTCGCGATACATGCCTGTTGTCCGGCTGCGGCTCCCATCCAGAGGACGTCATGATTTCCCCATTGAATATCCAGTGAATGATAGTCCATCAGGCAGTCCATGATCTGGTGCGGCAGAGGTCCCCTGTCAAAAATATCGCCGATAATATGCAGATGGTCTACCACAAGCCTCTGTATCAATTCTGCCATTGCTATAATGAAAGGCTCTGCCCTCCCGATATCCAGAATCGTCTGAATGATGGCCTCATAATACGCCTCTTTGTCCGAAAGTTCCGGCTTCTCTGTAATCAGCTCTTCAATAACGTAAGCATAATCCGGCGGCAGCGCTTTCCGTACCTTGGATCTGGTATACTTGGAAGAAACGACTCTGCAAAGTTCGATCAGACGGTAAAGCGTCACTCGATACCAGTTCTGCATGTCCTCCCCGGACTGTCTTAGCTGTTCCAGCTTTTCTCTCGGATAATAAATTAATGTTGCGACCGACCTCTTCTCCGCCGTACCAAGGGTATGTCCGAATACATCATCAATCTTCTTTCGCACGGCACCCGAACCATTTCTCAGCACATGGGAAAAAGCCTCATATTCCCCGTGGATATCTGACAGAAAATGTTCTGTTCCTTTCGGAAGGTTGATAATCGACTGCAGATTGATGATCTCAGTGGATGCCTTCTCGATCGTCGGATACAGTTCAGCCAGATATTCCAGATATTTATTTTGCTCCATATTCTCCTCCTTACCGCGGCGCGAAACGGATTTAAAGCCTTTCGAAAACCAGGTATTTCCCCTGCCAGAATCCCTGCTCTATATTTGATTATTATAAAACAGACAGGAACTGGTCTGACCAATTCCCGCCTCGTTTCTTTGCTTCAAATCATCTCACTGCCCGCAGGTTTTCCGTATCACTTTACCTGATGAAATGATTATATCATATTTTCTTATCAGTGCGTAAATTTCTCGTTCAATTTCCACTCAAATTAAAGCAAAATAACACCACAGCCAAATCCAAACCGCTCTTCCTGCTTCAATGCCATCCTTTGAAGGAACGTAGAGTCTGGAGTAAGTCTCTTTTCTTTCCCGTTAAAAAGATTTTCCATTGCCTGATCTGAATTTCTGCTTGTACCAATTATCTGAAACTTTTCCGCAAACTGCCTGATATGGGAGGACGGAGAAAGAGCTTGGATCATCGGCGGATAAAGCAGCCAGCTGTAACACAGAAAAGCCTTATATTTCGTTTCAGGATCAATCTGAGCAAAGAACTTTTTCGCTCTTTGGAAGGAGTCCTCCACCGCCTCTGTATGCAGATCTGCCCCTCTTTGAACATGACAGTTTAACACCGGACAGCCGCAGGGAAGAAGTTCTTGTGCATTCGTGGAATAAATCATATAAAAATAATCATCATCCAGATATACCATTTGGAATGGCTGAAACTGCAAAGAGCCAATTTTAAAAATCTCAGCATTCATAATGTGGCGAAACCAGATCACATCGTCTTTTTCAAGCCCGGCCCGGCCGGTTTTCTGAAAATAAATCTCTGCCCGCAGCGTAACATCCTGGAAGGTATCAAAAATAATACTGTCCGAGATTCCCCGTGCCCTGTATTCTTCATATTTCTCCACAAGAAGACAGGTAATGACAGCTAAACGGACAGCCGGAACCTGATCACACAGGAAAAACTGGAAATCCTCTCCCTGATACGCTTTGTCTGCAAGCACTTCCACTGTGTCACCCAGCCTGTTTATTTCCTTTTGAACCGCTTCCTGAATCTGATCCCGGTAATGCAGTTCTGAAAGCATGGTATGCAAGGTCATTCTGTCACCTCCATAACATAGTTACGGACTGAGAAAGCTTGTCCCTTTCTCAGTCCATCCATTGATGTTATTTTTAACATCCTATTTCTTAAACACTTCAGATTTTATGCTTTTCCAGCCACTTACCGGAATACTCTGCGATCGAACGGAGACATCCGTCCTCCATCGGAGAAGTCAGTCCCGCTCCCTTTACCAGTCCAAGGAATGTATCCGTACCTCCGCGTTTTACAAACTCTTTGTATTTTACCCAGGCCTGATCCCAGTCTTTTTCGATTTCCAGCCAGAACTGCAGCGCCACGGTCTGTGCCAGACAGTAATCAATATAGTAAAACGGTGATGCATAAATATGGTTCTGTCTCTGCCATCCGGCTCCTCTTTCGTAAAAAGGAATTCCCTCCAGATCCAGATACGGGCGGTACCGTTTTTCCAGCTTCAGCCACGCTTCGTTGCGTTCCTGCGGCGTCATCTCCGGATGCTCATAGACTACCTGCTGGAAGTGATCCACCAGACATCCATATGGAATAAAATTCAGCGTTCCCTCAAGGTGGGAAACTTCATATTTCTTTGTCTGATGTTTGAAGAACAGCTCATACCACGGTGTCGCAAAAAATTCCATGGACATGGAGTGAGTCTCTGCAGCTTCCATGGACGGCAGATGCATGGAAAGCAGATCGATGTGCTTTTCCGCCATGTAGGAGGCAAAAGCATGTCCCGCTTCGTGGGTCAGCACATCCACATCTCCTGCCGTACCGTTAAAATTGGAAAAGATAAACGGACAGCCATAGCCCGGTATATCACAGCAGTAACCCCCGGTCGCTTTCCCCGGTTTAGCTACCACATCGAAAAGCTCCCGTTCGAACATCATTTTGATAAAATCCGCAGTCTCCGGGGACATTTCCGTATACATCCGGCGTCCTGCCTCCATGATTTCCTCCGGCGTCCCCTGCGGAACCGCATTACCATCCGGGAAACGGAAGGAATCATCGTATATTTTCAAATGATCTACACCGATACACTCTGCCTGTGTCTTCTTGATTTCACAGACAACCGGAACGAGATCCCGAACCACCTGATCACGGAAGTCCGCAATGGCTTCCGGTGCATAGCAGTTTCTCTGGCGGCGCACATAGCCAAGCTCCACGAAATTTTTCATGCCAAGGCGGTGTGCCTGCTCGGTACGGTTTTTCACCAGTTGATCGAAAATTTCATCCAGTTCTTCCTGATGATCATCAAAAAACTTCCCGTAGGCTTCGTACGCTTCCTTCCGGATCTCACGGTCCTGGCTCTGCATAAACAGTCCCATCTGGGAAAGATTATATTGTCCGCCCTGAAATTTGATCTGCGCTCCTGCAAGCAGAGACTGATACCGGGTCTGCAGCGTACTCTCCTCCTGAAGAAGCCCGGTAATTTCCGGTGAAAATCCTTTCATCGCAAGATCCAGATTCAAAAAGATCACTTTTCCAAATTTTTCCTCCAGTTCTTTCCGGAATGGCGAGTGAAGCAGCGCTTCATTGTATTTCTGCATCTCTTCTTCGAGAATCGGAGAAATCTGATCGTTATATTCCCGCTCTTTCACATAAAATTCGTCTTTTGTATTCACCGTATAACGGATGTATACGAGAGAATCTGCTGTGGAAATCTCCTTTTCCACTTCATTCATCCGGTAAATGGCCGCTGCCTGCTCTTCAGCAGAAGATGCCTGTTTTACCTCTTCTGTGATTTCCCTGATCTTCTTTTTCACTTCCTCGAGATCGATTCTTTTGTAAGAAAATTCGCTGAATGTTTCCTTTCTCTCCATATGACATTTCCCTCCAGTCTTAAGATAGATTCAGTATACCACATTCATACAGGCAAAAAAAGACGGGGAGTACGACATTTTCCAGTCGTCTCCCCGCCTTTTTCTGTCTGTCTATTCTGTTTTTGTGCCCTCACACGCTCTTCCTAATGTGCAAATCCGGCAAACGATAATTCGCATCCGTGTCCAACACGGCTGAAGATATTGACGATTCTCGTCATGACTTCGGGATACTGCTCCTCCTGTGTCAGAACCAGTATTTTCGTATTATCTTCCGTAAACTCTGCCCGTTCCACCTCCGGGATTTCCAACATCTCTTTCAGGATTTCCGAAACCATCTCCTCTGTCAGATTTTTTGCCACTCGATAATACCTTCCCAATTTTAAGGCCTTCTTTCTTTAATTAGTTATTTCTAACTTTTAGTATAGTCCTTCCTTTTTCTGTTGTCAAAGAATTTCTGATAAAAAATTATCAAATATGGAATTTCCAGAATGCCCGATGTATCTTTTCAAACTCTTTCCGGTTAGTTTTCTTTCTGCTATACTATTTCTATATTTAATTAAACGATATGAAAAGAAAGGAAGAACGTTTTATGCAGTCTTTTTCATTGGGCCAAAATCAGATTTCCATTTTACCTGGCAGACGACCGGACGCACCCGTTATTTATCTTCCTTCGGTTAAGGACGAAGGTGCCTGCATCTCCCGGTATCTGCTGGAATCCGGCTGTCCGGATCTTACACTTATTTCGATCAGTGATCTTTCCTGGAATCACGATATGGCACCCTGGGACTGTCCGGCTGTCTTTCCAAAAGGTGATCCTTTTACCGGAGGCGCTGACGCATACATCCACCAGCTGACAGAACAGATTCTTCCTGAAGCAGAACGGCGGATCGGATCCGAACCAGTCTGGAGAGGAATCGCTGGCTATTCTCTTGCCGGGCTGTTCGCCATCTATACGCTCTATCACACAGATCTGTTTTCCAGAGCTGCCAGTATGTCCGGTTCTCTGTGGTTTCCCGGCTTCTCCGAATACATGGAATCCCATTCCTTGGCTGTCCGGCCGGACTGTATTTACCTTTCTCTCGGAAAAAAAGAGCACAAAACAAGAAATCCTCTCATGAAAACAGTCGCACATCATACGGAAAAGGCCTTCTCCTGGTTTCAGTCACAGAACATTCACGTAACCTTTGAATGGAATGAGGGCGGACATTTCGATCATCCTGATCAAAGGACAGCGGCGGGGATTCAATGGATCGTAGAACAGCATTGAATTCCATGCCAGATGGTGAAATATCCAAAAAACCGCTGGATGCCCCACACAAAGGCACCAGCGGGTTTTTTGCTTTTTCTAACTGTTTTTACATCAATCTGCGGAACAGATCTTTCAGATCTTCCACGCTTGCGTCTTTCGGATTGCCCGGCGCACATGCATCTGCATGAGCAGATTCTGCAAGGAAGTCCAGATCTTCTTCTTTTAATGCTTCCAGTTTTGTCGGGATTCCAACATCTACAGACAGCTGCTGAACGGCATCGATTGCTGCTTTCCGGTATTCTTCAACAGACATCTCGTCCACACCTTTGACGCCCATTGCTCTTGCAATTTCACGATACTTTTCTCCTGTACAGTCAGCGTTGTACTCCATTACGATCGGCAGCATCATAGCGCATGCAACACCATGCGGAGTATCATAAACTGCTCCCAATGTATGTGCCATGGAATGAGCGATTCCGAGTCCTACATTGGAGAATCCCATACCGGCAATGTACTGGCCCAGTGCCATGCCTTCCCGGCCTTCTGCTTCTCCTGCCACTGCGCTCCGAAGGGATCTGCTGATGATTTCGATTGCTTTCAGGTGGAACATATCGGTCATTTCCCAGGCTGCTTTTGTCGTATATCCTTCGATGGCATGTGTCAGAGCATCCATTCCCGTCGATGCTGTCAGTCCTTTCGGCATGGAAGAGAATTTCTTCTTTCTTTGGCATAGAACAAATCGCACCTTTTCGAGTTGTGACAATTGATGCAGCGGCGTTTGCAAACAACAGCATTTGCTCTAATTGCTTCTTTCCCAAATTGTCTAACCCATGATCCAGTACAAAGCCTAGAACATTGGCACAAAACGTATCCCCTGCACCTGTTGTATCAACTGTAGCCTTGCTGAGAAATGGTTTTCCAAAAACTTTTTCATTACAATAATACGAAATACTTCCTTTTTTCCCCAATGTCACATTAATCATTTTTGCCTTTGACTGTTTCCTTATGATCCTTACCCCTTGATCATAATCATTTGTTCCAGTCAACCATTCTATTTCATCGTCTGCAATCTTTAAAATGTCACATTCTTGTATTCCATACCAGATAGCTGTCTTTGCATGTTCCAAATCATTCCATAATGTTTTTCTTAAATTCGGATCAAAAGAAATCCATCTTCCCATCTGTTTTGCATAAGTAACAGCAGCCTTTGTCGCCGTAGCCGCCGGCTCATCCGTTAATGAAAGGGAGCCAAAATGAAAAATACGACAATTTTCAATCAATTCTTTACATACGTCTTTTTCATCCAGCATAATATCAGCCCCTGGCTTTCTATAAAAGGAAAAATCCCTGTCTCCATCTTCCATCGTATGTACTATCGCAAGGGTAGTATTCACTTCCTTATCATAAATCAAACCTTTGTCGGAGATGCCAATTCTTTTGATGGTATTCCCAAGCATTTTCCCAAAATAGTCGTCTCCGACCTTTCCTATAAAGGCAGTTTTATAACCCAACCCGGTCAGCATTGACAGCACATTACATGGTGCACCTCCTGGATTTGCTTCAAATACCGGATTCCCATTGGAGCTGTTCCCATTCTGGATGAAGTCAATCAACAGCTCGCCTAACGCAACAACATCATACATGCTTGCCCTCAACCTTTCTTTCCTGTATTTCCTTCACAATTTTATTATATGCTTTCTTATTCAAACGATAGAAATACAAAACTATCGCCGTTACGATCCAGAGTATCCCCGGAACTGTTGTAAAAGAATGTTTAATAATGGATAATACCGCTGCATTCTGCTGCTGGTTTGCAACATATCCAAACATGCTCAAAACACCTGCAAGTACAGAAGTTCCAATCGCCATTCCGATTTTGTTTCCCAGTGAAATAAATGCATACTGAAATCCATCATTTCTGAGTCCGGTCTTCCATTCTCCATACTCCACACAATCCGGAACAATCGCATAGATCGCAGTATTAAAACCGGAAAAGAAAAATTGTGCCAGACAAGAAAATGTATAAAATGGAACAGGATTTTCTCCAACTGTAAAGAAGTACATACAGAACATACTAATTCCCGTCAACAGTGCAAAGATGGATGCAGAACGTCCTTTATTATTGGTAAGCCGAAATACCAGTGGAAAGCAGGCAGCACCAATAATAGATGGAAGAATAATAAACAAAGAATAGGTGCTAAATAACGCTTCGTTTCCCTCCACATAGGTAAAATAGTATAATGCATCCGCATTTCTTCCATAGAGTGTCACACCGAACAGAAATTGTCCTGCAAGAGCGATCATATATGGACGATTTTTTGTCACAGTCGCTAACTGAACCTTTATAGAAATTTTTTCTTTCTCCGGTACTTCCACCACTTCTTTTGTTTTTGCGAAGCAGAAAATATGACACGCTGCGAAAATACATCCATATAAAACAGCAATCAATAAATATCCCTTTTGATCATTTCCACCACCAAGCCTTCCAATAAGAGGAACCGTCACAATATTGATAATGCCAATCGCAATCATTGCACTGACAGATCGGAATGTATTGATTTTCGCCCGTTCTTCTATATTCTGTGTCATTGCTCCACACAGTGTCCCATAAGGAATATTCACGCACGTATAACCTAATACAAGAATACAATAAGTGATTGCCATATAGATGACCTTTGCAGTGGACGACCAATCCGGATGTGCCCAAAACGTCAAGATCAGTATCACGGCTGTCAATGGTGCCGCCACCAAAAGCCATGGTCTGTATCTTCCCCATTTCGTATGGGTTTTATCGCTTAATCCGCCAATAATCGGATCATTAATTGCATCCCAAAATCGTGAGAACAACATCAGACCTGCCACCGCTCCCATACTAATTCCAAAAATATCTGTATAGAATATCATCAGGAAATTTCCCACGAACATCCAGCTGAAATTGCATCCCACATCTCCCATACCGTATGCAATCTTACTGATCAGTGGTACTTTTACGTTTGTATCTTTCTGATTCATTACAATTCTCCTTTATCAATTACAAATACTGGCTGGCTCTACTTTTTCCTGATCCGGGCCGGTAATTGAAAAAATTTGTTTCCTTATTCTGTAATACGGATAACAGCCTTCACAATATCCGCTTTATTATTCACACTATAATCCATTGCTTTCTGTGCTTCGTCCAATCCAAATATATCCGTTACAATCCCCTTCAGATTTACTTTTCCTGCTGCAACCGCATCAATCGCCATTGGATAAATATGACGGTAACGGAATACGGTCTTAAAGGTCAGTTCTTTGTCCAGTGCAAGACTCATCGGAAGTGTCATCTCTCCACTCTTGCTATATCCCACAAGAACAATATTGGAGCCTTTTTTTGCCATATGAATTGCCTGCCTTGTTGTAATTTCCGTACCCGCTGTTTCAATTACCAGATCTACACCAGCTCCATCTGTCAGCTGCTTTACCCGTTCCAGTACATTTTCCTTTGCGCCATTAATAACTTCCGTCGCCCCCAGTTCCAATGCTTTTTCAAGCCGTTTCTCCATAATGTCCACCACATACACTTCCGACACTCCTCTTGCTTTCAATGCCATCATTGAAACAAGACCGATACAGCCTGCGCCCATGACAACAGCCTGCTGTCCAAGGTGTGCCTCTCCCTGAATCGCTGCATGGAACCCTACTGCCAATGGCTCAATCAAAGCACCTTCCAGCGTACTTACATTATCTGGAAGTTTGAAACACAGATCTGCTTCGTGAGCAACATATTCTTGAAATACGCCGTCTACAGGAGGTGTTGCAAAGAACACCACATCCGGGCACAGATTGTAACGTCCCGTTTTACAAAATTCACAGTGTCCACAGGTTTTTCCTGGTTCCAAAGCAACTCTGTCTCCAACCTTTAAATGCTTTACATTCTTACCAACTTCGACAACAGTTCCTCCCGGTTCATGACCCAGCACAAAAGGCGGATTTACCACATAGTCTCCAATGGCCCCTGTTTCATAATAATGCAGGTCACTTCCGCAGATACCCACATATTCCAGTTTTACCAATACCTCGTCATCTTTTGGATTTGGAATATCCCGCTCTTCAAATCCCATCTTTCCGATTCCCAGCATGACAGCAACTTTCATCTTTCCTTTCATTATTATTTCCTCCTTTTTATGTTACTTTATTTTATACTTAATTAAATAGTTTTATTATGTTTTTTACTTTATATCCTATTCCACTTTTTGTCAATAGTTCCTGGCAATCAAGTATTATTTCGTCATTATCTTCAAAAAGACATCTTACGTTTTAGTAAAACTGCATCAAAAAAAGAGACTCCATTTCTGAAGTCTCCTGTAAAAGCACCTGCGTGCAGTTTATATCTGTTTTACAAAATTTTCAATTACTTCCAGTGCTGCTCCTAGCGCCGCTGCCCCAACCTTATATCTGCAGCTATTTACAAATTGTTGATCCTCTGTAAATGTATTCCGTTCCGATACTTTATTCCATAGATCCGGTAAATAAGGCTCTATATAGCTTCCCACATATCCTCCCAGAATAATATCACAATCAAGGAGCATCCGGATATTATTTAATGCCACAGCAAGATAGCCTGTATAGACATCCCATATATCTGCCACCTTTGGATCTTTCTTCTCCAATAGCTCAAAGAACTTTTCTAATTTTCCTCCTGCTGCATCTGACAAAATTGCCGCACTGCAATACGCATCCAGGCATCCTTTTTTCCCGCAATAGCATATCTTTCCATCCGGAATCACAGTCATGTGCCCGACTTCTCCGCAGCGAAAATGCTTGCCCTGTACGAGCCCATTATTATCAAAAATTGCCCCTCCAACTGTATTACTTAAAGACAAGTAGAAAAAACGCTCTCGTTCATCTGAACAAATTCCTTCCGCATAAGCTCCCGCATTCGCATCATTCACAAAACAACAGGGATAATCAAAAAAACTGCTTATGGAATCAAAAGGTATCATTTCTACCCCAAGGATATGCGAATACGTAATTAACTGTCTATCCAAATCAATGATTCCAGGAAAAGAAATTCCTATACCCAAAATTCTTTTACGGTCAGCATTGCTTTCATCCAGAAAACATTCCAGTTCCTCTTTCACCTTATGATAATAAGTCGGCTCATGGGCATACGGAAGATAAATACGCACATGCTTTAAAATCTCACCGGTAAGATTCGTAAGCACAAAGCTAATATGGTTTTTCGTAATATCTAATCCTACAGCCTGCCTTACATTTATCACAGTTGAGAGTGCCTTCGCACGTCTTCCTCCAGTAGACTGCAGTTCTCCGGTTTCTTCAATGAAGCCCTTCTCAATCAACTCTTTTGTGATCTGCGTCACAGTAGGAAGACTCATCTTCATATCATACGAGATTTCCGGATTAGAGGCAGTTCCACGCTTACAGATATACCTGAAAACACGATTTCTGTTTGCTTTCTTTACCTCCATATTTGTTGTCTGCTTTCTTTCCATGTTATATCACCCATACTTTATTAAAGTGTTTTCTTTAGTATAACATTCTGTCTTCCAGAAAGCAACTTTACCATACTGGCTTTCGTTTTTATTTATAAATTCGTTTTTCTGTCAGCATTCCTGTCCATCTATTTACAGTTTAAATAAGTCCGGAAAAACTGTTCCATTTTGTCAAATGGAATCGCATCCTTTCCGCCTCCATCGTACAGATCGGTATGCACCGCATCCGGAATAATCAGTAATTCCTTATTATCCGCATATGGATTCTCTTTGACCATCGCAGCATAGGCATCACGGCTGAAGTAACAGGAATGCGCCTTCTCCCCATGCATCATCAGCACCGCGCTGCGGATTTCGTTGCTGTATTTCAGAATCGGCTGATTCAGAAACGACATACAGCCGATGACATTCCATCCTCCATTGGAATTTAAGGAGCGTTTGTGATAGCCGCGGTCTGTCTTATAATAATCGTGATAATCTGCCACGAAGAACGGCGCATCTTCCGGGAGCGGATCCACCACGCCGCCGCCCAGTGCGTAGCTTCCGTTTTTGTAGTCTACGATCCGTTGTGCATTCAGCGCCTCTTTCTTTGCATATCTGGCATCTGCAGAATCCTCTGCGTCAAAATATCCGTTTGCATTGACACGGGACATATCGTACATGGTAGACGTCACCGTCGCTTTGATCCGGGTATCCAGTGCCGCCGTGTTCAGCGCCATGCCGCCCCATCCGCAGATGCCGATGATACCGATTTTCTCCGGGTCTACGTTATCCTGTACAGAGAGAAAATCAACCGCTGCCTGAAAATCTTCCGTATTGATATCCGGGGAGGCCATGTACCTCGGTTCGCCCCCGCTTTCCCCGGTAAAAGAAGGATCAAATGCAATCGTAAGAAACCCTCTCTCTGCCATAGTCTGGGCATAGAGTCCTGCTACCTGCTCCTTCACCGCTCCGAATGGTCCGCACACCGCAATGGCCGGCAGTTTTCCTTCACTCTCTTTTGGCTCATATAGATCCGCTGCCAGGGTAATCCCATACCGGTTGTGGAATGTCACCTTCCGGTGATTCACCTTTTCACTTTTCGGAAATATTTTATCCCATTCTTCCGTTAAATTCAGCTTTTGAGTATCAGTCATGTCCATTACCATCCTTTCATTCTGTCTTTATTATATCTTCTTGTTTTCCCTGTCGCTAATGGTTATAATTTATATCGTGATATAATTTTTTAGAATATCAGGAGGCAGAGATTGGAATGGAATTAAAAACATTAAACTACTTTCTTGCTGTTGCACAGGAAGAAAATATGACACGGGCCGCCGAGCAGCTTCACGTCACTCAGCCCACTCTTTCCAAACAGCTGAAAGCCCTGGAAGAGGAACTTGGAAAGAAACTTTTTACGAGACACAGTTTCAGCATTCAGCTCACCGAAGAAGGGATTCTGCTGCGGAAACGTGCGGAAGATCTTGTCAAAATGGCAGATAAAATCACAGAAGAATTTCATACTCTGGACGATATTCTGGGCGGCGATATTTATCTGGGCCTTGCAGAATCCTATCAGATCCGGCATCTTGCCGCTGTGATCCGTACCATGAAAACAACCTATCCCGCTCTTCATTATCATATTACCAGCGGTGATACCGAGCAGGTTACAGAAAAACTGGACAAAGGAATTATTGACTTTGCCGTACTGGCCCAGGGGCCCGATCCTGCCCGGTATCATTTTCTAAAATTTCCCGAACCGGATGTGTGGGGTCTTGTCATGCCTGCCGAATGTCCGCTGGCTGGAAAATCCGCTGTTACAGTCGATGATCTGGCCGGGCTCCCTCTGTTCTGCTCGGAACAGGGATGGAACCATGATATTGCCAGATGGTGCGGCAGCCGTATGGATGAGCTGCAACTGGAAGGCTCTTTCCGCCTTTCTTACAATGGCTCCATTTTCGTCCGGGAAGGACTGGGGTATCTCCTGACCTTTGACCACCTCATTGACACCCATCCGGACAGCGGACTTGTCTTTCGCCCGCTGAATCCGAAGCTCGAAACCAGTATCTACCTGATCTGGAAAAAATATCAGGTATTTACTCCTATTGCAGAACGGATGCTGGAAATGGTAAAAGAGCGGTTTACCGTCTGATCTCACTGATAATATTTTCGCGTATCATCTTCCGTGCCGGAATCATCACCGCCACAATGGCAAGCACCACATTCAACACCATGATTCCGGCCAAAACCATGTTCGGGACCGTGGAGGTTACATGTAAAAACTGTACGACATGTGCCATGTAGTAATCCATGACTCTACGGAAAATGTAATGATAACATACGAAGATCAATGCATCTGCCAGTAATCCATACAAAATACCTGTCTGCAGGATCATTTTGTAAAAGCCACTGTCCGTAATCCCCATGGCACGCATGATTCCGTATTCCTTTCTCCTTGCGAGAATGGTGTGGTTCATACTGTTCATAATGTGGAACAGGCTAATGATGAACAGAATCACTGCAATGCTGGAGAAGAAAATCTGCTGCTGGTTCAGATAATTCCTCTGTGTCTCAATCGCGGAAGTATAGTCCTGCAATACTGCTTTTGGAACATCACGAATCGTCTGCAGTAACTGATTACTTACGCTTGCCGTCTCTGCTCCTTCTGCCGGTGACGCATGGATAAAACTGTAATTCGTGATTCCGAAATTTTCTTTCATCTGTTCATTTGTCATAATGATGCTTTGCGCATTTTCCCAGACTTCCGTATTCAAGAAATCCTGTTCCTGAGCCAGCGGTCTGCTTACAATGGCCGCGATGACAAATTCTTTTTCTATATAATTTTCTTCCTTGCTCTGAAATTTCAGCAGGTCATCTGTATACGCCTCTGGCTTTGGAACCCGCAGCGTAATCGTATCTCCCGGCTTTTTCCCGTAAAAATAGTAATTCCCCTGGCCATCCATATTGGCCGTCACAATCACCTGGTTTTCCTTTTTTATGCTTTCCGGAAGAATCTCTCCCTCCAGAACATAGTCACGAAGCTGTTCCATCATCGCATCATCATAACCGTACACATCATATTTGATCCGGTACGTTCCATCCTCCTGCTGATTGCAGATCCCCGCATACCTCTGAATAAAATACGGTTCCTCATTTTGATATTGAAAAAAGTCTTTCCATCTCTCATCCGCCAGAAATTCACCTTTTGTAAGCTGTATTTCTCCCAGCGTATACTTCGTTGCGTAGACCTGATCTGTTTCCGGCATACTTTTTATTTGATCCGCCACCGATTCCGGAATCGTATCTTCCAGTGAATTGGACTTTAGACCAATCCGGTATTCCGAACTAAGTCCGTCGTCCGATTTCAGAGAAAGCTCCGCATGCACTTTCAAATTCTCTACCATATAAGTGGTACATAAGAAAATACAGCCGCCAATGGACAGGGACAACAGAATCCCAACCACTTTCCTCCTGTTCGCAAACATAAATTTCCTTACTACCACTCCTGCCATGTTCACATGACGCAGTGCATAGATTTTTCTTCTTTTTGTAAAAGAAAGATCGCCGCTCATTCCTTCTTTCAAGGACTGTTTTCGCATGGACCGGACTACAAGGAACGCAATTAGCGCAAATGAAATCAGCAGGAACACAAATCCAAATACCATGGCGTCCCAGGAAAGATAAAACTGAATCCCTCCGCTTCCTTCTGCCAGCGTCTGGTCTGCGACAGATAACACCTGTTCTCCAAAAACTCCACTGAATCTCTGATACACAAGGCTTAGCATCCCGTTGCCTAAAAGGCATCCAAGGGGATATCCAACGAGAAACAGCATCCATAGTTCCAGAAGCAACGTGCCACCGATCTGCTGCTCACTGACTCCCAATGTCTGCAGCATGGCATATTCGGAAGTCCTCTTTGACACAGAAATATTAAATACACTGTATACAATAAAAAGGCTGAACAGACACAGCAGCAGAATCATTCCATAGTAAGCCAGATTGTAATCGCTTTGTAATTGCAGGACAATATAGGTAAAATTCCCTTCCTCGCTGGTCAATCCGAATTTCACGGTATCATAAAAGCTCTGGGGTTTCTCGCCGCCAAGATACTGTGTGACTTCATCGTTCCCGACAACAGCCTCGGAGGAAATCCGGTGTTCCTGTAAAAACGCATCCAGCTGCCTGTACAGCTTCTTGTCTTCATCGAATTTCAAATATAAGAAGGTCTGACTTCCCCGGCCCGTAAAAGAATCACTCACAAAGACTTCCATCTCACTGGAGCTTGCCGCCCATTCACTTTTGAGCACCCCTGTTACCACATAATCCTTCTCGCCAATCCGAAGAGAATCCCCAGGATTACCGGAAAATCCAAGATTGCTGAGTACATATCCGTCCGCCGCAATTTCATTTTCCTTTTCCGGGAAGGTTCCCTCCAGTAGTTCTCTATGTGCCATCTGGCGGTAAGTTTCGTCCGCATGAATAAACGTGATTAAAAATTCTTCCGAAACCACATCGCGGATTTCCATCTTTCCACATTGTTCCAGATCATATCCGTCTCCCTTGTCGCCGCTCTGCACAGACACATATGTTTCTTTGTCTGTCTCAACATAATAATGCCAGTCACCGTAAATGGTCTTCCTGTTTGCCAAATCACTTTTCTGGCTGCTGTAAATCAGAGAACTGATTCCAGAAAGCAGTGACGCTGTTAATAAGACGCTCACAAAAATGGCCAGTGTCTGGCTTTTGTAATACCGCATGTATTTCCACGCCAGTTTTAACATACGCCATCACCGCCTTTTACCGGGATGTCTCTCTTTCCCGTAACAATACATCCATCTTCAATGTGGATCACCCGGTCACACGTCTGGGCGATGGCTTCGTTGTGGGTTACCATCAGGATTGTCTGCTTATACTTTCTGCAGCTCGTTTTTAATAACCCCATGACCTCAATCGTTGTCGCCGAATCCAGATTTCCTGTCGGTTCATCGCAAAGGAGAAGCTGCGGTTTATTGACAAGCGCCCTTGCAATGGCTACTCTCTGCTGCTGTCCGCCCGACAGTTCATTTGGATATTTCTTACGCTTTTCCCAGATGCCAAGCTCCCGCAGCAGTTCTTCCATGTACTTGCGGTTGATATGCCTTCCCCTGTCAAAGGTGACCGGCAGGGCCACGTTGTCATATACATTCAGCACCGGCATCAAGCTGTAATTCTGAAAGACAAAACCAATATTTCTTCTCCGGAAGATAGTCAGTTCTTTCCTCGACAAAGAACCGATTTCCCTTTTCTTGATGAAAATCTTTCCTCGTGTCGGATTGTCCAAAGCACCGATTAAATTGAGAAGTGTCGATTTGCCCGAGCCGGACGTGCCTACGATAGCAACAAACTCGCCCTCTTCCACCTGCAGATTGATATTTCGTAATGCCTTGACCTGATTTTCTTTTTCGCCGTATATTTTTTCCACATTCTGTAATTCTAAAATACTCATCCGTCATCGCTCCTTTTCTTGATACCTCCAGTATAGAGGGAGGATCTTGCAATTTCGTTACAAAACGGATGATTCGTTCTTACAGTTTTGTAAGAACACAGAAAAACAGCTGCCTTTTCCATACTCGGAAACAGCTGTGATGTAACCCTTCTCTTTTTCCAGAATCAGATTCGACAGATACAGGCCGATCCCGGAGCCTTCCATATTCTCCACTTCCGGACTTCTGTAAAACCGTTTGAAAATATCTGTCAGTTCTTCCTGCCGGATGCCCCGTCCCGTATCTGCAATCTGAATTTCTGTATACAGTTCATACGGGCGAACCTGAATCCGAATCGCTCCGCCTGGTTCTGTATACTTTACGGCATTTTCCAATAGATTCACAAAGACTTCGGCTGTCCACTTCCGATTGTGATATAGCAGTCTATCATCAAATTCTTCCATTTCAAGGCGGATTCCCTTTTTCTCCAGTTTCGCATAGACTGCATCCACCGCATCCAGAATGGTCTGCTTTATCTTCGTATCTTGCACTTCAAATTCATCAATATTTTGCTCCAGCTTCACCATTTTCGAAAGAGACTCTACAATCCAGTTCAGCTTTTCAATCTGTCTCTGCATTTTATCCGCAAATTCCGCTTTCTTCTCCGGCGCCAGCTCACCTGTCTCCAGAATTTCCGTATAAAGAGAAAGATTCGCAAGCGGGGTTTTCAGCTGGTGGGACATATTGGACACCAGACTTTTCACCTGCTCCTTTTCCCGCTCTGCACTTTGTGCATGATTACCAAGCACTTCCTGAATCTGCTTGATCTTGCTGATCAGGGCCGAATATTCTCCTTCCTCGACATCAGAATATACAATCATTTCCTGATTTAATACTCTGTCCAGCAGGCGGTCAATCATGCGGTATGTTTTTCTTTTCTGATAAATGCCGCAGCAGACGGATAAAACCAAAAGCACGGCTAAGATAATCATAATCCACATCGTTTTATTCCTTCCAGATGTATCCGATTCCATGCACCGTTTTGATATGCACAGGATTGGATGCATCATCTTCTATTTTCGTACGAAGCCTGCTGATGTTGACAGACAACGTATTGTTATCTACATATTTCCCATTACTGTCCCATATTTTCTCTAAAATCTGATCTTTAGAAAGAATATGGTTCTTATTCTCGATCAGGTATAAAAGTAAACGATATTCTAATTTACTAAGCGGAATTTCCTCTCCCCGTTTCCACACTTTGCAGCTGCTCTGATCGATGCTTAATGATCCGGTGACAATCTTTGCAGTTTCCACTTTTTCCTGTAAAATCCGCTTCATTCTCGCCTTTAATACGCCAAGTGAAAATGGCTTGGACAAGTAGTCATTGACTCCCAGTTCCAACGCCTGAATCTCATCCAGCTCGGTATCACGGGCAGTCAGCATAATAATCGGAACATTGCTGTAGCTCCGCACCTCTTTGCAAAGTTCAAACCCTGTTCCGTCCGGAAGATTGCAGTCCAAAAGGACAATATCGTACTCTCCCTTCTCTATTTCTCTCAATCCTTCCCTTTTGGTTCCCACTTCTGTAATATCATATCCATCACCGGAAAAAGAGAAGGATAAGCCTTCTCTTAAATCCGTATCATCTTCTATTATTAACAGTTTGTATTGATTCATGTTGCAGTTCCTTTTCAGCAGTTTTTTCAATTATAGCATAGATTGCAGAGAATCTCTCATCTATTTTCTATCTGCCCCTTCAATAACAGGATTTCTATTAATTGATAGAATCCCACAATTCCAATGCTCTGTTAATAATTGGGAGGATTTCTTCTTTTCGATTGTTCAATAAATTTTCCATATGTTCTTTTTGCACATCGGTTAACTTTTTCGATGGATTCATCACATTACCATTTTCGTCTATTTCGACCTCTCCCGGATATAAAGCCAAATATATGTTTTTATTCTCATCGATATTTATTGTAATATCCCTGTCACCTTTGCGGGCAGTCAGTACGAAATTATCAGTGTCTAATTCATATTCGCCGATGCTTTTCGGTTCTACGAGATAATCAACATCATTCTCTGTTAAGGCATAATATCCCTGATACCTTTCGATAAAATCTTCATTCAATTCTTTTGTAAAACCGGCATTCTCCACTTTGTCATACATACGATTGTGTTGAATTTTACATACACCTATATAGATACCGGCAAAAACTCCGACAGTTAAAATGCACGTTATTAAACCTATAAAGGCTTTTTTGTAAATCTTAAAGTGATCAATTCTTTTTACCATGAGCATATCCTCCTTTAACATCGTGTCCAGTGACACATCAAATTCATTGCTGATTTGAACAAGCGTTTGTAAATCAGGATAACTTTTTTCATTTTCCCAATTAGAAACCGTTTGTCTTGTTACATGGAATATTTTTGCAAAATCTTCCTGTGTCATATTTCTCTGTTTTCTTATTTCGATAATCTTTGCACCGATGTTCATTTTTGTTACCTCCTTCTGGATTCATTATCGAGCTCATGGTTCAAAAAAAGCCAGCAACTTACCTTTACACACCTAAAATACTCGCGCAAAGAATCTTTGACAAGCAGAAAAATGCAGAACCGCACAGCCTTTCGGCCATGCCGCCCTGCATAAATAGAACTACTTCCTTATGGGTACAGTGCTTTTTCTTTTCACCTTATTTAATCGGCTGTCGGATAACCGTTTTTAAGTTTTCCGGCTTACACTTACGCACATCACTGAGATAAATCTCATGGTGATATCTTTGATCGGAAAAATCCAGTTCATAGCCTTGTTCTTTGGCATACCGCTCCATCTCCCGGACCGTCACCGGCTCATTATCATACGGACCGATATGCATACACTGGACGCATAACCCCTCATGGTAAGTAAAAAATTCCACTTTTGAAAAATCCATCTGCTTTTTCACACTTGCTTCTTGTATGGCCCAATCAAACTCCTCCCTGGTAACGAACTCCGGAAGGCGGATAAGAGAAATCCACTGAAATTGATCTTTCCGTGTGTAATCAACACCTTGCACTCCGTCCTGCCACCAGAATCCCTCCAGTGGCGGGACCACATAATCAAAGTATCCTTCTATCCTGTGTTTGCCCATCTTACTCATTTTGATGGTGTAAGCAATACTATACAGCAATCCGATTGCCGCCTTATAATCTCCTTCTTCTTCATTCGGATCCCCCATTCCTCTCACCGCCAGGAAGTTCATCTCAGGAACTTCCACAATCTGTGGTTTCCTGGGCGGAAGATAAAATTCCTTATACTCTTTTTTATAATCAAACGCCGTCATTCTTTTTTCCTCCCTCTCTTTGGTTTCTGTTCCGGAAGCGCATTCTTTAATCCGATGTAGAAATGAATTTCTGCATGTTCCATATCGTCATTTTGATACTCTTCAAAATCACAGAGATATGCTCTCGGGAGATCCATTTTCCAGATTTCCTGCCAGGCTTTTGAAATCTCTTCAGACGATGTACGCATATCGCATTGGATCACAAATTTCGCATACGGTCCTGCTGGAATTCTGCGAGTCTCATACCGGGGATGTTCCGGCTGATGTTCTACTGCATAACAAACCATTATCGTATAGTCGTCATCTGCATCTCCGGCATAGTCCGTATAAAGCCCAATGGCTTTTCCATCCGTCTTATCCTGTATCCTCTCATAGATTCCATCTGTGTAAAACTGACGCCATAGATCTCCGATCACCGCTCCCACATCGGGTGCATGATTATTGGTACGGGCAACAATTCCTACCACCACTTTTTCTTGTAAATTTACGATTTCATAATTCATGTTAAATGCTCCTTTCCGTTTGGTATTTTCATTCTATCAAACCAAACAGGACAACTGTTTGTCATGAATCTGCATATTGTTTTTGCAGTTCTTGTCCAAAGGAACTCAATTTTTTCCGAAGAAACGCCGGCTCCAAAAGCTCTGCACCGCCTTGAAAAGATAAAATCCAGCCAAAGATCGCATCCTCATCGGTAAATCCAAAAGAAAATAACAGTTTTCCATCTACCTGCTGAGTAAAACAACCAGGTCCGTATTCTTCTATCAACCGCCACCGATATTCCGGTACAATCAATGCTTTTACCAAATAGGTGTGCGGAAACACTGTTTCATTGGACAGATCCGGCAGTGGTGCTGCCTGTTTTTCAAAAGGTTCCTCCATCTGCAGTTCTGTCATCCGGTTCAGTTTAAATAATCGGTAATCTTTTCTTTCCCGACAATATCCCCAGACATACCAGCTGGCCCAGCGAAAAATCAGATAATAGGGCTCAATGAGCCGTTCACTTTCTCCCTTCGGGGCATAATAATGGAAGCTGACACACCTTTCGCACTCAATTGCCCCATGAATCAGTTCTATCTTTGGTGACAAAGCGGTTTTGCTCCAGGAAGAAAGATCAATCAAAATATGCTGTCCGCCCGGCATAAAATCAGAGGCACCAGCAGACAGCTTTTCCATCAGCTGCATATACCGGTTTGTACCACTTACACTGTCCAGACTGCGAAGACCTGCAAGAATCGCCTGCATATCGGTGGAGGTCAGCAGCGTACTGTCTATTTTATATCCTTCCATAATGGAGATTCCACCGTTTACACCCTGGGTCGTTACCAACGGGATACCGGCCTTGCACAAATCCTCAATATCCCGGTTGATCGTCCGTCTGGATACCTCAAACTTTTCTGCCAGATAAGGAGCAGTCACCTTATCCTTCTGAAGAAGGATGGATAAAATTCCAATCAGTCGGTCTATCTTCATTTCCATCATCTCCTTTGCATTCAGTATAACTACGATCTATGACAATAGCATGTCATGTTTTAATGCAAAAGGCAACCAAAACGTACATTAAGAGTGGATTTATAATAAAAGAGCAGGAGGGACACAAAGCCCAATACGCCTTGTGTCCCTCCTCATATGCAGCATCGCTGCTATATCTGTTTTTTGTTAAAAGAACAGATACTGCTTATCATAATCAATAAAATGAAAGCAAGCGTTACAATGATAGAAACATAGAAATCCGATGGAACCCTCTCTGATGTGAGTAAAGACACACACCCTGTTGACAGTAAGTATGGATTGTACTCTTCAAGCTTCGGAAAAATATTCGCAAGCATAAGCACCCCTGCAAAACCGCCTGCTAAAAGAAGGGATCCATAAATACTGCCAGACAGAGCCCCTCCAAGAAGCATCATTGAGATTTCCAGTACGCCAAATAACCACATACAACATGCAGCAAAAATTATATTTGGTAATTCTCCCGGCAGTAAATACATTGTGTAAACCAACGTTATTACAAAACATATCAGATAGCTCACTGTCCATATGGAAATGATTGCTGTAAACTTTGAGAGTATGACCGTTTTTCGCGGCAGCCCCTTGGTCAACATATTGATCAGTGTTCCTTTGGTAAGTTCATTTGACACGATACCGCTAAAAACAATGACAAAAAGAATCAGCTGTGTTGACATGTTTTTATAAAACTGTATCCACGAATCAACGGTACCTGGTTCACCAGGAGTAATCGTCATTCCTTCCGGCATAAACGACGAAAGAAGTTTCGGCATAATTTTTGCCGTAATCGGATTCAGCATACCGAAAAGTAAAAAAACTGTAGCAACAATAAGCAATTTATATGTTCTTATACTTTCAAGAAATTCTTTTTTCGCCATGGCAATGAACGCTCTCACTTCACCACCTCCAGAAACAGATTTTCTAACGTAGGCTCTAAAATTTCGACCTTTACCGGATAGATTTTTGTTTTATAAATAGCATCGTAAATCTGTCCTGCTGCCTCATCGATATTCTTTGACCTCAATATCACCGTGCAATCTGTACACTCCGCATTTTGAAAAAGCATACCAACACATTCATTCCCAGCAAAACGTTGCAAATCTTCCGACGAACGGAATTCGATCTGCAGTGTGTCAAGACGATGGTTTTGTTTTAACTGAGAAAGGGTCCCATTTAACACTAAACTGCCATTGTTCAAAACTGCAACGTGATCACAGATCCGTTCTACATCAGACAGGATATGTGTTGAAAAAACAACGGTCGTTTTTCCTTTAACTGAGAGCAGTATGTCAAGAATTTCCTTTCGTCCAATCGGGTCAAGTGCGGAAGTCGGTTCATCGCAGATCAACAGTTTCGGTTCCGATAACAGGGCCTGTGCAATTCCAAGCCGTTGCTTCATCCCACGGGAAAAGCCCCCGATACGCTTGTTCGCTTTCTCAAGCCCTACCAGTGACAGAAGCTCTTCTGACTTTGCTTTTACTGCTTTTCGATCCAGCCCTGTAATCTCACCGCAAAGTGCCAGATATTCTTTGGGTTTCATATAACCGTAAAACTCAGGAACATCGGGCAGGAACCCAATATAACGATTGGTTTTGGTTTCGCCGTATGTTACCTCTTCTCCGCATACCGATATTTTACCGCTTGTTGGTTTCAGCAGACCTAATATCATTTTCATTGTTGTTGTTTTTCCCGCACCGTTTTGTCCCAAAAATCCATAAATTGTATTTTCAGGCACGGAAAGGCTAAGGTTATTGATAACATTGTGCCCGCCAAATTTTTTACTGAGAGTCTCAATTTCTAAAATACTCATTCTTCACCTCTGCCAAAAACAAAATAGACAATCGGCCCGATGATCTGTACAAACAATACAACAACAATCCAGACAGGCTTATTGCCGAACTTGTAATGTGGATGTCTTAAAACGTGTATCAGTGCTGTTATTGCAAGAATCCATTCAATTATGATCAAAGGAATCAAAAAAGGAAGATATTCTACTAAAACATCCATAACGCTATCCTCCTAACACAGATGTAAGTTTTTCGACAATATGCCGATACTTTACATGATCAGCCAGTACCGAAAAGACCGGATTCTTCGCAACACCGTCAATGATGCCTTGCCTGACTGTTTTATCATCCCGCGGTGCATGAACACCTAAATCAAGCTCCGCCAGCCACTCATCAATTCTGTCAAAAAAACGATCGCCGTGAAGTGATATTGGATAAGATATTCCCACTGCTAAATCACAATACTGTTGTAATGCCGCCAGTGCGTTGTCGGTGTCATTTTGCAAGACCAAAACCGCAGCCACGTTTAAATATGCAGAAAGCATTGTGGCAGGATGTAACTCCGGTGCATGAAAAGTTTCAGAAAGACAATTAATCCGGTCAATGATATTTTTCGAGGCTTGTGCATCTGCTATCTCAAGCTGTAAAAGCGTAGTAAGACTTTGCATGATGTTTAAGAAATTTTGGTATATCTCAATTTGTAAGATCTCTTTAGCCTTATCCGGCTTACCACTCATAGAATACCCCATTGACAAAATATGATTTTCATTCAGCACAGGCGTTTTTGCGTCTGCGAGTAATTCAATGGTCTTATCGGGTTCTTCCAAAATGATATAGCAGGTAGCTTCCATTACATTGCTCTTCCTGCACAATGTTAAATCATCGCTTTCGGTTTTTATTCGTGAAAACAGTGCAATGGCTTCACGGAGAATTTCCTGCTGCCGGCTTCCCTTTGCCAACATATAGTGATTCAGCAACAATGCACCGATTTGAAAAAGCAGAGGAAAACATGAAAAGTATTTTTTTCTGATTTCTCGAATTTCGTCCATCACTTGATCGAATGGTTTTTGAGCAAAATCATTTGATAACCGCAGATACAGCTTTTGTATGTCTTCTTTCATCATCTGCGGCTGATAATTGATAAGCTCATCAACCGTAATATTAAAATACGAAGCAAGCTGCGGGAGAAACGTAATATCAGGATAACTTTGTCCTGTTTCCCATTTCGATACCGATGCTTTTGATACTCCGATATAAGCCGCAATCTCTTCCTGGGTGATTCCTTTTTCCTTACGTTTTAAAACAAGTGTTTTTGCTATATTTAGTTCATTCAAATTTATCACCTTCCTTGCCTATTATTATACCTGTATTAATCGTATTAACAATGGATTAGAAGTTGATTTTGGTTGATAAAATCAACCATAAGGAAACAGGTCTGAATCATGGGAACGGATAGCTATATAAAACAGAGACTTTGAGCTTTGTTTACCAATAAAAAATCGGAAACCGCCCCCTGTCCTTTGACAAGTTCCGATTCCCGAAAAATACATGTTTTTACAGTTTTTCATTTTTTAGCACGAAGCTGATTCTTCATTCAAGCATCATTCATTAAGTAAACATGCTGTCAACGCCTTATATTCACGAAAATACATCCCACGTTTCATTTCCATATGCCCATATTCCTGATGCTTTGAGAAAATTTCAATGGCTTTTTCCACCGGAACCCATCTGGGCTCCAGACCTTCTTGTTCCTCCTGCTCAGTAAGTGAGCGTTCCGTATGACCATCAGCTTCGCAGATAAAATAATGGCTGGAATACAAATACTCTTCATAATATTCATTAATGATCAGGCTACAGTATAGCGGTTTTACAAGAATCCCTGTTTCCTCTGCCAATTCCCGAATGCAACAGTCCTCATAGCTTTCACCGACCTCAACACCACCGCCCGGAATCATCCACAGATCGCTGTTTTCCATATAAGACAACAGAATATTTCCGTCCTTCACCACGATACCGCGGCAGGCTTCTCGGATTTTGGTGTGTTCAGCAAAACGATTATCTCCATAAATATTGATTGTTTCCATGTGATTAATGTCCATCAGTATTCTATTCCTTCTTTCATGTTGCTCCATTCTTCTTTCGTCTGGCAGGTGATGTGTTCCGTCCGTAAAAGGCCCTCTATAGCGCAGGGAACATTTTCACTTGAATGATGATAATGAAAGCCGCATTTTTCCTGAACTCGTTTTGATTTTTGGTTCCCATCAAAATATCCGCACCATATTTTAGACAGATTCAGATCTACAAATCCATGTCTCAAAATTTCCCGAACAGCTTCTGGAATCAAGCCTCTTCCCCAATAAGGAACACCGATCCAGTATCCAATCTCACCTTCTGTCTTCGGAAGTCCTATATTACTGGTTTCACCGATCATCAGCCCTATACTTCCAACCGGATGGCCGTTTTCTTTCAAAACCACTGCATAAGTCTCCGGTGCGGAAAGAACTTCCCGGATTATTTCCCGGCTGTTTTCCACACTTGTATGAACAGGCCATCCAGCTATAGGTCCCACATCAGGATGGCTTGCATATCGGTATAAATCCTCTGCGTCTCTCTCCTCCCATGGACGGAGAAGCAGTCTCTCTGTTTCCAAAATCATATCTCTGCACCTCCCTGTAGTTCGCATACACATGACCATAGTCATCCATAATTCTCGCCCAAACTGCCCCTGCAGCCTTGCCGCCGAAATCAGCAACCAGGCAATTATCCCCTCGTCTTGTTCCAAACCTGTTTTTTTTAACTGGCAAGATGAAGGCGTTATATTCAAATATCCCATTTTTTCTCATCATCGATGCTAAAAGACAGAAATTCCACGGCGCTGATAATTGCTAGGAACAGCAAGATCTCAAACGCCTCATTTTGCTTTAAATCTGGGGATAAATATCAGATGGATGTCCAAGAAGTCTCATGATTTCCAATTCATCTCTTGCATCCAACAGAGCATTATGTGTTTCTATGTAATCCTTATTGCTAATCATTCTCATGATATTTTCAACGCCATATCCTCGTTTCAATCTACCTGTTTTGCAGCATTCTGCCGAAGTTGGAATCATTGGATTATATTGTCTGTAAGCTGCAATTCGCATAATATCATGCCAAATATAATCTTTCATAAACGCAAGGCAGTTTTTGTCAAATCCTGCATTATAGGCAAAAACAGAAGAAACATCATGCTCCATTAGAAAGGCCGAAATGTTATCTGCAATTTTTTTCCGAGAAACCTTTTCCTCATTTATTCCTTTTATGTGAACAACGTAATCAAACATTCCGCCTTCCCGAAAAGCTTCTTTGATTACATAGTACTTATACCCGACGATCTCGTAATTACTCGCATCAGCAATCACGATTCCCACTGTCATTACAGCACCGCTCCATGTCGTTTCTGTATCTATTACCGCAATGTGTTCTCTCATTCTATTTTCCTTTCGGCTTATAATATTTAGTTAATTGTCTTTTGGTAATGGTTTTTACTACTGAATCCATAAACTTCTGTTTATCCGGAATCGAAATTTCCCACATTTCATTTGTCCTTATGTTCCATAAAATGCCCTTATCTAAATTTTGTGCAATCATATAGCACGCACACTGAAGATAATGTTCATGGTTAAGTTGAGAAACAAATTTAAGTTCATATATTGTATCATCTTTTTTTACATCCGCATACCCAAGAGCCTCAAACACCTTTTCCCCGTTCCGTCTTTCTGCAAATGCTATACTACAAATAATTTGTTCCTCTTCGTCATGTCTAAGACGTGTTTCGATTCGTCTAGTTAATAACTCTTTCTGTTCATCTGTAACTAATGGCAGTGAAACCTGAGAGTAATATCTACGCTGATTTGTTTCTAATGATGTTAGATGAAGAATCTTCTTTTCCACACCTTTTATCTTATCGTTAAATATTTTTCTATCCTTATGAATCAGGCGAAACAGTGCAAATTCCCGGTCAATGTCATAATTATCAAAGAAAAATGCCTCTTGAAAAATACCTATACATGGAGATAAATCAATGAGTCCATCATTACTTCGAATATCGATTACGCTGGTATCTTCCATATTGATTTTTTTCTTTTCTAAAAGATCATAACACTCTTCTATATCTTCCTGAAATTTAAAATCAAACATTTCCGATATTCCAACGTTCTCCAATGATGTATTCATATCCTCTGGAGTAGAAATAGATTCTTCTGACAATGTTTCTTCATTACCTGGGACAAAAATTATTTGCTTTTTCCCCCTGCTTGCTGCAACAAGGAATATATTTCTAAGTATCTCATACTTTTGCTGAGGTTTTCCAACTCGCATTCTCCAGTAGCTTTCTGTAAAATCAAAAACAACACAAATTTCTCTTTCTAACCCTTTACTACTATCAAAGGTAGTAAATATTGCCGTTTCCTTACTTGGCTGCACTTTCCCAGATGTATCTTGATCTGAGATACTTGCATAGACAGTATTTTTATTAAATTTATCTTTGTTCTTTGATTCAAGTTTGTTAAGAATCTTTGTCATAGTTCCTTCTCTGGCTCCCAAACATAACAATTTGCTCGGTTCCTGCTTAGCCAAAAAGTCTACTATTTCTTGTTCCGACATTTCAGAAATTTCACACTCACTGTTAACTCCAGTAATCTTCTTTTTCCATATACGCCCCAACTTTTGTGCATAATCATTTGGAAGACGAAAGCATTTTGTAAATTTTAATTCAATGTGCTCTCCAAGAAACTTTTCAATATATTCTTCCACTTCAAGTGCAGTCTTATCATATATTTTTTGTTTCATATCTCCGACAGCAACAAGCTGTGCCTCGGGATTACAGCTGACTATATAATCTAACATATCAGCAATTTCCTGATCTATGTCTTGATATTCATCCAGGACAATAAGATCAACCTTTCTAACAGGCGGTTTCTTCTTATTAAATTCCTGAAGCAAATCTGATACACCGACCTGCATTCCTATTCTGTTTAAACAAGACCATGCATATCCGTGATAGTTTGTTACAGTAACATTTCTACCCTTTATCTTTTCTTTAGCGTCAATTTTAAGAAGCTTGTTATATGTAAGATAAAGTATCTTTTTGTTTTTAGGAAAACGAGTACATAGAGCCTGTATAGCCGTTGTTTTTCCGCTACCAACACAGGCATCAACAAGAATATTCTTCCCATTTAAAGCTTTCTCAATAAATTTTTCTTGTTCATCGGTAAGGATAATTGACATATTATAATCTCCACTAAAATTTCTACTCTATTTCCACACGGAATCGACAAATTATGCCAAGAGCTACCAATGTTTGAAAACTTAGACTTCACCAAACTGAACATCAGATTTTTATCATTGATAAATTGTTTGAACTTATAATGCTATCATTTGCAAGCTCCATCAGCACATTATCATTATAATCTCTTTGCCCGATAAGCTCAAGTTGCCTGATCTCAATTATAGAAATTATAGACAAAAGGCAGTTTCAGGGCATCATTCGTGAAGTGCTTCTATGAACAACCGTTCTTATCTGTCAGGTGATTAACACAAGTCCGCACTATATATTGGCTGCTGGGTTTATAAAGCATCCGTCTCTTATATTTACCTCCGCATTCTCCACAGCAGATCCGACCGGAAAACCATACCAGTTCTGGTATCTTCCGGTGTCATAACCATTTCCTTTTTAGCCCCACTATTTCACGATCACCATCTCCCCGTCCACATTGGCATAACCGTATTGGGATAGGAAATGATGAAGGTTCCATTCTAAAAACGCCGTTTGATAACCCACTTCACATTCTCAAAAATAGACACCGACTCGCTTTCTGACAAAATGCTTTTGTCAAAGTAAAGTCCGCCAAATTTCCACTCGTTATTGGATTTGATATAGTTTTCTACAATTCCTCCTTACATGTCTGTAAACAAATTTTAAATATGCTTGCATTTGCTTGCATTTGCAAAAGAAAGTGGGTATAATATATCCAAAGGAGTGTGATAGATATGGCAAATACATCCGCAGTTTATGCCCGTATTGATAAGGAGCTAAAAGAAAACGCAGAAGGAATCCTTTCTCAGCTTGGGATTTCCCCGTCCAGCGCAATCCAGATGCTTTACAGTCAAATTGTACTAAAAAAGGGAATGCCTTTTGAACTGCGCCTGCCTTCCACAAAACCTACCGCAGTCGGCGATATGAGCCGGGAACAGCTGAATGCAGAGCTTATGAAAGGTGTGGAATCCATGAAATCCGGAAAAACCTATACAGCAGATGAGGTGGATTCCGAGTTAAAGCGGGAGTTCGGTATATGAGCGATACCTATTCCATTATCTACTCCTCGGAAGCCAAAGATGATCTGAGGGAGATTTATTCTTACATCGCTTATGACCTGCAGGCACCGGAGACAGCAGAGGGCCAGGTCAATCGTATCCGGAAAGAAATCCGGTCGCTGGATTTTATGCCGTCCCGATATGCTGTCGTGGATTGGGAGCCGTGGAAAAGCATGGGGATGCATCGGGTACCGGTAGACAATTTCATCGTCTATTATGTCGTAAATAACGGCAGCCGCACGATAACTGTGATCCGAATTTTCTACGGTGGCAGGGATATCGAGGACATCATTCAGGCAAAACGTGAGTAATCCGCAAAAAGGAACAGAATAGCTGTTCCTTTCTGCATTCAGAACTTATCAAGCTCCTCCTGAGCGACAATCCACTCATACTTCACGCCGTCATTGACTTTTCCCATCCACTTTTCCTGCCTCCTTATACCTTTCCTTCCAGATTATTCTTGTTTCCAACCTGTCAGCTCCACACCCCTAATATCAAAATTGGCCACCAACTCTCCATTATTTTCCAAAGTAGACCAGTTTCTACTTACCTATAAAATGAAAAAATCCGGCAATCGAAACCTGTCCTCTGACAAGCCCCGACTCCCGGAAATCCCTTGTTTTCTATACTTTTTCAGTATTCTATTCTTTAACTTTTGACATCAGCACAACCGTCTCCACATGCGGTGATAGTTTCTTCTTATACTATATTGCATAACTGTTACATATATATTTATGGGGGGTGTAAAAATACTTATGCTTTGTTTCTACCCCTCCAAAACGAACTATCCCATTTTTGTCTCTAACGCTTTATCTAAAGTTTCTTTACAAAATAAAACTCTACAAACATACCTTTATCAGCAACAGATATATTTTAAGCTTCTATCTTCAAAGAACTATTAATACCCAATTCAATGACTAATTTCTACTATTTATTGGTGTTCTAATTTCTTTAAATACATTCCTGCAATAGCTTTAGTATTATTCCTATCATTCTTTTTTGAATAGTTTAACATTTCTTGTAGTTTACTGTCTTTGATTTCCATTTCACTTAAATCATACTCATTAACCAATTCGCACCAGTGCGTTGTTCTTTCATCCCCTTCTTTAATTTTATTTAACACTTCTTCGTCATATGGCAAACACTCATTTATATAATAAATCCATGAAGCTTTATCTAATTTATTTAACACTTGATATACAGGATCTACCGCATTAAAGGATCTACCATAAGCATTTCCTAAAAGAACCATTATACATGCACTTACACATTCTTTAATTGCAGGTCTAGGGATTTTATTTCCCAAACGTTCCAAACTATTGACAGCTTCAGGTTCATTATAAAAATTATTAAATGCATAATGAACACTTTTTACATGCTTTGCTGCTTGAATAAAAGAAAGTGAACGCAAATTTTCAGGAACATAATCAAAACCATGTACCCGTTCTAATGCTCTTTTAAATGTAATAATATGCGTTTGATCACCTCGATTCGCATACTTACTATATGTAATTCCAATATAATATCTATCATCTGACGATAAACTATTCCAGACACATTCAACTATTGTGCAAAAATTGGATGATACTGTTTCATACTCAGCACCTTCCGTACTTGAAAGTAAATTAATCAACGTACGGATTGTCGTTTTTTTATAAAAATATGGGCTGTTAGAAAGCATTTCCATTTTAGCAGCATTTTTTTCAAATAGATCATATTTTAAACTGCTCCTAAAATCTCCATATTCAATAGTTATCTCAGAACTATCATATCCTAAAACATATTGTATACAGGCTCTTATAACCGTATCACTTTCGTTTTGAGGCATATCTTCTTCTATGTCTCTTCCTTTATAATGTTGAACTAATTCATTTGCTTGAGAAAGGCGCATCTTTCCTGTTTTATTAATAAATCCTAATTCAGCAGCCAAATTTATAACCTCGAAAGCAGGTAATTCTTTAACATAGTCAAGATTATCCAATCCTACCATCTCTCCTACAAATTCCAGGCCTAGGGACAAAACTCTATCTCGTAAAATAAAGATTGAACGCTCCCATATAGTTTCTGAAGCAAATTCGAAATTATCTCCTATATATAAGCCATAAATCCCCTTAATTTCCTTTTCTCTTAACTGAACATTATATCTTAATATCGTCGATACATCAGCCTTTTTAGGTAGCTGTATTCCATTTGCCGCTGTCCATAGAGCTGGCAATTCATTATGAACAACCTGAATTTCATCATTCATTTTTGCAACCTCTCCTTTATTATCTATTACTACTATTTCATATTCTGCAGTTTTATTATTCCGAATGGCAAGACTTTGAATCCCAACTATAGAACCATTTAATGTTGGATGCTGAGATAAGCCCGTATCTTCACACCATTTTTCAAGCATTTCTGAGACAACAATTTTTAATTCTTCTATAGTTATTTCACTTTCTTTTTTCCATTTTTTTATTGCCTCTGAAATACAATATGTAAAAATCCCTTGTTCTTTTTTTGAATCCGGATAACTACATTCTTTTTCAGAACAAGAAGCTAACGTAGCCCAACTTTTATCTAGAAGTTTAGTAACAAAACCTGCACTCATATCTCCTCTGACATCTAATCCAGAATGGCAAGCATCTATTATTACAAAAGCATTTCCTTTAGATTTTTTTAAAATATGATTAATTTTTGATAATGAAAGTGCTGTATTTAATTCATCTCCCGGAACAGAATTAGGTAGAAGTAAAAACGCATCTTCTCCCAAGGCCATACCATGGCCTGCGAAATAGAACAGAATTGAGTCATACGGTGTCATTTTATTACATATTTTACTTATTTCACTATACCAGTACTCACAGTCACTTTCATCCGCATCCTTATATATCATTTGACTGTGGACATTTTCTTTTGCATAATCACAAAAATTAATCAATGTTTCTTGTAAAAGGAACAAATCATTATGGCAAAAACTTATATTATCATAATGGTAATATTCTTCACAGCTTAATCCTACTAGATACCTCATAGTTACTCATACCTTTCTCCATGGTATTTTACATATTATTACATAAAATATCTAAAATCATATGGCTTATCATAAATCACAACATCTTGTTTGGCCACCCTTGAAAGCATTTTTGCGAAATCCAATGTAACTGGTAAAACTTTATAAAAACTATCTCCACTGTTCCAATTCATCTTCGTAAGCATCATGATTTCATTTGCCAGTGTGGCTCCATCTGCCTGTCCCATGAACCTTCTTACTAATAGTGGTGCCGGTATTCCTCTACCATTTTTATAATAGTTTAAATGCTGTCCTGCTAATTCATCATGTTGGACAGATCCGTGTGTCCATATTAAAAAATTGTCTTTATTCAACTGTATAACTGTTCCTCGTTGGATTGCAAATTTGGATACAATTTTCATATTATCTGAATCAAATCGAATAGCTCTCCATGGTGTAAATTCTTGTATCTGCAATAATTCTATATCATCTATACCTGCCAGGCCTCTTGAAATCCCTTCCATTTCTTCTTTTGTAAAAAATGTAGTTTTATGAATTACAACGCGTCTCAAATCATACGTTGGAACAGAATCATCATATAATTTTTTTAAGCTTAACATTAATCTACAAGCATCTTCATTTCTCATAAAAGGATTCTTTTGGATGTACTGAGGATTTTTTAGAGGTCTCAAATAAAGCCTCATACCATTTCCTTCTGCATCAAATAATTGACTACATCCAATAGATATCCGCTCACCATTATTAACAGATTGCACATAGCTTAATCCTATAAAGGCCGTGTGTTTATTATATACAGCAGGCTTCCACAAACGTCCTACAGCTTTTGAATACAGACCGGTGGATAATCCCCACATTATTTTTGCCAAATCAGTACTCCAATTTTGCACTGCTGATCTTTCTTCTATCAACTGAATAACAATCCCTTTACTGGCACAATAAATTTTTAAAGAATCATGCAAATCAAAATATTCTGTATCATCCTTTTTTTCTCGTAAATGGCCAAGGCAGCTTGGAATATAAATTATTAATACATCAAAAGCTGCTAAATTTTTTGCGAACACATTTACATACTTAACCAGACCTTCATAAAATTTAATGGCATCCAATTTTAATACATTGTCTAGGTTATATGATTTAAATCTCTGACCATCTTGTATATTAGGAATGTCTATATCGCATCTAAATATTTTTTCAAAGCCGATATATTCAGGCAAAAAATATTTTTCCTGCTTTAATTTTGTGACAGAATTCTGCTTTAGTTTTTGTAAATGTTCTATAATATCTTGTTGTTTTTGACGCGGAGTCAAAATAGCTAGCTTGATACTTTCTTGAATAGAACCACTATTTCCAAATCGTTCTATAGGTCCATAGTTTACCAAACCTTTTAACTGATTTACCGCAACTTTACTGCTGTCTTCAATTGAAAAACACATTTGAGGTTCTTCACATTGAAAGCATTGAACCGCAGGCCACTCTTTACCTCTCCCCGTACCTCCGCTTGTATATACAAGTTTATCAAACTCCAATGAAAATCCCGATACTTCAAAAATCAATCTGCCATTGCTCTTCATTCTCGTTGTCCATTCATTAATTAAATGACTCGCCCTATCATTATACATTTTTGCAAAATAGCGGTTTATAATACTTTGTTTTTGTAATCTGTCGATAGATTTTCCATTCCTCTTCTCTATAAAAAATGTTGGCAAAACTGATAATACCACTTTGTCATCTATGGACGAAAGATGCAATTCAACTGCTTCAAAAACAATATTTCCCTTTTCTTCCACACTTTTCTTGGGATCATAATATTTATTTCTGCCGAAGCAAACTAAGCCTTTAGAAAGTAAAGTTATTTTTATCAAATCATAATAAAGGCTCCATACAAACGAATAATCTTTTTGATACCATTTCTCAGGAAATGCTTGTTCTTGTATATCTGATTTTATCGTTCCTAAAAATTTTTTTTGTATCTCATCTCGTTTTCCAAAAGCCCATACTTTTCCCTTAAACAAGGCTGCAACAACCTCTTTTGATTCACTCAAATGCCTTCTCAACTCTTTCCATGAAGTAATCGTAGTATCGAAGACATAGCTTTTACCTGGCAAAACTTTCGATTCAAATGTATTTGTTTTAGTAAATACATTCCTTTTCTTTAATCCCCCGAACATAATAGGTTTTATTTTTTCTGAATCTTTCCAGAGTTCATCAATCTCCTTATACGACTTTCCTAAGGACAAATATAGTCTATACATTAGATCATCAAAATTGTCGATATCCAAGATTCCAGATAAGTCATTATTAGCACAGGCATATTCCATAAATTTTTCTGCTTTTTCGCTCAGTTCAGACTCCTTGGGCTTACACCAAATCACACCATATGGCAATCCATCATTTGCTACAATTTTTTCTAATGCTGTCATTACAGAAGTATCATTGCCAGCATATCCAACCACAATTAACCCTTTTTCATGTAAACCGTCCTGAAATTTTTGGCTAACAGAGTTTTCTAATTTCTGTAATTCCTGAGTTGTATTTTTCAAGTGATCAAATAAATAATCTCCATGCAATTTTAATATCGTGGGAAATCCATCATTTAAGTTAAATCCAACACTATTTTCTACTGCAGAAGAAATAGTTTTTATAGATTTCCCTGCATCTAAAGCATATACACCAGCTTTTATTAGATCATCAAAATTAGTTGTATTTACAAAATTAATACGATTTTCTAAAATCATTGCTCCTAAACATAAATAACCTAAAGCTGGTTTAACATTTTGTACTTTTCTCTGTATATAGAGTTCTCTATCTCTGCTATTGGGATACACAAATTCAAAATAATGTGAATATTCATTTGGCGAATATAAGGTAGGATGATCTCCTGTTGCATCAAGATACTTTTGTATTTTGCTTTGTATGTTTTCTTTTTGCAAATCAGGAAATTCTGATTTTGATATTTTGTTTTCATTACAATAAATTTCTCTTTTAAAATCCCATATCATCTGTCCTCCAGATAAAATGCCTGATGATATGGATGCTCCCGCTCCTAAAAGTAAAGACATACTGCCATTTGGCTTAACCGAAAAACTACTAACAAAATTATGTATTGTATATTTCCGCATCATTGTCACCCCATAATACTGAAAATAGCATTTTGTAATCTGATCATATTTTACCATAAAGCCCTATCTTTTACTATCCGGAAAAAGCGCAAGAAAAAAAGCCGATCAGGACTCTCACATCCCAATCGGCCTCTTTTCTTACGCTTCTTCACTTCTACACTCAATCTCCGATCCGTCCAGAAATATCACCAGCAGTGTCCCATCCTCAAACACCTTGATATGATCCAATGTTTTCAGCATGAAATCCGTGTCCATCTCTTTGAGTGGCTTCACATCTTCTGTGTATTCCACAAATTTCTCCGCCCGGTATCCAGCCAGAAGGTCTTCTCCCTGCATCTGCCGTTTCCACTGTTCCAGGAAACTCTCACGATTTTCCACCAGTGCATTCCATGCCATAAGATATGCCTTTATCAGTGTCTCTTCCTCCACATGGCGGTTATCGCATCCCTGGACTCCTTTCACCCGGTATCTTTCGCTGCATTGCCACACTTTTCTGTCATATCCGGCACTGCTGCGCCATCCCTTTCTGGAAAAAACTTTATTGCAGGTTCCACAGATAATCCTAGAAGCAAAGGGATTTGTCTCCGGATTTCTGGAATAAGAATGGGTTCCATGCTCCTGTAGGTATTTTTCTCTCCGTTTAAATTCTAACTGGACACATTCCCAAATACGTGGATCTATAATCGCCTCGTGATCATCCTCCACATAATACATCTGGACTTCTCCAGCATTTTTCGCCCGCTTCTTGGTCAAAAAATCCACGGTATAACTCTTCTGTAGCAGGGCGTCTCCTTTATACTTTTCATTCTGAAGCATGCTGTTCATTGTAGTGGCATGCCACTTGGTACTTCCATCCCAATTTACCACCCCTTCCCGCTCAAAGATCCGCTTGATATAATCCGTAGTCTTTCCATCCAGGAATTCCTGGAACAGCCGGACAACGATCTTCGCCTGTCTGGAATTGACGATCAGTTTTCCTGTTTCATCGCTGTCATATCCCAGGAACCGCTTGGTACTCATCTTATGCTTTCCCGTTTCAAAGCGCCTGCGGATACCCCATGTGGAGTTTTCAGAAATCGACCGGCTTTCATCCTGTGCCAGGGAAGAAAGGATTGTCAGCAGAACCTCCCCCTTTGCATCCAGAGTATTGATATTCTCTTTTTCAAAAAGAATCCCGATACCAAGTTCTTTCAATTCCCGTACATAATTCAGGCAGTCCAATGTATTTCTGGCAAACCGGGAGATGGATTTCGTAATGATCATATCAATTTTTCCCTCCCTGCAGTCTGCGATCATGCGGTTGAATTCTTCTCTCTTTTTGGTATTGGTTGCGGAAATTCCTTCATCCGCATAGACCCCGGCAAACGTATACAGCGGATTGTCTTTGATGAATTTCGTATAATAATTCACCTGGTTCTCATAGCTTAATAACTGTTCTTCTTGGTCGGTTGACACCCGGCAGTACGCTGCCATCCGTATCCTCCGGACGTTCTGGCTGGGATTCTCCTGTGAAGTCAAATTCTGCCTTGCTGGTATAACGGTAATGCTTCTTGCCATCCTTCAAAACCTCCTCTACTACCGTTTGTCCCGTGACGTGCAGTCCTGCAAGTTCCGCATCATCAATCCGGATTCCCTTGCACGCCTGTTTCCCATGCTCAATGTAAGTGCTGCACAGCCATTGGATCTTTTTCTTGTAAACCTGCCTCCGCCGAAGCGTCTTTCCACAATGCGGGCAGATCAGCATTCCACTTAAGGGATACCGGTTCTGAAATTTCCTCGTTCCGTCCTGCCCGATATTTCTGATCTTTTTCCGGTAATCCCGCATCTCCTGCGCCTGCTGCCAGACTTCCGGTGAAACAATCGGCTCATGGTTCTCTGAAATATAATAGCTCTGTACTTCCCCTCGATTTCTCCGTGTGAAATTCCGCTTGTCTGGCGGCGTATAATATTTCTGTAAAAGGAAATCCCCTTTATACTTTTCATTGGCAATCATTCCGCCAATGGTCCCGCCTTCCCAGGTTCCCCCTGCCACTGTGGGAACTCCAAGATAATCCAGCAGGCTCGCAATTCTGGTACTTCCTACGGCCATCAGATAAAGGTCAAAAGACAGCCGGACAATCTCTGCCTCTTTGCCATTCACCACCAGATCCCCGTATTCGTTTTTGTCATAGCCGCAAAAACGGGAAGTGGTGATCATCACCTCTCCCCGCTCAAATTTCTTCTTGATGCTCCATTTATTGTTTTCACTCATGCTCCTGCTCTCTTCCTGGGCAAAAGAAGCGAGGACGGCAAGCATCATCTCACCGTCCCCTGAAAGAGTGTTGATTTTCTGTTCTTCAAAAAAAATACCGACACCCAGTTCTTTCAGTTCTCTCGCAACTTTCAGAACGGTGACGGTATTTCGTGCAAACCTTGATATGGACTTTGTTATGATCAGATCGATCTCCCCTGCTCTTGCTCTCTCCAGCATCTTCTGGAACTGCGGCCGGTTTTCACAATATCCGGAGATCCCCTGATCTGCATAGACACCAGCAAACGCATATTCCGGATTCGACCGGATCAGCCTTTCGTAGGTTGCTGTCTGATTTTCCAGAGATTCCTCCTGCCTTCTGCTGTCAGTGGAAACCCTGGCATAAGCACAAACTCTTTTTTTCTTTTCTGCCGCAGGAACCGCAGTGATAATCCTTATCCGCATGTTTCTTCACTTCCTTCAAAATAAGCCGCAATAAATTTCTGAATCCTTTGAAAAATACGCCCTGCATCTTCCACTTCATCCAAACAGAGGACTTCCACCTGCGCCTTTTCACAGATTTCCATAAACTCCATAAACTGTCCCCAATCCCTGGCGATCATCGCCGCCCGGACAGAAACCACTACATCAATCTGATCTTGTGAAATTTCCTGTTTCAGACGGTTGAACTCCTTCCTGTCCGGATCAGCGCCAGAGGCTTCTTCAAAATAGATTTTCAGTTCCCATTCCTGTTTTCCATAGGCTCTTTCCAACCGTTTTTTTACATCGTCCAAAAACTGGGTATAATCATGATCCCTATGATTCATACGGCAATAAAAAGCCACCCTATTCACTCTTCCTGCTATTACCATTCTTACAAGTTCTCCTTTCTTTTTTGGTAGTCTATCTATCACTCTAAAGCCCCTGAAAGTCAAGCAGTTTCACCATTTCCACCGTTTTTTGCTTCCACTCTCGCCAAACTTATCCTTTGCAGAAATTTTGCCGGACAGAAGATTGTTTCTCTCCTGCCCGGCACTTTTCACTTTCTTTTACACTCGTTTAGCATAATCCAGACTGATCCATCCGGCTCCGGATTTCAGTTTCCCCCATCCGGCTTTGGAGCCCTGTCCGGATCGGGTCTCCACAATCGTGAAGGTTCCTTTTCCCGTGTACTTTCCAGTAGTTCCATAGTTGGTTCCCGGACCTTTCCGGATGTTCAGGTCTGTGGCGGATACCTGTACCAGAAAAGAGCCGCTGGAAGAACTGCCTCCGGAACCGGAGGACTGCACCGTACAGTAGGACGGGTTCTCCAGATAAATCCAGCCTGCTCCGCTCTTCAAACGTCCCCAGCCATTTTTTACTTCCACAATGGTAAAGACCCCTTTTCCCGTCTGGCCCTTTACACTTCCACTCATGGACGGGGCAGACCGATAGTTCAGATCCGGAATGAGTACCTTTACCGTAAAGGGAACCGCTGGGAACCCAGAAATCCCAGAACCACCGCTGCCAGAAGAAGAACCGCCTCCGGCCGTGCTTCCACCCATGGCAGCCTTCACTGCCTTACGGAATCCATCCATGGTATATCCCATACTAAGGCCGTTCCAGAGATGCTCCGGATCGCCATGGTTGGAGGCAATCCCACGGCTGTAGCCCTCCCGGTGGCTGACGATCACACCGTCTGCGGTCGGATTCAGATTGTACTGCTTGCACAGCATGGCGAACAGTTCCACTGCCGCATCATAAGTGCGCTTCGCCACAGCCTTTGCCGTGGACAGATCGGAACAGGTAAAGTTTGAGCCTGACCTGTACCGGATACACGCAGGCTCACACATCTCCACTCCGATATGGGTATTGTTTCCGCTGCCTTTGCTGCCGGAACCGCAGTGCCAGCCTCGGTGGTTCCAGGGGAGGGTCTGATACACTGTGCCGTCATTGCCGTCAATAAAACCATGCACACAGGCATTGTCATAGGACGGGCTGTTCCAGCTATTGATAAACACAGACGCCTTCGGCTGGGGACATCCCACCGAATGGAGCATCAGCCCCTTGACTGTGATCTTTCTTCCTGCCGTATAGCAGGGATTTTTCGTCAAAATACTCTGTACTAACTTCATCTCATTTCTCCTCTGTTTCTGTTTTTTCTGCCCGGTCATGAAGCTGTTCCAGGACAGCCTTGATCTTTTCCGGCACCGGAAGCCCCAGATGTGCCGCATTCTCCAAAAGGCTCACGCCCTCATTGGAAATGTAGAAAAAGATCACCGCCGTCCGCAGCACCGATCCAGTGCCGATAACATGGACATCCAGGATGTTAGCGATCCCTACCAAAAGGAAGATCAGCACTTTCCTGCAGATGCCCCTAAAGCCTACGTTGCTGGACAGCGTCTTATCAGAAATGGCGCACATCACACCGGTCAGATAATCCACCGCTACAAAAAGCACCAGGGCGATCAGCAGCCCGTCATTGCCGCCAAGGAAATACCCCAGCCATCCGCCCACAGCGGCAAATACCATCTGGACCATGTTCCAAAATTCTTTCATTACAAATACCTCGCTTTCGTTCCATAAGAAAAGACGCCCATCTCTGAGCGCCTGCCTTCAGGTTGCTATGTGAAGTGTCTAATCTGCACAATCTCCATTGCGGAGATTTGTGCGGTTTATGGCACAGAATCAGGTTGCTATTCCTGCCAGATAGAGTGATAAATACAATCACCAAAAGCCCTTGGCAGGAAGGAGGAAAAAATGTTTACGCCAAAGGAATTGAACGCCATTGACCCCGTCTATTTTTCCATCATCGCATTACATGGAAGCGCCGTGACGCTCCAGTCAAACAACACCGGCCACTGCTGGCATATCCTTCTGGAGGAATACCCACGTTTCAGAAGCTGCCGGATCTATCACACCCATCACAGAGGAACCCCTTACCATGAACACGGGCATGGAGCTACGCTTCCCTGCTGTCTCCGGCAGATCCGGTCCCATGACACCTATTGGCTTGGCAGGGAAGGGTCTTATCGGAAGCGACCCAGGAAAAACCACAAAACAGACGAACAGGAGGTACGCTCATGAACAAGAAACATATCAAAGTCGCATACACTAGCCGCCTTTCCGGCGGTTCCTACACCCAGGTCCCGAAAATTCAGATGGAGGGGCGCTGGCTGGAAGAACTTGGCTTTTCCATCGGAAGTACCATTGTGGTCGAATATGGGGAAGGTTCCCTGTGTATCCGCCCGATGACCGAAACGGAATTGGCTGAAAAACAGCACAGAGAGGCCCAGAAGGAGTTGGACAGCAAAGCCGCTGAAATCCGAAGCCTCCAATTCCGGCTGGAAAAAGAAGGCCAGGAACTCCAGCGTGTAGCAGAGCCACAGCAGGAATACATCCTCATCTCCGGGGACTCCCCAAAGCGCCGCCGCTAATCCCCCTTACTCCTCCGTCATCGTGTAGGTGATCTTCATAGTCTTATCCACCGTCTTCACCACCGCTGAGGAAAGGTTATTGATGGATGCCAGGTACGGCGTCAGCAGATAAGCCGTCCGGTACTCATTCCCATAGCTGCCGCCCCATCCAAACAGGAAATTCTTGTACTGGAACAGGGGAGTTGCGGCGTTATTGAGCCGGAAACTTCCCTGGGTCTGGATCACCGTATCCTCCGCTGTGATCTGAAAATCTCCGCCTACAATCAAATCCCCGATCAAAGTCATATACAGCTCACAGGAGCCGGTCTCACAAAGGGGCTTCCACTTAGAGGTAAATCCGAAATTGATCAGCGTCACATCCGTGGAATTGGACAGGCTGATCTTATAAATTCCCGTCTTGTCATAGGCTGGCACATACAGATACCCGCCCCGGACGCAGCATTTCACCACACGCTCCGCAAAGGTGCCGTTCTCTCGGTTCCCCACATCCATCAGCTTGGCATTGGACAGCGTCCACTGCCCCTCAGTGAAGGAATAATCCGTTTTAGAAATCTTGATCCAGAGCATCGCAGCATCCCCGGAAGAATTTCCCTCATTGGAAAACCCGTACCAGTATCCATCCTGCCCGTCCATGAATTCCCCGTACTTGGTATAGCTTCCCAGAAATTCAAAGGTCTCCGGCGTCAGCACCTCATCATCCAGGACGGTATAAGTGGAATCGTCCAGCTTCTCATTCAGCCCGATGGAAAACACCGGGATCCGCAGCTTCCGGATCCGGACGCCCGCATTCTCAAAGGTGATGGAATACAGCAGGCTGTTCTCGAAATCCATCTCCACTACCTCAAACAGCACCATCTTGTTGGCATCCGGGATTGCCCCGATATCCGCAGCCTTTAACTGAAGGAAGGCGCTGGCATCCCCCACAAGGCTTCCAAAACCATTCTGTCCGCCCAAAGCGCTGGTCAGCGCCACCGCTGCGATCGTCCCGTTGCCCTGGTTGGGCGTAAATTCCCACACAAACTTATATCCATTGCTGAGCGCCATGCTCTCCGTCAGGTTCAGGCTCCCCCTGGCCAGGTTCGCCGTAGAATTGACATTGTTGGAAGCGTAGGCCACCGGCAGGTTGTCGGAGCTTTCATACAGCAGTTCCTCATCCTCCGCCAGCGCTTCAGAAAAGAGCAGGATGCCGCCGATCAAGTTGGGGCAGATGGGAAGAAGATTCCCGTTCCAGAGGACCGCATCGTCATACTCCCCGGTTGCCGCGTAAAAGATACCCATAGGGTTTAACCCCAGGATATTATTGACGGACTCTGTAATCATGTTCTCCTCCGTAACCGTTTCCACCGCCCCGGTATTCGCGTCTGTCAGTTCGATTGTCATCACGCCTTTTAAGATCATGTCTATTTCCCTCCCATCATTCTGCGTCACTGGATACCGGCAGCGTCACCGGCCGGCAGAACGCCCCGATCTTCGGCTTTGCTGTCAGTGTATCTGAGTAACTTTTCTGCACCAGTTCCATCGTTTCTACTGCCATCACATCCGTCACACTCTTCCCCTGCAGGCCGCCGCTCACAGAAAACAGAGCCGCCGTTTCCTCAATATCAATCCTGCCGTCCCATGCTGCCGCGGCTGCCATGGCCTGGCCGCTGATGGAAGCAATGCAGTCCCCGATCCCCACACTGCCGGAGCCGTCCTCCATCCGCAGGTACACGTTGAAGGTATTTGTGATATTCGGCACGATATTTTCAATCGGATAATACAAAGACAGGATGTGCTTTCCGCTGTGCCAAGTCTCCACCGGATGATGGAGCAGGATCTCCGCATTGTTCAGTTCAAAGGTGACATAGCAGACTGCCTTCCCGTCCTCCGTCCAGGTGACCGGCAGGCTCACATCTACGGAAATATCTGTGGTTTCTTCCCCGGCAGCACCATCCTCAGAACCATTTTCTGTATCCGCTGCTCCACCGGATGTCCCTCCACTGTCTCCTGTATTCCCGGAAGGAAACGGGATCACGATCGTGCCGCTGGCATTGGCTGACCTTACTGTCGGATCAGCCGCCACATCCACCACCACCTGGCCGAAGAACTGGGCATGGTTTTCCTCTTTGGAAGCAAACTCAATGCTGATAATCCGGACATCCGTCTCCCCAATGGAATACTCAGAAGCATTGGTAAAGGTATGGATGCCGATCTTTCCCGCCTCGATCTGGTTTAAGAGGCCGGAGATGTTCTTATCATTCTTGGACTTTGCCTGAGAAAGCCGGGGATTTTTCCCCACACATTTCAGGCTCTGCCTGCCGCTGATCTTAACCGTAAAAGACGTCACACAGGTGATCTGCTGGGCATCCGCCTGCCCGCCGGAGAAGGTCAGCACATCTCCCAGATCCAATGCCGGATTTCCAATGGTATCGGAATCAAAAGGCACATATTTCACTTTGGAAAGGGCATCCAGGATGTTCCCGCACAGTTCTGCCCTGGTCTCTTCCAGTCCGAACTGCAGGAGGGGATTGACTCCCAGGTTCATGGTCAGCCCGTCATCTGTTTCCAAAGCGTAATACTCGGAAGTCTGCGTCCGCAGGTTGGTGGAACTGACCGCTGTGTACCGGGTCACAAAATCAGAAAAGCTGCTGGAAAACCGATGCTTCTGCAGGATCTCCATTACCGGTGTCTCCCCATACTGCCGGAATTCCAGCTCCCCGGCCCGGTTGATGCAGAAGAACCCGCCCAGCACCTGTGCCGTAAAATACAGCACATCCCGGTATGTCTCAATGTCATTCTCCGGATAAATGGAGAGCAGTTCTGAGCCATTCGGAAGAGCCTCAATCTCCGCCTGGGTCTGCGCCAGTTCCACCCCGCAGGCCGTACCGCACAGCGCCATCATCCCATAAGCGGTGCCGATGGTTTCAAAGCCATTGAAAGCCCGGTCAAAGCGGAGCATCCGGTCATAAGCCTTCAGTTCCAGCACATGGACGGTCCGGTTGGCTTCACTCACTTCAAAGATCCCCATAGGGACAGTCTCATAGACGCCGCTGGCAAGCCGGAGATGATAGGACAATTCCACTTCCGCATCCTCCAGCGTATACCGGTCAATATCCAGGAACAGGCTGATCCCCATCTCCGCAGCATACACCGCACCCAGTTCGATCTCAGAATTGCCGCAACACTGGGCCGTGATATAGCCGCTGCCTTTCACAATATCCTCCTGGTCAAAGGGATACTCCACACCGCCTGCCGTGGTGATCTTCCCCGTCCAGTAATACTTCCGGGTGTTTCCCTGCACTGCCTGCAGAAACGCGTCGCTCACCGGGTACATCGGACACCCCTCCTTCCGTTTCCAGGCATTAAAAAAGTGTCTTCGACACTTCAGCCCCCTAGCCCCCATTCATGGGGGAATTGGGGGTTTCTTTTTATGTGTTTTTCCTGCATAATAGACTTATGAATATATTACAAACCATTTTT
>NZ_NFHY01000009.1:0-173790 GCF_002161525.1 Drancourtella sp. An57
ACTGAACTGAAAAGTTTATTTCCACTTTAAATGGGCTAAAGTGGATTTTAGTCTTACGCTTATTTCTACTTCCATTCCTGTTGCAGTTTGTCTTACACTGGTCTTGGTTGACAGTCGCTGGAAAGGCTGGTGTTTCCCTATGACATTATCAAATGCTTTTTCCCATTTAACTTTGGAGGAACGTCGCATCATTCTTACCGGCATTACCAATGGCTCTTCTAAATCCGCCATCGCCCGAATCATCGGAAAGGATAAATCTACCGTCGGAAAAGAAATCAAACTCCACCGAAAGCTTACTCATAAGTGCAGGCTTCCTCTTGAATGCGCAAACTATCGCTCCTGTGTCTTTGGCCGGCATTGTACTCCCGACTGTCCGGAGTATCTCCCTTTCCGCTGTTCCAGACGGGACCGTTCTCCCGGTGCCTGCAATGGATGCTCTGACTGGCCACGCTGCCGTTTCAACAAATATCAGTACTGCCCGGAGGATGCCCACCGTGACTACCGTACCACTCTCATCGATTCCCGCCAGGGTGTAAACCTGACTGTTCAGGAAGCAAAAAAACTTGCTGCTATCATTGCTCCCCTTCTAAAACAAGGGCACTCTCCCTACCGCATTGTAGCCAGCCATCCGGAACTCGGTATCTGCGAAAAGACCCTTTACAATTATATTGAAGGAGGCGTCTTTCGAGAAATTTCTGATATCTCCGTGTTGGATCTCCGACGTCAGGTATCCCGAAAGATTCCCAAAAAGCTCTCCAAAGGCTTCAAAAAGAGAATCGACAGACACTATCTTCAGGGACGTTTCTACAAAAACTATCAAGAATACGTTTCTGAACATCCGGAAGTTTTTGTTACACAGATGGACACCATTTATAACAACGTTTCTGACGGCCCTTTTATTCAGACCTTTTTCTTTCTCCGCCCACGGATCCTTTTCGGCATCCTGCATGAAGAAAAAACTTCTCTTGCCATGAAGCAGGGCGTGGACCTTCTGGAATCCATCCTTGGCCCGGAAGTATTCCGAAAATATGTCCATGTCCTGCTCACTGACAGAGGGTCCGAATTCTCGCTGGCAGAAGAGATGGAACACAGCACGGATGGCACAAGAAGAACACGGGTCTATTATTGTGATCCCATGCAGTCCGGTCAGAAAGGCACTTTGGAAAACAAACATATTGAACTCCGATATATCCTCCCGAAAGGAACAGATTTAAGAGCACTCGGCTTAACCGACCAGACAGCATTGAACCTCGCTCTGTGCCATGTGAATTCTGCACCTGTAGAAGTTCTGGGAGGCAAAACTCCCCTGGAACTGACTGATTTTCTGTACCATGATCTTTATGAAAAGCTGTATGACTTTGGAATTCAGCCAATTCCAAGGGATCATGTAGTTTTAAAACCGTACCTGTTAAAAAAGAAGTAAAAAAAACAACAGGCGGCTGTCATCCCCTTCCCATACTGACCAATTCCAAGTGGATTTTAGTCCTACACCTTAAAAACCACGACCGAAATCCGCTTTTTTGTCATGCAAAAAAAGAGGAGGAAACGGCGGTAAACCTGTTGTTTCTGTTTTTATTGTAACACTGAATTCTACTTTATAGCATAAAAAAAGTAGCAATTCTCTTCTTTTGTAAGAGTAATTGCTACTTTCATATTTCCTAATTTCAAAGTGGAATTAAACTTTTCACTTCAGCATATTTCGACGACTGCTTATGTGTATTTACAGTGCATAGGTTTTCCAGATCTGTCGGTAGGTCCAGAGCAGGTCTTTTCTGGAAATTTGGTCTCCGCTGATGATATTTTTTTGTTCAAGAACTTCTCCGTTTAGTAGAAGGGTTACTTCTCCGAGTTTTTGTTTTTTTTCTACCGGGGCCTGGATCGTATCTTGCTCCTGGATCTGGATTTCGATCGTTTCTGTCTTTTTCATCAGAATCCGTTTTTGCCTGTCTGTTGCAGAAATATTCAGGAATGCATTCACAGTTCCATCATTGTATAAATTTCCATCCTGTGGTGTTGAATCCTTCACTTCTTTTTCTTTTCCTGCCTCCAGAAGTCGTATTTCGCCATTTTGCAGTGCTTCCTCCCAATATTGGCGGTATTCGTACTGGTCGAGCCCGTACTGCACCAGTTTCTTCATATCATCCCATTTATAATTTTTGTTATTCGGCCATCCGCAGGCAAGAAGTGTTACGATCAGTGTTTTGTCTCCCTGTCTTACCGCTCCCGCATAACAGTATCCTGCTTCTCCGGTAAATCCGGTTTTCCCGGTCAGTGCGCCTTCCATCATATCCAGAAATGCATTATGATTGCTGCATGTGAATTGTTTCTTCCCTGTGGTATCCTGAAATGTTTTTGTCTTTGTCTGTGTGATCCGCAAAAACGCTTCCTTTTGTGGCGATTCCATAATGCAATACCTCATAATTCTCGCCAAATCTTTCGCCGTTGTATGATGAATTCCGTCTTCGTCTTTTCCATCCAGCCCGTTTGGTGTCACAAAATTCGTGTGGTTGCACCCCAGTTTTTTTGCTTTCTGATCCATCAGACTTGTAAACTCATCCACAGTTCCTGAAATATGCTCCGCCACTGCCCACGCACTGTCATTGTGAGACTCCAGCATAATTGAGTACAGGAGATCTTCCATATAAAATTGATCGCCTTCCTTCATCCCAAGATGCACTTCCGGCTGTCTTGCTGCTTCTTTCGAAACTGTTACAATATCGTTAAGATTTGCTGTTTCCAATGCAAGAATACAGGTCATAATCTTCGTTGTACTTGCCATTGGCCGCTCTTCCCCACCGTCTTTTTCAAACAGTATCCGTCCACTTTCACCATCCATGAGAACAGCTGACTGTGCATATAATTGCAAATTATCCACCTGAGCTTCTTCTTCCGCCTGTACCTGCAACACCGGAAAACCAACACTAATACAAAGTACACCTATCATAAAAATTACTCCGGCCTTCCACTTCAACCGTCTACAACTCCTCATTTTCAACAGACCACTCCCAGATCAAACTTTCTAAGACAACTCTATGAAAATTCAGACACCTTTATTCCAAAAATGTTCTTTTACCGTAATATTCATGTAAGGTTTGCTACTCATTTTGTTCATAATTTTTTCAACGGGGACGTGTTCCGGTGCATCGGAACACGTCCCCGTTGAAACGTTGAAAAATAAAAATTTTAACATTCTTCTGCGATTTTTTTGACGAGTTTTTCGGTATCGTCCCATCCGATGCATGGATCGGTAATGGACTGTCCGTAGGTGCGGTTGTCGGTGATTTCCTGGCGGCCTTCGATGAGATAGCTTTCGATCATGACTCCTTTGATGAGTTTTTTGAGATCGGTGTTATAATTTCTGCTATGCAGGACTTCGCTGACAATACGGATCTGTTCTTTGTATTGTTTGTTTGAGTTAGAGTGGTTTGCGTCTACGATGACTGCCGGGTTTTTGAGTCTGGATGTTTTGTACATTGCGCTGAGCCGGTAAAGGTCTTCATAGTGGTAGTTTGGTATGCAGGTTCCGTATTTGTCTACGCCGCCGCGGAGAATGGCGTGTGCGAGTGGATTGCCGCTGGTGGTGACATCGAGTGTCCGGTAGATAAACTGGTGGGCGCCTTGTGCTGCTTTGATAGAGTTGAGCATAACAGAAAGATCGCCGCTGGTCGGATTTTTCATTCCTACCGGGATGTCCATGCCGCTTGCCGTCAATCGGTGCTGCTGATTTTCAACAGATCTTGCTCCTACAGCCTCATAGGAGAGAATGTCATCGAGGTAGCTTCTGTTTTCCGGATAAAGCATTTCGTCGGCTCCGGTGAGTCCGCTGACTTCGATGGAATGCAGATGAAGTTTCCGGATAGCGATCAAGCCTTCCAGAAGGTTTGGCTCTTTGTCCGGTTCCGGCTGATGCAGCATGCCTTTGTATCCTTCTCCTGTTGTTCTTGGTTTGTTCGTATAGATCCTCGGGATCAGAATCAGTTTGTCTTTGACTTCTTCGTTGAGTCGGGCGAGCCGTTCTACATATTCGCAGACTGCATCTTCGTTATCTGCGGAGCATGGTCCGATGATAACGAGAAATTTATCGGAATACCCGGTGAATACATTCTGAATCTCTCCATCCCGTTCTTCTTTGATTTTTTTCATGTCCGCAGACATAGGATATTTTTGTTTCAGCTCTTCCGGCTCCGGAAGTCTGGCCTGTATCTTCATTGCCATAATCTTGTCCTCTTTCTTTTTGTCTATCTTTTACTGTCTTGTTTAAATTTGCCTGATCTCTGTTTGCTCTGTACAGCTTCAATCAAATTGCCCGTTTGCAATTATCATACATGCAGCTTGATCTCCGCTTCATCCTCTGCCTCTTCTTTAAACTGTTCCATCTGATCCGGATCGATGCCCGGCAGATCCTCCAGTTTCTGTACGCTGAATCTTCTTAAAAATTCTTCTGTCGTTCCGAAAAGAAGCGGCCTTCCCGGCGCGTCCAGTCTTCCAACTTCACAGACGAGGTTATATTCTACCAGTTTGTTGACTGCGTGATCGGACTTGACGCCGCGGATCTTTTCAATTTCAATTTTGGTAACCGGCTGTTTATACGCAATGATGGAAAGTGTCTCCAGAAGAACATCGCTGAGCACCTGCTTTTTCGGCTGTTTTGCAATGCGGATCAAATACTCATAAGCCTCGGGTTTTGTGCACATCTGGCAGGAATCTTCCAGTTCAATAATGCTGATTCCTCTGTCCTCTTCTTCGTATCGTTTCTGCATGGATGTAACCGCCTCTTTAATCCGTTCTTCCGGCTCTTCTACCGCTTTTGCAATGCGTGAGAGTTCCACTGCTCCTCCCATGGTAAAGAGGATGGCCTCAATGATTCCTTCCAGTTTCCGCATCTCCATTGTCCTCTTCCTCCTCATCTGTGGACAGAATCAAAATGTCCCCGAATGTTTCTTCCTGACTTGCAGTGATCTTCCCGGCTTTCATCATCTCCAGTACTGCAAGAAAGGTTACGATAACCTGTACTTTCGATGACTGTTTCATCAGCAGATCACGGAACTTAAATGACCGGTGTGTCCTTGTATATTCTGAAATGTATTCCATCTTCTCCGGGAGTGTTACTTCTTCTTTTTCAATCTTGCCAAACCGGCTTCTGACCGGGTCAATCTTATCATTCTGACGGCGCATGACTTCCTGAAAAATCTCGTTTAACCGGGTCAGGGTCAGATCCCCGATCAGCTCGTCCAGATCTACCGGTGGTGTGTACTCGACCACCTCTTTCGGGAGATCCGCTTCCCGGTACATCCGCCTTTCGCCTAATACTTCCCGGTCCCGCAGTTCATACGACATATACTTGTACATCTTATACTGCAAAAGCTGTTCTACCAGCTCCTGTCTTGGATCTTCTTCCTCTCCTTCTTCGTTGACTTCTTTTGGAAGAAGCATTCTGCATTTGATATCCAGAAGAGTCGCCGCCATCACGAGAAACTCGCTCATGACATTCAGATCCTCCCGTTCCATCTGCCGGATATATTCCATGTACTGGTTGGTAATCTCTACAATCGGGATATCATAAATATCTATTTTATTTTTATCAATCAGGTGCAGGAGCAGGTCCAGCGGCCCCTCAAACACCGGAAGCTTTACCGGTATGCCCATTTGGTTCCTTCTTTCTCTACGCTTCGTCTAACCGTTTTATTATACATGATCCTGCTTCTTTTCTCAAGAGATTCCGCTCCCTTCCCGCAGTTTCCCACACACTGCTATTTTTCCTGCCGTCCGCAGATTACAACCACTTCCGCCCGGTCAAACAAGCGGATCGGGATGCTGTGTCCTCCCAGTCCTTTGCTGACAATGATATCACTCTCGCCGAGTCTGGAATGTTCTCCCGAATATTTCGGAAATAATGTCAGCTGCGGTGAAATGATTCCGCCGATCCCGGGAAGGCGTACGACTCCGCCGTGAAGGTGTCCGCACAGGACAAGATCCATTCCCCAGTCCGCATAGGTCTCAGCATACAACGCCTGATGTGCCAGCAGAATCTTATACGGACCTCCGTCTTTGACCGGACGCATGTCAAACTGTTCCGGCATCAACTGTTCCGGACTCTCATCACAAAAGGAATCATAGTGTTTCCATGGAACCTGCTTGGCAAAAAAGGAAACCGGAATTTCCAGTCCTCCGATCTGTACATTCTGTCCTCCAAGCTTCAGGGTGCAGGCTTCATTTTCGAGCATATGAATTCCGGCGTCGACCAGCCTTTTTTTATAATTCTGATAGGCCTTTCCATATTCTTCCTCGCACTCTTTCATTTTCTGCTCATGATTTCCATTGGCACAGTAAACCGGAGCGATGGACGGAAGCTGTTCCATAAAGCGTGCCGCCTTCTCCGATTTTTCACCGGTACTTCGGATCAGCATGTCCCCTCCAACAAGGATTAGATCCGGCTTCTCGTCACGTACTGCGCGGAGCAGTTTTTCATTGCCTTCTCCGTATTCCTGATTGTGAAGGTCACTTAAAAAAACAATCTTCCAGTCATCTCCTGTGCCATTGGTCCCGGAATCCACATCATAGCGTGTTACTACAAAGGTATGGTTTTCATAAAAAATTCTCAAAAGCACCAGAAGCGCAAGAAAGAAAAGACACACGATAACGGTTATCATTCTGCCTTTTCCCCCGTTTCTGCCGCTGCTTTAACTGCCTCGTACAGGTCACGGATCGTGTCAAAACAATAGTCCGGCTTCCAGATACTTGTCCGCACTTCCTCCTCATCGGCTTCTCCGCTGTAGACAACCGCCGTCTCCATTCCGGCATTGATGCCGCAGGCGATATCGGTGTAAAGCCGGTCCCCTACAACAAGGAACTCTTCCGAAGATCCCCGGCACTGCTCTGCACACAGATCCGCAATTACCCGGTTTGGTTTACCGATAAAGTACGGCTCACGGCCGACGGTATCACGGATCATCCCGCAGATAGCACCACAGTCCGGAATGAATCCGAAAGGTGCAGGGCACCGCAGATCCGGATTGGTTCCGAGGAAATCCACTTCCTCCCGGAACAGCAGTTTACACGCTTTTTCCAGTTTTTCATACCGAAGTGTATCGTCAAACCCGGCAAGAACACAGGTCACATCCTGCTCTGCCTCTTCCGTCACCTGCACTCCGAATCCTTTCAGTTCTTCCACGAAAGAAGGTGTCCCAAGTACGAACACCTTCTTCCCCGCATAGTGTTCTTTCATATAAAGACATGCCGCGTAAGAAGCAGTCATAAACTGCTCCTCCGAAGCTTCGATGCCCCATCTTGCAAATTTGTCAACATAGTCTTTCCTGCTCTTTGTAGAATTGTTTGTGATATAGAAACTCCGGCCGCCTTTTCTTTCAATCCATTCCAGCAACTCTTTGGTTCCGTCATATAATGTCTCTCCGACAGCCAGCGTTCCGTCAATATCAAATAAAAAATACTTTTTTTCTTTTAACATGCTTTTGGCTCCTTTTCCTAGACATTATATAATTTTTCTCTTCCTTTTACAACGAAAAGCTGTCCAAAACATCTTCGATTGCGTGTTTTAGCGACATGGCCGGCACATCGTCCGCCGCAGCCAGCTCCACTTCTCCGATCTTCTCCCCGTTCAGCAGATACTGTACCGTTCCAGCCTTCTGTCCTTTCTTCACCGGAGCTTTTAAAGAGGCCTTTGGCACCACTTCCTTTTCTACTCCGCTTACATCCGCTCCGCTGACGTCGAGATAAGAGAAACCGCTCTTCTGCACGACCTTTACCTGATCCTCTTCTCCACGTTCCACTTTTACCGTTTTTTGCACGGACTCCCAGTCCGGATCCTCGTACTTCCGGCAGATGGAGAATCCATAATTCAGCAGTGTCTGAGCATCTGCAAACCGTGTCTTTACGTCCGGCGCCGCCATAATAACGGCAATCAGATCAATTCTGTCTTTCTGTGCGGTGGCACTCAAACAGAATTTTGCCTCTCCTGTGGATCCTGTCTTCAGCCCGGTGGCATAGGAGTACTGTCGGATCAGCTTATTCGTATTGGAAAGGCCAAACTCTTCCTCGCCCTTTTTCGTTTTATGTACGATGGTATCCATCCAGATTTTCGTATACTCGTACACATCCGGATATTTTGTAATCAGTTCCCGTGACATCAGTGCAATATCTCTGGCTGTCGTCACATGACCGTCCGTATCCAGGCCGTTGCAGTTTTTAAACACTGTATTCTCCATCCCGAGACCTTTGGCCCGTTCATTCATCTGCTGCACAAACGCCTCCTCTGTGCCGGAAATGTATTCTGCCATGGCGACACAGGCATCATTGGCACTGGATACAACGATACATTTCAGCAAGGTATCCACCGTCTGTTCTTCTCCGGCTTCCAGAAACACCTGGCTGCCTCCCATGGAAGCGGCATACTCCGAGGTGGTCACCACATCTTCTTTGTGAATTTTCCCTGCCGAAAGGGCGTCGTAAATCAAAAGAATCGTCATGACTTTGGTCACACTGGCCGGCGGTCTTCTGGTATCCGCGTCTTTTTCATACAATACTTTTCCCGTTGACGCCTCCATCAAAAAAACAGAAGGAGCCGTGACGGTCACACTTCCCGCACTTTCTCCTCCTGTCTCTTCTTCTGCCATGACGGCCATACTCCCTGAAATGCAGAACAGGACCGACGCCATCAGCATTGCTATCCACTTTTTCACTTCTTACCTCTTCATCTGGCATTTATTACATTGTAGGATTCTGCCTGCCAAAATATGTCTGTCCCATCAAGAAAGGAGCGGAAATCGAAGCTGAATCGTAAACCAGTTCCCCTTCAGCCAGGCCCGGATCTCTCCGTGCATCCGTACAGTAAATTCCTTTGCAATGGAAAGTCCAAGGCCGGAGGAAGCGGTCCTGCTTCTTGCCTCGTCCGCCTTATAAAACCGTTCAAATACTTTCCCTACATCAATTTCGTCCAGCCTGGCCGTATAGTTGGCACACTCCACCACAGCCCAGCCCTCTTTCCTGAACATGGAGAATTTCATCTGCCCCTCTCCATGATCGAGACCATTTTTGATAATATTCTGGAGCGTCCGGCGAAGCCCCGCTTCGTTTCCTTCGATCTGCAGCTGCTCCTCGGTAAGATCAATCTCCGGTTCCATGCCTCTTTCCACCCAGACATCATAATAAGAAAACGCCGTCTCGGTCAAAATCCGGTTCAGATAAAGGGGCTCCAGTTTCAGCTCATAGGTCTCATTTTTCAGTTTTGTATAGGTGAACAACTCTTCCAGCATTTCTTTCAAGCTTACAATCCGCTCCTGAATCACTTTTAGATACCGTTCCCGTTCTTTCTGCTCTTTGCTGTCTCTTAACAGCTGGAAATATCCATCAAGCGAAGTCAAAGGGGTCCTGATATCGTGGGAAAGATTCGTATAAGCATCGGAAATATCCTGCTCTTTTTTCAGATATCTCCGCCGCTGCTCTCTCTGCAGTTCCAGCATTTCATTCAGTTCATCTGTCAGTTCCCGGATGCCGAAAGCATCCATCTGTCTTGTAATCAGAAGATTGCTGTCATATTCTTTCAGAAACGCCAGCTGGCGGCAGATATCCCGTATCTGCCGCTTGTATACTGCCAGTATGATAAGAAGTACAGCCACCAGGGCCGCAAGAATTCCAATGATCCATTCCATTTATCTGATGTCCCTTCTTTGAAATACGATGGCACTGACTACAGTGAAGACTGTACCGTAGACAATCGCCACCAAGGCTGCCTTAATCAGGAGATCCGGATCTCCGTGAAGCTGCAGTATACTGATCGATCCCGTTACCGTGTAAGAAAGAACGTCCACTGTCCTGTCAAAGACTGATTGAAGTCCTCTTCCGACCATTCCCCAGAGCAGGACCGTCATATTCATGCAGAGCATGATCGCCAGCGTCATGCTGATAATATTATTGAGAATAAGAATCGAAATTCCCATCACAATCAGAGCCAGTGCATAGTGCAGCAACAGCTGGGTTCCGATATATCCGAGGAACTCCGATACCGGACCGATCTCCAGATATCCGTAAAATACTGCATTACAGAAAGCCTGAACTGCCAAAGTAAGCAAAAAGGTCAGTACCGTATAGAAAAATAAAATCACTGCCTTGGAAATCACCAGATCCGACCGCCGCCTGCACTGTCCTCCAATGTTTTTAATGTATCCGCTCCGAATATCTGCCGTTGCAAAGAGAACAGCAAAAACAACAATAAAAATTGCTTCCACTTTCCCCTGCGTGTTGGCATAAAACATGTCATAGAGCGTTGCTTTCTGCCCCGGTTCTGTCGGCACTGTCACATACATGCCAAGATTTTCCGCCGTATCTTCTACTCCTTCCTGCATCGTCTCCCAGTTATTGGCACTTGCCTGTGGATCCTTATATTCTTCCCGCATGGATGCAGTAGTGAAAACCAGCATCACAGTAAGCAAGATCCAGAGAATGTACTGGCTTTTTGATTTCAGCATCCGGTAAAAGTCCATTTTAATGATATTCAGCATGACCGGCACCTCCTGTCAGATTCAGATAATAATTCTCCAGCTTCTCGCTGCACACCTTCAATTCCCGGATATCCGCCCCGGCACGAATCAGCTCCCTGTTTAACCATGCGCTCCGGTCCATCTTCTCAAAGACCCACACATGGCCGGAATCCACGATCTGATACTGCTGAATTCCAAGCCGGTCCAGTATCGGCACAATCTGTTCCGGCACTCCCGTAGCAATCTCAATCCGCTCGCCGCAGCGCTCCATCAGTTCTTCCCTTGTAATCTCCTCGATCAGTTCCCCGTGATGGATAATGCCATAATCCGTAGCAATCTTGGAGAGTTCCTCCAGAATATGGCTGGAAATCACAATCGTCATATTTTTCTCTTTATTCAGTTTCAGGATGGTATCTCTGATCTCCACAATTCCCTGCGGGTCCAGTCCGTTAATCGGTTCGTCGAGCAGCAGCAGGTCCGGCTCGCCTACCAGAGCAAGGCCGATTCCAAGTCTCTGTTTCATCCCGAGGGAAAAGTGCTTCGTTTTTTTCTTTCCCGTGTCTGAAAGGCCTACAATTTTCAGAATCTCCTCAATGTATCCTTTTTTATGAATTCCGAAAAAACGGCATTTCAGGTCCAGATTATCATAGGCGCTTAAATTTCCGTAAATCCCCGGTGCCTCGATCAGGCACCCGATCCGGGACCGTACATTTGCAAGTTCTTTTCCCCTCAGCCCGAATATCTCGATCTCACCGCTGCTTGGCGATGCAAGTCCGGCAAGCATTTTTAAAAACGTTGTCTTCCCGGCGCCGTTTCGTCCGATCAGTCCGTATACCGCCCCTTTCCGGACATGCATGCTGATCCGGCTGACCGCCCTGTGATGCCCGTATTGTTTTGTAAGTCCCTGGGTTCTGACTATCGTCTGATTCACTTTTATTCATCTCCTTTTTTATTTGCTTTCATCTTACACTCTCTTTCCAAATCCTTCGCAAATAAAAAGTAAAGACTTCGTAAAGATCTCATCTGGAAAGTGTATAGCCGATTCCCCATACTGTATCGATAAACGACCGGTCCGATACTGTTTTTAGTTTCTTCCTGATATTGCTGATATGCACATCAATGGCCTTCGTTTCACCCATAAACGGCTCCTCCCACGCCGCCTCAAAAATCTCTTCCTTGCTGAATACTTTTTTGGGCCAGCTAAGAAACAGTTCCAGAATCAAAAACTCCTGCCTGGTCACTCCTTCCAGACGCACCCCGTCTACGTAGATCTGGTGCTCCTCACGGTCAAGGAGAAGTCCATTGTGCTCCAGCACTTTCGTTTCTTTTGCGCCGGAACTTTTTCTGAGCTGTACCTGGACTCTTGCCAGCACTTCCCGGATCTCAAAAGGTTTGACCACATAATCATCCGCGCCGCCAAGGAGAACATCCACCTTATCGTCCATCTCGTCTTTTGCAGAAAGAACAATAACCGGAATGGCCCCTTTTGCACGGATCTCTTTCAGAAGCGCCTCCCCGGACATGCCCGGCAGCATCAGATCCAGAAGGACCAGATCCGGCCGTTCCTGCGAAAGCACAAATCTCCCTTCTGTCCCGGAAAATGCCTGTACGCAGCGATATCCTTCCTTTTCCAGCGCTTCTTTCAGCATCTCATTGATATTGACATCATCTTCCACAATCAAAATCATATTCATCCTGTCTTCCTTCCTTTTGGCTCATCTTTTCCTATCGTAGCACGTCCGAAGTTTTCTGTAAACATAGAAAAAAACAGGATGCCTTCCGGCATCCTGTCTCTGCACATCTTAGTTATATTTACGTTTTCTAGCAGCCTCAGATTTCTTTTTACGTCTTACGCTTGGTTTTTCGTAATGTTCTCTCTTACGAATCTCCTGCTGGATACCAGCTTTTGCGCAGTTACGTTTGAATCTGCGTAAAGCGCTGTCTAAACTTTCGTTTTCTTTAACGATTACATTTGACATAGTCTCACACCTAACCTCCCCTCCAGTCCTGTATTGTGCATCATACGACTGTTCGGGTATTTTATTGCACTACAAGTATTATACCATATTTTCTTTATCCGTCAAGGAGTTTTTCGCATCTTTGTGCGCGCTTTTGCGGGATTATGCCAGCTGTTCCTTTGCGGTTTCTCTTGCTTTTTCCAGTGCAGCATCCACGCCATCCGGATTCTTGCCGCCGGCCTGTGCCATGTTCGGGCGTCCGCCGCCGCCTCCGCCGACCAGTCCTGCGATGGCTTTGATCAGGTTTCCTGCATGGGCGCCTTTCTTCACCGCGCCGTCTGTCGCCGTCGCCATCAGGCTGACTTTTCCGTCTGTCACAGATGCGATCACGATGACTCCTTCACCGACTTTTTCCTTTAACTGATCGCCGAGATCACGCAGTCCGTTCATGTCTACACCTTCGACTTTTGTTGCGATCACGGAAATTCCATCGATCACTTCTGCCTGATCTGTGACATCTCCCATGGCATCCTTTGCCAGTTTGCTCTTCAGGCTTTCCACTTCGCTTCTAAGCTCTTTGTTCTCTGCCTGCAGATGGCTGATCTTCTCTTCCAGATGATCCGGTGTCGTCTTCAAAGCCCTGGAAGCCTCATGAAGAATCATTTCCAGATTTGCATAGTATTCCATCAGTCCTTTGGAAGTCAGTGCCTCGATACGGCGCACACCTGCTGCCACACCTGCTTCGGAAACAATCTTGAAGGATCCGATGGATGCAGTATTGTCCACGTGTGTTCCACCGCAAAATTCCTTGGAGAATTCTCCCATGCTGACAACGCGGACGACATCGCCGTACTTTTCACCAAACAAAGCCTGCGCCCCTGTCTTTTTGGCCTCTTCGATCGGAAGGTTTTCTACCTTCACCGGAAGTGCATCGGCAATGGCCTTGTTTACAATCTCTTCTACGTTTTTGATTTCTTCCGGCGTCAGTGCGGAGAAATGGGTAAAGTCAAAACGAAGTCTTGCCGCATCCACGTAGGAACCAGCCTGCTCTACGTGCGTTCCAAGTACGGTACGCAGTGCTTTCTGAAGCAGATGAGTCGCACTGTGGTTTCTTGCGGAGAGTCTTCTGTTCTCCTCATCGACTTTCAGCACAACCGTCTCTCCGGTACGGATCATGCCTTTTACTGTATATCCAATATGCGCGATCTTTCCGCCCAGAAGTTTCTTCACGTCTTTTACTACGAATTCAAAGCTTCCATCTTCGGAAGTAATCACACCTTTGTCTGCATTCTGTCCACCGCTTGTTGCATAGAACGGAGTCTCTTCTACGAAAATCGTACCTTCCACGCCTTCGGTCAGCGCCTCAGTCAGTTCGTTCTCTGTCGTCAGCACCGTTACCTTGGAGCTGTGTGTCAGTGTCTCATATCCAACAAAAGTCGATGTCACAGACGGGTCGATGGACTCATAAACAGTCACGTCTGCTCCCATATAGTTTGTTACGCCTCTTGCTGCACGTGCGGTCTCCCGCTGTACCTGCATGGCTTTCTGGAATCCTTCCTCATCTACGGAAATTCCCTTTTCTTCCAGGATCTCTTTTGTCAGATCCAGCGGGAATCCATATGTGTCGTAGAGCTTGAACGCATTGTCTCCGGAAAGAATCTTCTCTCCTTTTTCGTTCATCTCTGCTTCCATCTCTGCAAGGATGCCGAGACCCTGGTCGATGGTTTTATTAAACTGGTCTTCCTCTTTACTGATGACATTGAGAATGAAATCTCTCTTTTCTTCCAGTTCCGGATACCCGTCTTTGGATCCGGCGATTACCGTCTCGCAAAGACCGGACAAGAATTTTCCTTCGATATTCAGAATTCTTCCGTGACGGCATGCGCGGCGCAGGAGACGTCGAAGCACGTAGCCTCTTCCCTCGTTGGACGGCATGATTCCGTCGGAAATCATAAATGTCACGGAACGGATATGGTCTGTGATGACACGGATGGAAATATCCGTCTTCTCATCCTCTTTGTAAGTCACGCCCGCAATCCGGCATACATGGTCACGGAGCGCTTTCATTGTATCAATATCAAAAATGGAATCCACGTCCTGTACAACACTTGCCAGACGCTCCAGTCCCATTCCGGTATCGATATTCTTCTGTTCCAGTTCGCTGTAATTGCCATGTCCGTCGTTGTCAAACTGGGTGAATACGTTGTTCCAGATTTCCATGTAACGGTCGCACTCACAGCCTACTGTACAGTCCGGTTTGCCGCAGCCGTATTTTTCGCCGCGGTCATAGTAGATCTCGGAACATGGTCCGCAAGGTCCGGAACCGTGCTCCCAGAAATTGTCTTCTTTTCCAAACTTGTAAATCCGGTCTGCCGGGATGCCCATCTCCTTGTTCCAGATATCAAAGGCTTCCTGATCATCCACGTAAACGGACGGATACAGGCGGTTTGGATCAAGTCCTACCACTTCGGTCAGGAATTCCCAGGACCAGTGGATCGCCTCTCTTTTAAAATAATCTCCGAAGGAAAAGTTTCCGAGCATCTCGAAAAAGGTACCGTGTCTTGCGGTCTTTCCTACGTTTTCGATATCACCGGTACGGATACATTTCTGGCATGTAGCCATCCGTCTTCTCGGCGGAATCTCCTGTCCGGTAAAGTATGGTTTTAATGGTGCCATCCCGGAATTGATGAGCAACAAACTCTTATCGTTGTGCGGCACCAGGGAAAAACTTTTGTGAACGAGATGTTCTTTGCTCTCGAAAAAGTCCAGGAACATCTTTCTTAACTCATTGACTCCATAAGTCTGCATGACGCTGTCTGCCTCCTCATTGTATATTTCAAGCGTTCTCTCTTCTTTTGCTTATCTTATTAATCATACTGGATTGCACGGAAGGTGTCAAGATTCCTTCTCCCCGGAATGCAGGACTTTCTGCGCAAAATGGACGGACTGCATGGCGTCTTTCCCGTAAAAATCCGCTCCGATCATGTCTGCATACTCCTGATTGAGCACCGCTCCGCCCACCATAACCTGGCAGTCCGGCTTTTCTTTTCGGAGCAGCCGGATGGTTTCCTCCATATTGACCACAGTCGTTGTCATCAGAGCGCTTAATCCCACCAGGCGGATGTCCTCTTCGACCGCTGTTTCCACGATCCGCTCCGGATCCACGTCTTTTCCCAGGTCAATCACATCAAATCCGTAATTTTCCAGCAGCACTTTGACGATATTTTTCCCAATATCGTGGATGTCGCCCTTGACCGTGGCAAGAATGATTTTTCCGTTTTTCTCCTGCACAATGCCGCTTTGTTCCATCGTATCCTTGAGTACCGCAAAGGCCTCTTTCGCCGCATCCGCACTCATCAAAAGCTGCGGAAGGAACAGCGTTCCCTGCTCAAACCGTTTTCCCACCGTGTCAAGGGCCGGAATCAGATGCTGATTGATAATGGAAAGAGGCTCCTCCGTCTCTGCAAGGGCTTTTGCCAGACGGCCTGCTTCCTCTTTCAGCCCCCGCTCAATGGTGTAACGCAGATCCATCTCCCCGGTTTTCCGGTCTTTTCCAGTTCCGGAAGCACCGCCGGCACTGTCTGTCTTCCCGGATGCCGGACTGCCTGTCCGGGCCGGTCCGGCCGGTTTATAATCTGCATACGCCGCAATATACGCTTCACAGTTTTTATCAAAGTTCATCAACGCTAGATAGGAACGGTAGGCCTTCATCATCTCTTCGGATCCCGGATTGATGATGCCCGCGGTCAGGCCTTTCTGCATGGCAAGGGCATAAAAGACGGAGTTTACTGCCGGGCGGTACGGAAGCCCGAAGGAAATATTGGACACGCCAAGCACCGTGCGGACATGGTATTTCTTCCGTACCATCTCCAGTGCCTGAAGCACCGTGATGGCTCCTTCCGGCTCGGAACTGATAGTCATGGTCAGCACATCAATGACAATGTCTTTCGGCCTGATTCCGTACTTTGCAGCCTCCCGGATAATCTTTCCGGCCACTTCCACACGTCCTTCGGCGGTCTTTGGAATTCCGTTTTCATCCAGTGCAAGGCCGATCACCACACCGCCGTATTTTTTCACAAGCGGGAAGACCATGTCCATGGATTCCTGTTTTCCGCTGACGGAATTGACCATCGGCTTTCCATTATAAATCCGCATGGCGCGCTCCATGGCTCTTTGATCCACCGTATCAATCTGCAGCGGCAGGCTCGTAATGCCCTGAAGCTCCTTTACAACTTCCTCCATCATGGCCGGCTCATCAATATCCGGCAGGCCCACATTGACGTCCAGAATATGGGCTCCCTGCTCCTGCTGGCGGATGCCTTCCTTTAAAATATAATCAATATCATGCTCTTTTAACGCCTGTTTGAAGCGTTTCTTTCCGGTCGGATTGATCCGCTCTCCAATAATCACCGGGCAGTCGCCAAGTACCACAGCCTGTCCGTAGGAGGAAACAATCGTCTCCGTTTTTTCCGTTGGAACCTGGATCTGCATACCCCTGCATGCCTTTGTCATGGCCCGGATATGAGCCGGGGTCGTACCACAGCATCCACCAATGATGCAGGCTCCGGTCTCCACAAGCTGCTTCATCCATCCCGCAAAAATCTCCGGCGTCACATCGTAGCATGTCTTTCCGTCTCTCTGCTTTGGAAGACCCGCATTCGGCTTTACAATCACCGGAACACTGGCATGTCGGCAGATCTCCTTTAAAATCGGAAGCATCTGCTCCGGTCCCAGTCCGCAGTTGATTCCAAGAGCATCCACGCCGAGTCCTTCCAGCATGGCCACTGTCCCCGTCACATCGCCCCCGGTCAGCAGTTTTCCTCTTTCATCAAAAATCAGTGTCGCAAAAACCGGAATACCGGTCTGCTCTTTTGCCGCAAGAACTGCAGCTTTGACTTCGTACGTATCGCTCATGGTTTCGATGTGAATCAGATCCGCCCCTGCCTCAGCTCCGTAACGGGCCGCCTGAGCAAAGGCTTCGTAAGCCTCGTCAAAGGACAAATCTCCCATTGGCTCTAGCAGCTTTCCCGTCGGCCCGATATCCAGCGCCGCGTAATGTCTGCCGTCATCCTTTCCGGCCAAAGCTCTGGCGGTCTTGACATTGTCTACCGCAGCAAAGATAATCTCCCGCAGAGAACAGTCCTCGTCATGAAATTTCAGTGCATTGGCCCCAAAAGTATTGGACAGCACGATGTCGCTCCCGGCCTCATAATACTGTCTGTGGATCTCGATAATCTCTTCCTTTCTCTTCAGATTCCATGTCTCCGGAAGCTCTCCGGGCTTTAAACCTCTCTCCTGCAAAAGTGTCCCCATTCCACCGTCTAAAAACAGGAGCTCTTTTCCAAGCCGCTCTCTCATATCTGGTCACTCCTTCTTACTTGCTGTCTCTTCTGTATGCGCAGTCTGTCTTTTCACAGACCTCGCACCCCTGCCTGTGACAGGGCGTCTGCTCCGTACTGATTCCGATCAGTGCTGTCACCGATTTGGTGGGCGTCAGCATGAAACTTTTTGTCATCGTAAGACCGATGGTCTTGTCCGCCTGCAGAATCTTCAGAAGCATCTCCTGATGGCAGATATCAAAATCTCCATATCCAGGGCTGAATCTTGGACGGAGGTATTTTCCTTCTTCTGCCATTTCCTGTGCGATCCGATCCTGACAGCTGTCACAGTACTCCTCCAGAAGCGCTGCTGCACAGGCCTGCAGGACAACCGCTTTTGCCATCTCCGTCACAGAAGCCCTGCGGATCATCTGGTCAGCTTCCGGCCCAAGAGTCGCCGCAAACACTGCTGCCTGTCTGCATCCTTTCATGTTTTTAGAAAGGCTTCTGCTTTTGATTTCCCAATCTCCGATTTTCAAGGTCTCCCCCTCCTGAGATAATTCAAAAATGCGATAGATGAATCGCTCTCTTACCCCGGAAGAAAGCTCCTCCATGGAGCTTTCCACCAAAGCAAGTGTCTGTTCATCTATCGCATGTCTTCCATATCCCAGATAACGGACAGCCTCCCTTATCTTTCTATTCATCTACAATCTCCGATAGATTCTCCATGATCGCCCTTGCAACCTCCGGCTTGTTCATGGAATAAATGTGGATATTATTGATGCCGTTTGCAATCAGGTCGATCACCTGATCCGTCGCATATGCCACGCCTGCCTGGCGCATTGCCTTCGGATTGTCACCGAACCGATCTACCACTGCTTTGAACCGTTCCGGCAGATAAGTTCCGGACAGTGAACAGATCCTCTTGATCTGGCTTTTGTTTGTGACCGGCATGATGCCCGGAAGCACCGGAACCGTGATTCCTGCCTCCCGGATCTTATACAGGAAGTTGTATAAGATATGATTGTCAAAAAACATCTGGGTCGTCAGGAAATCAAGCCCGCAGTCCACCTTTTCTTTCAGGTGGCGGATATCCTCCTTCTGAGTCGCGCTCTCCACATGACCTTCCGGATAGCAGGCTCCGCCAAGGCAGAAATCCCCGCTCTCTTTCAGAAGCTCGATCAGCCCGATGGCATGCTGGAACTTGTCCTCCGCCGGGTACTCCATTCCCTCCGGAATGTCGCCCCGAAGAGCCAGCACATTTTCAATGCCTTCTTCTTTTAATTTTTTGATCACTTCCCGCACTTCTGCTTTCGTAGAAGAGACGCAGGTCAGGTGCGCAAGGCTTGGCACCTTCAGATCGTTCTGAATGTGGGATGCGATACCCACCGTATTCTTGCTTGTGCCGCCGCCGGCGCCGTAAGTGACGCTGATGAAGGACGGCTTGACTGTCGCAATCTCGTCCACCGCCTTCAGGACGCTCTCATATTTGTCATCCGTCTTCGGTGGAAACACCTCAAAGGAAATATGTACTTTTCCTGATTGTAAATTTTCTCTTATTTTCATGTTGTACTCCTAAGCTGTCTATGTTTTATTCTTTACAGGCTCTCATAAAGCTCTTCGTACTGCCTTGCGGAATTCTTCCAGGAGAAGTCTTTCTTCATGCCCTGCTCTACGATCTTGTTCCAGTCACGGCGTTTGTCATAATAAATCTTCTCCGCGTACCGGATGGTTGCAAGCATCTCATGGGCATTGTAGTTTGCAAAGCTGAAACCGGTCCCTGTCTTTTCAAATTCATTGTACGGCTCTACCGTATCTTTCAATCCTCCGGTCTCTCTGACAATCGGTACGGTACCGTAGCGCAGACTCATCAGCTGGCTCAGTCCGCACGGCTCGAAGAGAGACGGCATCAAAAAGGCATCACAGGATGCATAAATCTTATGGGAAATCGGCTCAGAATAATAAATATTTGCCGATACTTTACCCTGATATTTCCATGCAAAGTGGCGGAACATATTTTCGTAACGCTCTTCTCCTGTTCCAAGAGCCACGATCTGAACCGCATCCTGACAGAGCTCATCCATCACATACGCAATCAGATCAAATCCCTTCTGGTCAGTCAGACGGGATACGATACCGATCATCATGGTCTTCTTATCCTGATTCAGTCCAAGTGCCTCCTGAAGCGCAAGTTTATTCTTTACCTTTTCCTTGCGGAAATTCGTTACATCGTAGTGGTGCTCGATCATCGGGTCCGTCGCCGGATTCCACTCATTATAATCAAGACCATTTACGATACCGGACAGACAGTTGGATCTTGCATTCATCAGACCGTCCAGGCGCTCTCCGTAGAACGGCTGCTTGATCTCTTCTGCATAGGAATTGCTGACGGTCGTCACCTTGTCCGCATAAACGATACCGCCTTTTAACAGGTTGGCATCTTTGTATGCTTCCAGCTTGTCCGGCGCGAAATAATATGCCGGAAGTCCTGTGATATCCTTCACTGTCTTCGTATCCCAGATTCCCTGGAACTTGAGGTTGTGAATCGTCATCACCGTCTTGATGCCGCGGAAGAATTCGTTGCCGTATCGGAAATTGTCCAGATAAACCGGCACAAGTCCTGTCTGCCAGTCGTGGCAGTGAATGATATCCGGGCGGAAATCAATCAGCGGAAGGGCGCTTAATGCTGCCTTTGAGAAGAACGCGAACTTCTCAATATCCCATTTCGTATCGCCGTACGGAGTAAATCCGTTGAAATAGTATTCATTATCGATGAAATAGAAGGTAATGCCCTCATGAACAAGCTCCAGAATTCCGACATACTGCTCTCTCCAGTTTAAGTCCATATAAAAATGTATTTTATATGTCAGTTTTTCTTTCCACTCTTCTTTCATACACATGTATTTCGGAAGCATTACTCTGACATCGTACTCTTCTTTGTCAAAATATTTTGGTAAGGAACCTACAACGTCTGCCAGTCCTCCTGTTTTGATAAATGGAACCGACTCAGATGCTACAAATAATATTTTCTTCATAAGTCTTCCTCCTGAATAAAAACATAAACTATGGACTTATTATACCGCATTTTCCGGCATTTGCAAAGAATTTATCGATGTTTGTATTCTAATCGGATCGTATCCGCTACCAGGGCGATAAACTCCGAATTGGTCGGTTTCCCTTTCCCGTTACTTACTGTATAGCCAAACAGATCATCCAGAACATCAAGCTTTCCCCTGCTCCATGCCACTTCAATGGCGTGGCGGATGGCCCGCTCCACTCTGCTTGCCGTTGTCTGGTGCTTTTTAGCTACCGTCGGATAGAGGATTTTCGTAATGGCATTCAGAACATCCATATCTTCCACCGCCATGATAATCGCATCTCTCAGATAGTGATATCCTTTGATATGTGCCGGAATCCCGATCTCATGGATCATATCAGTCACCCTCGTCTCCAGAGGCTTTGCGTCTTCTTCTCTCTTTCGTACCTCCATCGCCTGCATAGGGGCTTCCATATGTCTTTTGCATCTTGTGCTTTTGATTTTCTCAATCAGTACTTCGTTCCGAAATGGCTTCATAATGTAGTAGGCCGCACCTTTGCGGAATGCATCTTCTGTAATCTTCTCCTGTCCAACCGCTGTAACAATGATAAAATCCGGCCGTTTCTGGATTGTCCTGTCTTTATTGACCATGTCCATCACACTTAACCCGTCGACTTTCGGCATGATCAGATCCAGCAATACGACATCAGGTTCTTTTGTTTTTATAATCTGATAGACGTCTTCCCCATTGTTCGCCTTGCCGACGAGGGAAAGATCTTTGTCCGATGTGATAATATTTCCCAAAAGTTCCAGCATTCGTTCATTGTCGTCTGCGATCGCTACATTTACTTGATCCATTTTCCTTTCAACCTCCGCTTTCTCCCATTCTTTCCTAAAAAACGCTACGATCACTATTATAAATTTCACATTTTGCCAAATCAAGAAATTGCTGTCGTAACAATTCGACATCTCCCTGCATTCTTTTTCCTTATCTGACATGGTTCAACATATTCCCGATGTAGATCCCGTACCCCCTGGCCGCGTTCTGGACAAAAACATGGGTTACTGCTCCCACCAGTTTCCCATCCTGAAGAATCGGGCTTCCGCTCATTCCCTGCACAATTCCGCCGGTCAGGCCGAGGAGCTTTTCGTCCGTCACCTCGATTACGAATGCCTTATTTGCTTCCCTGGCATTCCAGTCGATTTTTGTAATACGAATCCGGTAGTCTTCCACCTCTCCGCTGACTGCACACCGGATCACGGCATCTCCGGTGTGAACCTCTTTTTTTGCAGCCGCCGGAACCGGCTCCTGATCCGAAAACAGTGCGTCAATCCGGTCAATGGTTCCGTAAATTCCTTCCTCGGTATTTTGGTCGATGGATCCAAGGATATTGTAATTATTGTAGACAATCACGCCTTCCATTCCTCCCGGATCCCCCTCCTTTCCTTTCTGGATATCCTGAATGCTGGTCGTGTAAAGGCGTCCGTCCCCGATTTCCAGAAGTTCGTTCGTATCCGTATCACGGATTCCATGTCCAAGCGCGCCAAAATGACTCTGACTGTCCAGAAAGGTAATCGTTCCCAGCCCCTGTTCATTGTCCTTTACCCAGATACCAAGTTTCTTTCCCTCTTCACTGTCAACCAGTTCGGTCTTCACATCCAGGTATTCTTCCTCCCTGCGCAGATGAAGGACAACTTCACTTGCTTCTTCCCGGGCCACCGCCGCCTGAAGCTCTTTTTTCGTACCAATCTCTTTTTCATCGACTCCTACAATGTAATCTCCCGGTTTTACCAGATGTCTGGCAGGCTCCTTTGCGATCCCGTCCGCATCCTCCACAGCCTCTGTCCCAAGAACCATCACACCGTCTGTCTCCAGATAAAGCCCCACCGGCATACCTCCGGGAATGACAAGATTTTCGTCAATTTCCGATGTACTGACCTCCTGTTCAAACTGTCCCTGCTTCCACTCCAGAAAACAATAGCTCCCACCCAGGAGCATAAACGCCACAAGCACGATCAGCACGCCCCTTCGATACCATTTCACCCACATAACGCCGCCTCCTAAAAAACTGAATATTCTGAAAATGATCATTGGGGACGGGTTCCTTTGCATCGGAACACGTCCCCAATTAGTATTTTCAAAACCATGTATTCTATTCTGTTTTTTTCATGTTTCCGGCAAGCTTTTTCATTTCCCGGGCTGTTGCAAGAACTGCATGCGTGATTTCGGCTCCTCCCAGAATCCTTGCGAGTTCCTGGATTTCTTCGTCTTCATTCAGAAGCCGGATTCCGGTTGTTGTTTTCTGATCATCGGTCTGTTTTTCGATCAGGTAATGTGCGTCTGCCATGGCTGCGATCTGGGCCAGGTGGGTGATGCAGAGAACCTGATGGCGTTTTCCGAGGAGTGCCATTTTCTCGGATACTTTCTGTGCGGTTCTGCCGCTGATTCCGGTATCGATTTCGTCAAAGATCAGTGTCTCAACTTCATCTTTGTCAGCCAGTACAGATTTGACGGCCAGCATGATTCTGGAGAGTTCTCCTCCGGATGCTACCATGCCGAGGGGCTTTTTCTTTTCTCCCGGATTGAGGGAAATCATGAATTCCGCCTCGTCTTTTCCGTATTCGGTGAAATCGGAAAGAGGCCGGATTTCTGTCTCAAATTCAACGTTCAGGAAATTCAGGTCGAGAATTCCCTGACGGATTTCTTCGGAAAGTCCTTTTGCATAGGATTTCCGGATCCGGGTCAGCTGATCCGTCCAGATCTGAAGCTCTTCTCGTGCTTCTTCTTTCTGTTTTCTAAGCTGTTCCAGATATGCGTCATAGTCTGCCAGTACAGCGAGTTTTTTTTCGGTCTCTTCCGCGTATGCCAGAATGTCCTCAATGGTCTTTCCGTATTTTGTTTTGAGATGATTGATCGTATTGAGCCGGTTTTCGGTCTCATAAAACTCTTCTTCGGAGAAGCGGAATTCTTCCTGACAGTCGGAGAGTTCCCGGTTGAAATCATTCAACAGGCTGTCGATCTCCAGCAGTTCTCCGTAAAGCTCTTTAATATGTTCATCATACGCCGATGCTTCCGACATGGCGTGGATGGCTCTGCTTAACAGACTGGATGCCGATACATCGGAGAGTTCCCCTGTGCACTGGTAGGCTTCCTGAATGCTGTCTGTGATTTTCTTTGCATTGAGCATCTTTTTATAGCGCTGTTCCAGTTCCTCATCCTCTCCGGTTACAAGGGATGCTTCCCGGATTTCCGATGCCTCAAAGGAAAGAAAATCGGCCTCTTTCCTGCGCTCGGTCTCTGCTTTGTCCGCCTCTTCCAACGTCTTTACCGCCTCCCGGTATACACGGTATGCATCCCGGACTTTTTTCTTTACCGGGTCTGCCTCTTCCTTTGCGTAGGCATCCAGAATTTCCAGATGCTTTTTCTTGTACAGCAGGGACTGGTGCTCATGCTGTCCGTGAATATCAATCAGGATCTCCGCTGCTGCTTTCAGCCGCCCGATGGGAACCATCTCTCCGTTGATCCTGCTGATACTCCTTCCGTCCATGAGTTTTCTGCTCAGAACCACAATCCCGTCCTCCGGTTCAATTTCGAGTGCTACAAGCTTTTCTTTCTGTCTCGGATCCCGGATATAAAAGACCATTTCCACCAGTCCGTAATCCGCCCCTTCGCGGAGCATGGAGGCGCTGTATTTTCCTCCGAGAGCCAGATGTACTGAACCAAGAAGAAGGGACTTTCCCGCTCCGGTCTCCCCGGTCAGGATATTCAGCCCGTCCTTCCATTCGACTTCTGCCTCTTCGATCAGCGCCAGATTTTTTACGTGCAGACTTTGTAACATGTCTCCTCCATTTTCTATGCACATCCGTCCGGCTGCAGTTACATGACCATTCCTCTGAGCCGGTCCATCACTTCCACTGTTTCTTCCCTGCTTCGGATGGCACACATGATCGTGTCATCCCCTGCAATACATCCGGCAATCTCATGCCACTGCATGGCGTCAATGGCTGCCGCAACAGCCATGGCCATTCCCGGCACGGTTTTGATAACCAGAATATTTTCTGCCATATCCATTGACGCAAAGCCATCCCGTAAAATACGGATGTACTTCTCGCTCATTTCTTTTCCATCATGCCTGAGAAGGGCATATTTCTGTCTCCCGTTCTCTGACGGCACCTTCGTCAGTTTCAGATCCCTGATATCTCTGGAGACGGTTGCCTGTGTCACCTTGAATCCCGCCTCATTTAAGCGCTCTGCCAGCTCTTCCTGTGTCTCGATATCATATTTCCGGATCAATTCCACAATCTTTGCATGTCTGTTTACTTTCATTCGGCTAATTTCCTTTCATTTTTTCCCGCAGTGTCTCCAGGAAACTGATCCTGCTTAACCGGATCAGTTTCGTCACTTCTTTGGCTTTTCGGATACGCACCCGTTCTCCTGTTTTCAGCCTCATAATGTCGGTTCCATCAAAGGTCACGACCGCTTCTTCCTCTTCTTTGTTTCTTCTGGATCCGATCTCCACTTCAATCAGATCAGCATCCGATACGACAATGCTGCTGTTATTCAGGGAGTGTGAACAAATCGGCGTAATCAAAATCAGCGATGCCGTCGGCTCCACAATCGGACCGCCTGCCGACAGATTGTAGGCAGTAGATCCGGTCGGCGTAGAGATAATCAGGCCATCCGCCTGATAGGAAGTCAGATACTCTCCGTTCACATATAGATTCAGCCTGACAATATGAAGCGATTCACTTCTTGTTACAACTATATCGTTGAGTGCCGTATCTGTCCTCAGATCTTTAAGCGTTCCCGAAAGCATCATCCTGTTTTCCACAGAATATTCTCCCGCCAGCAGCCGGTCCAGTGCCGGAATCAGATTCTGCACCTCCGCTTCTGTCAGATATCCAAGTGTTCCCATATTCACTCCGAGAATCGGAACATCCCGTCCCAGGAGCTCTCTGGCCGCAAGAATCAATGTCCCGTCACCTCCGATGACAAGGGCGCAGTCGATTGTTTCCTGTTCCGCCTCTTCCCGGTTCAGAATGCAGCGCACACCATGACTTTCCAGATAAGACACCGCCTGCTTTGTCACTCTATGATGTTCGTCTTTTCCACTGTTTGTGATAATGTAAATCTGTTTCATCTTTCTATTTTGCCAGTGTCTCAAAGGCCTCTGTCACGACACGTTTGATCGCCTCATCTGACGGCACATCCCGATCCTCCTCCCCATTTGTTTTCTTTAAGTGGACCAGATATTCGATATTTCCCTCCGGTCCTTTGATCGGGGAGAAGGTCAGATCCTTCACCGTAAATCCGATGGAAGCTGCATAGTCCGTCACCATCCGGATCACTTCTTCATGTGTGCTTCTTTCCCGCACGACCCCTTTCTTGCCGACTTTTTCCCTGCCGGCCTCAAACTGCGGCTTGATCAGCGCCACAATCTCTCCGTCCTTCGTCAGATACTGATAAATCGGAAGAAGAACCTTGGTCAGGGAAATAAAGGATACATCGATGGAAGAAAAGTCAATCGGCTCTCCCAGATCCTCCGGCGTCACATAGCGGATATTGGTCTTTTCCATGCATACCACCCGCTCGTCCTGCCTCAGTTTCCAGGCAAGCTGTCCTCTCCCCACATCAATGGCAAATACTTTTTTTGCTCCGTTCTGAAGCATACAGTCTGTAAACCCTCCGGTGGAGGATCCCACGTCCGTGCATACTTTATCCTGCAGCTCCACGTCAAATTCTTTCATGGCTTTTTCCAGTTTCAGTCCGCCTCTGCTGACATAGGGAAGCGCATGGCCCCGCACCTCAATGGCGACATCCTCCGGAAACGTTGTCCCGGCCTTGTCCTCCCTTTGTCCGTCCACAAAAACATTGCCGGACATGATGACTGCTTTTGCCTTTTCTCTGGATTCAGCCAGATTTCGTTTTACAAGTAATACGTCCAGACGTTCTTTCATTTTTTACTGGTCTCCTTTTTTCATTGCTATCTCATGCTGCATACCCGCATAGACGGTCAGAACCTTTTTCAGAATCGATTCTTCGTCCAGCATGACCTCTTTTCTCAGCATATCCACACTGCCGTGTTCAATATAATCATCCGGAAGAGTGATGTTTAAGATCCGGACATCCAGAGCCATTCGATTGGCAAACTCCAGCACCCGTTCTCCAAAACCGCCGCTTTCTACATTTTCTTCAATTGTTACCAGAAGTCTGTGATCTTCCGCCAGCTTTGCAATCCGCTCTTCATCCAGAGGCTTTACAAATCTGGCATTGATCAGGCTTGCATTGAGACCCGCCTCTTTTAGCTTTTCCCGGACTTTTGCAGCCGTTTCAAACATATGACCGACACTGATCAGGGCAATGTCCTCCTCCTCAAAGACTGCTTCTGATTTTCCATATTCTATCGCCGGCCGGAACTCCCGGTATCCGTCATATGCCGTTCCTCTTGGATAGCGGATGGCAACCGGTCCTTTGGTAAATCCGATAGCAAACCTGATCATATCCGCAAACTCCCATTTATTCTTCGGGGACATCACTGTCATGTTCGGAATCATGGACAGATAGGACAAATCAAAAATCCCCTGATGAGTCTCGCCGTCACTTCCGACCAGTCCGCCTCTGTCCACGGCAAACACAACCGGAAGATTCTGAAGGGCCACATCGTGAATGATCTGGTCAAAGCCCCTTTGCAGGAAAGAAGAGTACACCGCAAACACCGGTTTGAGTCCACCTGCGGCAAGCCCTGCTGCAAAGGTCACTGCATGTCCTTCTGCGATTCCCACGTCAAAAAACCGTTCCTTGTATTTCCGGTGGAACGAGGCAAGGCCGGTTCCGTCTTCCATTGCAGCCGTGAGGGCCACAAGAGATGGCTCCTTTGCGCCCATCTCATACATAACTTTTGCAAACACATCAGTATAGGTGTCTTTCTCTTTCTTTTTTAAAGGTTTTCCTGTGCGGATATCAAAGGGCTCCGTACCGTGGAACCGGGACGGCTCCTCCTCAGCAGGAAGATATCCTTTTCCCTTTTTCGTCAGAACATGTAGCAGCACCGGTCCCTGGACCTTCTTCGCCTCATGAAAGGCACGGACAAGTTCTTTGATATTGTGCCCGTCCACCGGTCCCAGATAGGTGATCCCCATATCTTCAAAAAACATTCCCGGGACAAACAGCTGCTTGATACTGCTCTTTGTCTTTCTCAGATGATTCATGATCTGATCGCCGCCTGACGGAATTTTGCGAATCGCCTTTTCGAGACTTTTCTTCAGGTTCGTATAGGCATCCGCCGTCCGGATTTCATCCAGATACCAGGACATCCCGCCCACGTTCTGAGAGATCGACATCTGATTATCGTTGAGCACAATGATAAAATTTGTCTTCAGATTCGAAGCATTGTTCAGTGCCTCGAATGCCATTCCGCCTGTCAGGGCACCGTCCCCGATGACGGAGATCACATAATAGTCCTCTCCACGGATATCCCGTGCCTCCACATAGCCGAGTCCTGCGGAAATCGATGTGGAACTGTGTCCTGTATTAAATGCGTCACACTTACTTTCATTCCGTTTCGGGAATCCGCTCATTCCGCCGTATTTTCTCAGCTCGTCAAAACCTTCCCGGCGTCCTGTCAGAATCTTGTGCGTGTAGGACTGGTGTCCCACATCCCAGATCATCTTATCCTCCGGGAGATGGAAACACAGATGCATCGCGATTGTCAGTTCCACCACACCAAGGTTGGACGCAAGATGTCCGCCGGTACGGCTGATTTTCTCCACAAGAAATTCCCGGATCTCCTGCGCGAGAACCGGCAGTTCGTCTTTTGCTATGTTCTGAATATCATTTTCTTTTTGTATCCTCTCAAGTACCATAGAAATCCCTCACTATTTCTTTCTATGTATCAATTCCTTTATCAGCCATGTCAGATATGGATTCTCCACAGATAGTCCTGAAAGAAGCGTCAGCGCCTCTTGGGAAATCCGCTCCACATCTTCTTTTGCTTTCTCAAGTCCGCGCAGCGTCACATAGGTTGTCTTTTCGTTCTTTTCGTCACTGTGGACCGGTTTCCCAAGCTCATCCGTCGTGCTTGTCACATCCAGGATATCATCCTGAATCTGAAACGCAATCCCCACATTGGACGCAATGCGTTCCATCGTCCGGATTTCCGCTTCGGACGCTCCGGCAAGAATCGCTCCGATCATCATGGAGCTCTCGATCAGGGCGCCTGTTTTCAGCTCATAGATAAAGTCCAGTTTATCTTTCCCGATCCGGCTTCCCGTGGAAGCAACATCCACAACCTGGCCTCCGATCATGCCGTAGATTCCCGCTTTCCCTGCAAGTACCTGCAGTGCCTTCCCGATCATCCGGGACGCCTCCGGCTTCATATCAAAAGCTTTTGAAGCCGTCTCAAAGGCATAATTTAACAGGGCATCTCCGGCCAGAATTCCCATATCCTCTCCATAGACGATGTGAGTAGTCTTCCGCCCTCTTCGATATTCGTCATTGTCCATCGCCGGGAGATCATCGTGCACCAGAGAGTAGGTGTGAATCATCTCCTGTGCCGCAAGAAACGGCCGGATGATGTCGGAAGTACCTCCGAACATCCGGTAGGTCTCCATCATCAGCATTGGACGAAGCCGCTTTCCACCTGCCATCAGACTGTATTCCATAGCCTCCATGATTACCTTCTGAAACCCTTCCTGTTTCGGAAGATAGGAGACGATGATCTCTTCCAGCTCTTTTACTTTATTTTCTCTTTCTTTTTCCCAACTATTCAAACTCATGCTTTTCTCCATTCTCGTCCAGCATCTGCACCTGTTTCTCCACGGTGCCGATCTGCTCATCGCACTGTTTTAAAAGCTCCATCGCTTCCGCATAATACCGGAAGGAATCTTCCAGAGAGATTTCCTCCGACTGCATCTTCTCCTGGATCTCATCCAGTTTTTCAAAGATTTCGTTGATCTCCATCGTCGTTCTTCTTTATCCTTTCCACGATCGTATGAATCGTTCCGTCTGTCACATACAAAGTCAGCCGGTCTCCCTGCCGGACCTGACCGGTCGTCCTTACCGCATGGCGTGTTTCATCCTGCACAAACGCATAGCCCTGATTGAGCCGGCTCACTGGAGACAGACCGGAAAAAGTCTCGATCTGCACTGCAAGACGCTGGCGCTGCCTCTGGATTTTTATATCCATTCCTTCTCTGATCCTCATTTCGAGATCCGCAAGACGCTTCCTTTTTTCCGCAATCCGGGTGCCCGGATGCAGTCTCCGGAACACTTCGTATTCCTGGGAAAGACGCATCTTCCGGATGGCTGTCTGTCTGTTGATTTCCCGCTTCAGTCTCTGGCGTCTCGTTTCCATTTCGTCTTTCACCGCCCGGCAGTCATATACTGCCAGTTCGGCGGCCGCCGACGGCGTAGGCGCGCGTAAATCCGCCACATAGTCCGCAATCGTCGTATCTGTCTCATGTCCGACCGCGGAAATCACCGGAATCGGACAGTCAAAAATGGCTCTTGCCACTTCTTCCTCGTTAAATGCCCACAGATCCTCCATGGATCCGCCGCCTCTTCCGACGATAATAACATCCACATCCTCTTTCTGAATCCGTTCAAGCGCCTTTACAATACTTGGCGCTGCCTCCGCTCCCTGAACAAGTGCCGGGGAGAGAATCAGTTCTATGTATGGATTCCTCCGTTTTGCGATGTGAATGATATCCCGGACGGCTGCTCCGGACGGTGCGGTCACAATGCCGATCTTTTTCGCAAAAGCCGGAATCGGCTGCTTATATTCCGGCGCAAACATGCCCATCTCTTCCAGCTCTTCTTTGAGCTCCTGAAATCTCTGCGCCAGAATCCCTGCACCGTCAAGGACAATCTCCCTGGCATACAACTGATAGGTCCCGTCCCGCTCATACACAGAAATGGAGCCAAACACAGCAACCTGCTGCCCGTCCTGCATCCGAAACGGCAGTCCTTTCCGGTTTCCCGCAAACAGAATGCAGGAAATCGATCCTGACTCATCTTTCAGAGAAAAATAAATGTGTCCTTTCGGATGGTATTTACAATTTGAGACTTCGCCCCGGACATAGATGCGGCTCAGCATAAAGTCCTGGGTAAACATATTTTTGATGTATTGATTAACCTGACTGACGGTATATATATTTTTCATCATCTGTTAATCTGCCAGCTTTGCGAGAACTCCGTTGATAAAAGCCGGACCCTCGTCACTGCTGTACCGCTTCGCAAGTTCTACCGCTTCATTGATCGCCACCTTGACCGGGATGTCATCGTCCCATTTGATCTCGTAGACTGCAAGCCGCAAAATTGTCAGGTCCACTTTATTCATTCTTCCGGTCTTCCATCCGGTCGTATGTTCATTGATCAGCACGTCAATCTCCGGGATCAGCGCTTCAATTTTCCTGCTTTTTTCCTCAATATACGCCTCATCCTCTTCTCTTACTTCCCGTTCCGTCTTCAGAAGGTCCATATAGAGGTCCGCCTGCTCTGGAAGCTCTTCCGGTGTGTGGAATTCCTTTCCAAATAAAATTCTGAAAATGTGTTCTCTGATTTCTGATCTTCCCATATTACTTCCTTTCTCTGCTCTTCCCGCATGGCTTTCCTGCCTTTTACCGGCAGAACTTTTCTGTGGAATAAAAAAGGGGCATCATCCCGACACCCCTCATTATACCGTACTTTCCGCTATGCGGCAATCTATTGTGCATAAAAATGCATTTTCTCGTATATTTATTCTTTACAATGTGCGGGTTTTATGCTTCTGTGTCATCATCAACGCCTACAACACGGATATTGACATCAGCGACAGTCAGTCCTGTCATATTTTCAATTGCTGTCTTGACTTTTTCCTGTACCTTGGAAGATACTTCCATAATATTCTTTCCAAACCGTAAATTCAGTGATAAGGATACTGTCACTACGCCGTCCAGAACATCTACCTTGACTCCCTTTGAGAGATTCTTCTTTCCCAGTTTACTGATGAGATCTCTCGTGGATGTGCCAGCCATGGAAGATACGCCGTCCACTTCCATTGCCGCAAGGCCTGCAATAATCGCTACCACCTCATCAGCAATCTGTACCTGTCCGATCTCCTCTTCCTGGATCGTATAGGTATTTCTTTCTTCTTTCCCCATATCTGAAACCTCCTCATCTCGGTCTTAATGCACATTTCCTGTGTATAGAATACACAATTACTGTGTTCATTATACCAAATTCCCCGGATGCTTACAAGGCGATTTGCCATTTCATAAAAATTTTATCTTTCTCCATCTTGTCCGCTCCGGTTTTTCGTGTTATCCTTTGGCCATCAGAAAAAGCATTCTGCTTTTTCATCGTTCACGGCATTCGCCGATTTACCCAACTGTTTGACAAAAGAAACATGGCTGGCAGCTTCCTGTCTGGAAAATGTGTTTAGAAAATATATCTGGAAAATCCGTTTCCTTCGGGGTGTCTCTTTTCTGATACCGGAAAGTATGGTAGACTACAAGAAACGGAAACAGTTTTCTTATGTCAGAGGCATTGCCATCGCAGAAAGGAGACTGTTTATGCAGCAAAACAACATGACAAATCAAACCACCGCGGCCACTTCGGAAGAAGATTTTATTATGAAGCCTTACATCGACTGGTGCTTCAAAGAGCTGATGCGGAATCCGAATACAAGAAGAGGGTTCATCGCCGAATTGCTGAAGCTTTCCCCTGATCAGATCGGGAATACGACCATCCTGGAAAATGAACTTTCCAAACGGTCGGAGGAGGAAAAGAAGGGAGTACTGGATGTTCACGTTCTTCTGGAAAACGGCACTCAGCTGGACATCGAGATGCAGGTCGTCTACATGCACTACTGGGACGACCGAAGTCTGTTTTATCTGTGCAAGATGTTTTCCAGTCAACTCCACAAAGGCGAGGACTATGATCAGCTTCAAAAATGCGTGCATGTCGGCGTTTTGAATTTTACCTACTATAAAAATGATGATATCTGTTATCGCAAGGCCCGGATTTACGATGAAGAAACCGGAAGCCTGTACAGTGACAAGCTGGAAATTCAGGTTCTGGAACTCCCCAAGATTCCCAAGGAGTATCATCATCCGGACGGTATCATTGCATGGATGAAATTCTTCCGCGGCGGTAAAAAGGAGGACTTAAAGGAGATGTCAAAAGGAAATTCTTATCTTGAAGAAGCCTATGAAGATCTGATGGAAATGAGCCAGGATGAAGAAAAACGCCGTGCATATGAGGCAAGAGAACGTGCAATTCGAGATCAGCTGTCCCTGCAGCGACAGGCCGAACGTACTTTTCAGCAGTTGACAGACGCACAGGAAAAACTGGAAAAGGCAGCGCGGAAAATAGTCGAGGCGGAACGAAAAGTGGTTGAAGCAGAACAAAAGGCTGCCGTGGCTGAACAGAAAGCAGTCGAAGCAGAACAAAAGGCTGCCGTGGCTGAACGAAAAACTGCCGAGGCTGAACGAAAAACGGTTGAGGCGGAACAAAAAACGATTGAGGCGGAACAACGGTCTGAAAATACTCAGGGAAAACTTTCTGAAACTCAAAGGCTGTTGGAAACAGTTCGTGCGCAGAAAGATGCTGCGCATGAGCAGGGACGGAAGGATGCCGTGATGGAATTATATCAGGAAGGGGTCCTGAATCTGGAACAGGCAGCGTCTGCATGCGGAATGTCCCCAGGCGATTTTCAAAAGCAGCTCGTTTAAACAGAAGGATCGAAAGTCAGAGATTGAAAGAGGGGCCGTTGCAGCTTAATAAAAGAAGCTGCAACGACCCCTGAACAATTTCATCATCAATGCTATGGTATTGACAAACCTGTATCCCTTCGGTTAAGACCGGCCAAACTCGGAAAGCTTCAGTCCTTCATTTCTCTCCAGTGTCATCCGGATGCTCCATTCGTGTACAAACAAGAGCAGTGGTCTTTCTTTCAGATCTTTGATCTTCTTCATATCGGATGTACCGGTCAGACGATCCATATCGATTTCCTCATTTTCGATCCAGCGGATATGCTCATACGGCAGCGTTTCCAGAATGATATCCACACCGTACTCATTTTTCAGACGGTATTTCAACACATCGAACTGCAGAACGCCGACTACACCGACGATAATCTCCTCCATTCCGGTGTTAAACTCCTGGAAAATCTGGATCGCACCCTCCTGGGCAATCTGATTGATCCCTTTGATGAACTGCTTTCTCTTCATCGTATCTACCTGGCGCACCCGTGCAAAGTGCTCCGGCGCAAAGGTCGGAATCCCCTCATAGGCAAATTTTTCCGGGGATGTGGTGATCGTATCTCCGATTGAGAAAATGCCCGGATCAAAAATTCCGATGATATCTCCGCCGTATGCTTTCTCGATCATTTTTCTCTCACTTGCCATCATCTGCTGCGGCTGGGAGAGACGGACTTTCTTTCCTCCCTGAATATGGAAGGCGTCCATCCCTGCGTCAAACTCTCCGGAACAGATGCGCATAAATGCGATCCGGTCCCGGTGTGCCTTATTCATATTTGCCTGAATTTTAAATACAAAAGCAGAAAAATCTTTCTCCGTCATCGGATCGATGTCGCCTTTGTCCGAATGTCTCGGAAGCGGAGACGTCGTCATTTTGAGGAAATGCTGCAGGAAGGTCTCTACTCCGAAGTTGGTAAGCGCAGATCCGAAGAAGACCGGAGAAAGCTCTCCTTTATCCACCAGATCCTGGTCAAACTCTGCACTTGCTCCGTCCAGAAGCTCGATCTCTCCTAACAGCTGCTCTTTCTGGTCCGGATCCATGTAACTGTCCACATCCGGGTCATCCAGACGGATCTTCTTTACTTCCCCTGTAGTCGTTCCCTTTTTCGTATCGAAGAACAGCTCGATCTCCTCTTCATTTCTGTCATATACCCCGCGGAATGCCTTTCCCGATCCGATCGGCCAGTTGACCGGACAGGTTGCGATGCCAAGCTCCTTTTCGATATCATCCAGAAGCTCGAAGGTATCCATCGCTTCCCGGTCCATCTTGTTAATAAAGGTAAAGATCGGGATATGACGCATGACGCAGACTTTGAACAGCTTTCTTGTCTGCGCCTCCACACCTTTGGATGCGTCGATCACCATCACGGCGGAATCCGCCGCCATCAGGGTCCGGTATGTGTCCTCCGAGAAATCCTGATGTCCCGGAGTATCAAGGATATTGATGCAATATCCCCCATAATTAAACTGCAGTACCGAAGAGGTGACCGAGATTCCTCTCTCCTTTTCGATCTCCATCCAGTCTGACACCGCATGCTTTGCAGTCGCTTTTCCTTTTACAGAACCTGCCTGATTGATGGCTCCGCCATATAATAAAAATTTTTCAGTCAATGTCGTCTTCCCGGCATCCGGGTGGGAAATAATCGCGAACGTTCTCCGCTTTTTTATTTCATCTGTAATCTTTGACATGATACTCTCCTGTATTTTCTTTTATTCTACCCGGAATCTTCCATATGATTCCACACAGGTAAATATTGTAGCACATCCATCCTGAATTTCGCAACAGGTTTTCCCGTCCAGACCGCATTTTTCGGACCTTTTGCGCGTGATGTCCGCTTTTTATTCTGCTGTTTCCGTATTCTCTGTGCCTTCCGTGTTGGTTTCCGAATCCGAAGACGTGCCCTCTGCAGCAGCGGTATTCTGGTCCGCCTTTTTATTCATCGGAGTGATGACGATATTTTCCGGCGCCACTCCGGTTTTTCTTGTGACAATATCCTCGATCTGGGCACGGTTTGCCTCCGTCATTTCCACATTTCCGACGACCACATCCGCTTCCCCTTCACTGACCGTCACAACCGTCTCGGTAAATCCTTTTGAGGCAAGCAGCGTTTCTGCCGCAGACTCCTGCTCAGCCACCCTGGTCAGCTCGATCATCTGATTTACCGCCTCTTCTTTCTGTTCCTCTGTCACAGAAGCGCTGTCGATAATCCCCTGCAACGTCTCCTTGTTTTTCGCCCGTACCTGTTCTCTGGATACCTTGGCCTGAGCCACCGTATTTTTCACCTCTCCGCTTGTCAGCACAGCCTCTCCCGGGGTGCCTTCCACATCCCCGTCCGTTTCCTCGGACGCGTCCTGATCCTGGCTTTCAATATCCCCGGACCCGGTCTCGATATCTTCCTCGGAAATATCAAGTAGTTCACTGTTTGCCTGCTGGGAAACTCCGCTGTCATCTGTACTTTCAAAAAGTTTTCCTGAATAATTCAGATACCCTGCCGCCGCGATCATCAATGCCAGTGCCGCCACAATCACCTGATTTTTCTTAATCAATCGTTTCACCGTCATTCCTCCTGCTTTTCCTATTTCATCTTTACTACCTTAATCTTATGTGACTCTACGGGAAATAATGCCTCAACCGCCTCTGTAATCTGTTGTACCACAACCGGTTCGTCTCCTCCCTCACAGAGCACTACCACCCCTTCCACTGCCGGAGTCAGTTCTTTTGCCACATAAGGCGTCTGTCCCCTGTCTGTCGTTTCTTCATAAACCGTTGTCTCGCTGCTTGTACTTTGGGTTTCATCTTTGGATGTCTCCTTGTCTTTTTCCACTATCTTTTCTGAAGAGGAAGAAAGAGTAATCATCACCTTCACCTTCCCTGCCCCTTCCATCTGCGCCAGAATCTTTTCCAGCTTAGCCTCAGCCATGGAAGCGTAATCCTCTTCATTCACGGTGTCGGTTTCAGCCTCTTTTGTCTTCCTGTTTTCAGGTTCAGAAACAGGAAGTGCTATCACCAGAAGCAAAAGCCCGGCAAGCAGCAGAAGCAGCCACTTATTTTTCATCGGCATTTTCCCGCCCTTCAGAAGATTCTGAAGCCATGTCCTGCTGCCATTCAAAATATCCCTCCTCCGCAGACTCGAATTGTTCCCTCGCCCGTTCCATTTCCTTTACGTTCTGGCGGTATTCCATACTATGATACAGGTTTTCAAATTCTCCCTCCAGCTGGAATACCCCAAGCACCGGCCTTGCCAGAAGCAGAATCAATACCAGCCCCGTAAAAAAGCGGATATACTTTTTGTAATCGGAATCCGGAATGATCTGCATCAGCATTGTCATCAAGATCAGATAAAAAACAAGATTCTTTATCCAGTCAAATATATATGTAAACATGTCTCCTCCTATGACCGAACGGCCGCCACAATCACGATGGTAATCAAAAACAGTACGGCACTGGTATAGACGGTTTTTAACAGAAGCACCGCTCCGTCTCCTGCACCTGCAATGCATCCGACCACACGTTTATCCGAAACAGGCTCCAGGAGCGCCGCGGTCAATTTATATAGAAGCGCCATCACCGCAATCTGAATAACCGGAATGAGACAGATCACCACACAGATAACCGCGCCGGCCACTCCGATTCCATTCCGGATCAGCGTCAGCGCCGAAACGATAATCTCCGTCATTCCTCCAATGGTATTTCCAATTCCAGGAATGGATTCCAGCCCTTTTTGCAGTCCGCTTCGCCTGACCTGGTCAAGTACCGGACTGATGAGCCCCTGGATCAGATTCATCCCCACAATTCCTACCAGCATCGTCTTTAAGATCCAGCTGATCACCGTTTCCACCAGTTCCGCAAACCGTCCCAGAAATGGTTCCGGGGAGAGTTCATCCATCAGACGGATCATCAGATATACATGGATCAGCGGTAGAATCAGATAGCAGACCACATTGTGGACGAGAAAAATAAGGAACAGCATCAGATTATAAAACACAACAGAAGTCGCGCTCCCCGTGACCACAGCCGCGGCCATCAGGTAGACCGGACAGAGCACCTGCATAAAATCCGTCAAAAGCTGCAACCCGGATGTAACCGCATCCATCATCATCTCAAAGGTCTGCAAAAGCAACGTAATCAAAAGCAGATACAAAATAAAAAATCCCGCATCCGCAGCCTGTCCTGCCGCAAACACATGGCTGAAGTTGGCAAAGACTGCCGCAATCAGCGCGATCACCAGGATGTGGAGCATCGCCTGTCTGTTTTCGGAAAGGACCGAAAACAAGGTGCCAAGAAGTCCTTTTCCCGCAAGCTGCAAGGCACCGGACACATCCCCTTCCATAAACGTCTCCAGAACATCGGCAAACCGGATTCTCTCATCCGGAAAGATTTCCCGCATCATCTTATCCACATCTGTGAAATCCAGATCCTCCATCATCTCCCGGGCCGCCTCCGGTGTTTCCTCCTCCCCGTTTGCTGCTTCTGCCGTCACACTCAGGCCGCCCCAAAACAGGAGAAGTCCAAGAATGACTGCCAGAACGATTCTGCTTTCCTTTCTTCTCATGATAAAAACGCCTCAATCGTTCGAAGCAGCGTCAGGAGAACCGGCATCCCAAGTGCCAGCACTGTGATCTTCCCGAAGAGCTGAATCTGGGCGGCGATGGTCTGGCAGCCGGAATCTTTGCAGATATTGGAGGCAAATTCCGCCACATAAGTAATACCAAGCATCTTCAGGAGAACTCCAAGATAAGAGCCTTCAATCTGGAGGAACGAGCCGATCTCCTTTACCGTATCCAGCACTGTGCCGAGCTTTCCAATAATCCCCGCACCAAGCAGAATTCCCGCCGCAATACTGACATAAATTCCGTATTCTGTTTTTCCTCCCTTAAACTGCAACGCAATCAGTGCCGCACATACACCGATGGCCGCTGCTTTTTGTATGGACATCTACTCCCTCCTTCGCCTCGTCATTTTATTTACAGCTACAGGGCAAACAGACGCCTCATGGTTTCAAACAGATCGTAGATATACGGCACAATCCAGATCAGGACCAGAATCAGCCCGGCAAGACTGGTCAAAAACGCCTGCTCCTCCCGCCCGCTGTGCTTTAACACCTGGCTTAAAACCGAGACCAGAATTCCCACTGCGGCAATTTTAAAGATCAGACTGACACTCATACGCACTTCCTTCCCTTCTTTTTTCTCCCAGCATTTCATCCATCGTTTTTTACAAAAACAGAATCGTAAGAAAAACCCCGCCAAGCACTCCAAGACAGTTCCCGATCCTCCGCCTGGGACCAATCTCCGCTTCCGCCTCCCGGATCCATTTTTCCCATCGCTCTCCCGAGAGTTTCAGCATCCCCGTCTGCATCTTAAGATCCAGATATCCGGTCTGGCTCCCAAGGGAAAGAAATATTTCCCACTCCTCTGCGGACAGATGCTTTTCCTTTCGATATGCCTCCAAAGTCCGGGAGGCATATTCACGGAACCACTCCGGAAACTTAAGGCTTCCCTGCTCCTCAAACACCCGGTGCGCCTGCACAAACAACGATGCATACGGCTCCTTGATTCTGGAAGAGATCTCCAGCATCACCTCCGGGAACGGCTCCCTGGTATATTCAATCTCGCCCCGGATCATCTGATACAATTCTCTCAAGAAACGCAGTTCTTCCAGATGCTGGTTCAGCGACCGCCCGTAACCGAATCCAAGGGCCGAACAGGCAGAAACTACAAGAACCGCTCCCGCGATTTTCAACAGCACGGCTGTCCCCTCCTGTCATAAATCCCCTCGATCATGCCCGGCCTGTCCCCCTGCTTCAGTACAATGTACCGCTCAAACCGCTCCTCCTGAATCATTCTCCCAAGAACCGGCTTTTTCCTCAGCTCCTGTACCGAATTTCCATGGGCCGTCACAAGTATCCTGCACCCACAGTGCATGGCATACTCAATCGCTTCCACATCCTCCTTCGTCCCGATCTCATCCGCCGCCACCACTTTCGGCGTCATCGAACGAATCAGCATCAGCATCCCCTCCGCCTTCGGGCATGCATCCAGCACATCACTGCGAAGGCCGATATCATTCTGCGCCGCCCCAAGATAACATCCGGCAATCTCCGAACGCTCGTCCACAATTCCCACTGTACAGCCCTTCACATAGGAATTGCCGTCAGATACCTGACGGATGATATCCCGAAGCAGCGTCGTCTTTCCGCAGCCCGGAGGCGAAATAATCATCGTATGGTACAACTCCTTCTGATTCGTAATATACGGAAACACCCGGTCCGCACACCCTTTCACCTCATGGGCCGCACGAATATGTACCGAAGACACATACCGAAGATTCTTCACACGGTCCCTCTCCGTAATCGCCTTTCCCGCCATCCCCACGCGATGACCACCCTCAATCGTCAAAAAACCCTTCCGCATCTCCTCCTCAAACGCATACGGCGAATATCTGCTCATAAAATTCACAATCTCCTTCAACTCCTCTTTTCCCGGAAAATAATCCAGACGTACCTCCCGACCGCCCACATAAACACAAACCGGCCGCCCGACCCGGATACAAATTTCCGTAACCTGATCAAAATCCAGATTTCTCTTTCCTATTACACTCTTCAACCTTTCCGGAAGAATCCGAAAAATCTCCTCCCGCTTACTCATGATTGTCCACCACCTTTTACATCACAATATATGCAGGGGGACGTGTTCTGATGCATCGGAACACGTCCCCCATGAAAAAAATATGAAGTTGTCTTTAAGTTGTTTTTACCGATCTTTTTCGACTTTTTGTCTTTTTGTTATGTGGCGCATCAGATATTTTCCTGTCGCAGTCTCGGATTTTCTGTAGTTTCTGAATTTCATACTTTTGTAACTTTTAGATCGGGCAGGCGGGTTTTGTGTATACATCTATTATTGTCTGATTTTTTTCACAGGTACCTTCAACTGGGCGTATCCGCAGAATTCCAGGAACTGATTCAATGCAGCCAGCATGGAATTTACGCTGCTTACAGCGTAACGCTCTATCAGCCATTCTTTATATGCAAGAAGCCTTGCCTTGTCCACTTCCCGGCTGTTTCCAAGAAACTTCAAAAAGCAACGCAGGTCTGTACTGTATTTGCTAATAGTCGTCTCCGCGTTTTCCCTTTCATACAGATAGGTTTTAAAATCCTTAACATCTGTTTCCTTCACCGTAAAATATACTTTCTCTGTCATGATGATTCCTCCTCACGCTTACTTTTCCCTGTTTTTATCCTTCTATAATATAAAGATGGAATAAAACAGCAAAAAGGGTCAGAAAAACGGGAAATTTTTACAATTTTTTCTTTTTTACATCCGGGCAATAAAAAAAGAAGCACATCCGGCAGCATGCTTCTGCCCTGATATGCTTCTTTTACTCGGTTTCGATTTATACAGATACAATGCGGTTCTGTATTTTTATAAAAGTTTCTTATAGTAAGACTCTGCCGTATAAAGTGCGGCAACCGGATTGTGTCCCAGTACCCGGTCTTTGGTCACGGCTGTGGTAACCGGTGCATCCGAATGTTTGTAGAACAGGCTGTCGTGTCCTACGCAGAGGCCGACTACGACATTGAGGTCGGTCTTTTCTTTGTTCAGATATTTTGCCTGTAAGATCGGATTGCACATGTGGCAGCCGATTTCCTGACATTCTTCCGGGATACCGATTCTGCTTTTGTCCACCGCTCCTGTTTTGCAGGCTACTCCGATGACTTCCAGACCGTGGGATCTCAGGATCTTCGCCAGTGTCCTGCTCTCCCGGATCAGTCCGACACAGGTCGCGATTCCGATCTTTTTCGCTCCGATTTTTCCGGCGAACTGAATGATCTCCTCCACTCTTGTCAGTTTCAGATATCCTTCATACTCGACCTCCGCCGCGGCAATGGCAAGCTTATGATTCTCCGGATCTTCATAGCAGGCAAGCGCCTCCTCCAACAGTTCTTCGTCCAGTGACGCAGTCAGGCAGAAATCCGGGTAGTTCCCGTCCTTTTTCTCACATGCTGTCACTGCACAGTCTACGCAGGATCTTCTGATCTTTTTTTCTTCCATTTTTTCGTTCCTCCCAGTCCTTTTTCCGTCTTCTCTTTTCCCATCATATCACACTTTTCCCACAAAAAAAAGCATCCACACCGTCTATGGCATGGATGCTTGAACTTTTCCGTTTGGATTATCTGTTTTCCGGAGCGACGTCTTTGATGCTGAAGCTGATTCTTCCCATCTTGTCTTTTCCAAGGCAGACTGCCTTGACCTTGTCTCCCAGTGTCAGAACATCTTCTACGTGGTCGATGCGCTGTTTGCAGATCTTGGAAATGTGAACCATTCCCTCTTTGCCCGGAGCAAACTCGAGGAATGCGCCGAAATCTTTGATGCTGACTACGGTTCCTTCGAGAACCTGTCCGGCTTCGAAGTCTGTTACGATGATTGTGATCAGGCGTTTTGCCTCTTCCATCATCTCTTTGTCTGTACCGCAGATGGATACGCTTCCTTCGTCGGAAATGTCGATCTTCACGCCGGTTCTTTCGATGATAGCGTTGATCGTCTTTCCTCTCTGTCCTACCACATCGCCGATCTTCTGCGGGTCAATGCTCATCTGAATGATCTTCGGAGCATATTTGCCGACTTCTGCTCTCGGCTCTGCGATTGCTTTGTTCATCACTTCATCGATGATGTAAAGTCTTGCCTGTCTTGTACGGGCAATCGCTTCCTCGATGATCGGTCTTGTCAGTCCGTGGATCTTGATATCCATCTGGATTGCTGTGATACCTTTATGTGTACCTGCCACTTTGAAATCCATGTCTCCGAAGAAGTCTTCCAGACCCTGGATATCTGTCAGGACGATGTAATCGTCGTCTGTCTCTCCTGTTACAAGTCCGCAGGAGATACCTGCTACTGCGCTCTTGATCGGCACACCGGCTGCCATCAGGGACATGCTGGATGCGCAGACACTTGCCTGAGATGTGGATCCGTTGGACTCGAATGTCTCGGATACCGTACGGATTGCGTACGGGAATTCTTCCTCAGACGGAAGTACCGGCACGAGGGCACGCTCAGCCAGTGCTCCATGTCCGATCTCACGGCGTCCCGGTCCTCTGGACGGCTTTGTCTCACCTACAGAGTAGGACGGGAAATTGTAGTGGTGCATATAGCGTTTTGAAGTCTCTGCCTCATCAAGTCCGTCAAGTTTCTGTGCGTCAGAAAGCGGAGCAAGTGTTGTGATGTTGCAGATCTGTGTCTGTCCTCTTGTAAACATTGCGGAACCGTGTACTCTCGGGATCAGGTCTACTTCCGCTGCAAGCGGACGGATCTGGTCGATCGCTCTTCCGTCCGGACGTTTGTGATCTTTGAGGATCATCTTGCGGACAGTCTTCTTCTGATACTGGTACAGCGCTTCTCCGATGCGTGGCAGCCACTCTTCGTTTTCAGCAAATGCCTCTTCGAGACGATCCTGAATCACGCGGATGTTCGCCTCTCTTGTCTGCTTGTCATCGGTAAATACTGCTTCTTCCATCTCCTCAGCCGGAACGAGCTTCTGGATCTCTTCCATCAGGTCTGCCGGTACTGCGAAGCTTTCATATTCATGTTTCGGCTTGCCGCACTCTGCTACGATCTGGTCGATGAATGCGATTACCGTCTGGTTTACTTCGTGTGCCGCGAAAATCGCTTTGATCATCACATCTTCCGGTACTTCGTTGGCTCCGGCTTCGATCATGATGACTTTTTCTTTTGTAGATGCAACAGTCAGCTGCATATCGGATACTGCTTTTTCTTCTGCAGTCGGGTTGAATACGAACTCACCGTTTACAAGTCCTACCTGTGTAGAAGCTGTCGGTCCGTCAAACGGAATATCGGAGATCGCAACTGCGATTGCGGATCCAATCATTGCTGTCAGTTCCGGGCTGCAGTCCTGATCTACAGAAAGGACAAGGTTTTCCAGGGTAACATCGTTTCTGTAATCCTTCGGGAAGAGCGGACGCATCGGGCGGTCGATGACACGGTCTGTCAGGATCGCATTTTCAGATGCCTTTCCTTCTCTTTTGTTGAATCCTCCCGGAATCTTTCCAACTGCATACATCTTTTCATTGTACTCTACGTTCAGCGGGAAGAAATCGATTCCTTCTCTTGGCTTCTCAGAAGCTGTTGCTGTGGAAAGTACTGTTGTTTCTCCATAGTGCATCAGTGCTGCACCGTTTGCCTGCTTTGCCACTCTGCCTACATCAACACGCAGAGGACGTCCGGCAAGTTCCATCTCAAATGTCTTGTACATAAGATCCTCCTCATTTTTCTTTTCTTTTTTTGTCGTGCGGAGAATCCCGAAACTACTGAAAAACAAGTCATATACTGGCTTGCTTTTCAGTGGTCCCGGTGTCTCTCCCCGCATACATTTCGCATGATTTTGACAAATATTGAAAACCGGAAAAATATCCCGGCAGTATAAAAGAGGACGGATAAGTGTCCGTCCTCTCTGAATAGCCTGACTATTTTCTGAGTCCTAATCTTTCAATCAAAGAACGGTATCTTTCGATATCTTTTTTCTTTAAATATGCAAGAAGACCACGTCTCTGACCTACCATCTTCAAAAGACCTCTTCTGGAATGATGATCCTTTGGATTTGCTTTGAAATGCTCTGTTAATTCATTGATTCTTGCTGTCAGGATTGCTACCTGAACTTCCGGAGATCCTGTGTCTCCTTCGCTTCTTCCATACTCAGCAATAATAGCTGCTTTCTTTTCTCTGTCGATCATGTTTTTATCCTCCTTATTTTTGAAACGCCGGATATCAGGCGGCGGTCGGAGTCTTCCGTCCACTGGATATCGGCTCACTCATACTTTTTGAGTATATCATGGCACCCTGCCGGATGTCAATTCTTTTCTTCACTTTTGTTTTTGATTTCCAGAAGCATGCGTCTGCTTTCCATTGTGAGAAGAAAGTGTCTCTTTCCTTCCCGTATATCTGTCTGAATCTGCCTTTTAAGTTCATCTATATCGTCAAACTTTTCTTCCGGTCTCAGATAATGATAAAGCTGCAGTACAACCTGCTTTCCGTCTGCTTCTTCCTTCTCCTCATAGCAGAAGAGATGAACCGAAAGAATGGTATCTTCCCCGCTTGATACAGTAGGCTTCTTTCCGATGTTGCACACACCCTGATACCATTGTCCGTCCACCTCCAGCTTACAGACGTAGGCTCCGGCAGGAGGCAGGATTTTTTCCTGACACGGGAAGATATCCATCGTCGGATATCCGATCCGGCGTCCCATGCCCTCTCCTTTCCTCACTGTACCCGCGATTGTATAAGGATAACTGAGCAGCCGGTTCACAAGATCAATATCTCCTGTTTTCATGACTTCCTTTACATAAGTACTGCTTACGATGCGTTCTCCGTAATACTCATTTGGTATCACTTCGAGACGGTATCCGTACGTTTCCTGGTACTTTGCGAGCATCCCGACGTCTCCACGCCTCTCGTGCCCGAACCGGAAGTTTTCGCCAACCACAATGTATTTTGCATGAAACAGATCCGAGAGAATTTTCTCGATAAATACTTCCGCCTCCATCTCTTTTACGGACAGAAACGGACATTCAATCAGATAATCCACTCTTCCGTCCAGACGGATGGCACGCTCTTCATTCATCATCAGTTTTTTCTGGTCAAGGTGACACATTTTTTTGAATTCGGTCATCTCGAAAAAACAAACAACACTTTTTAAATCCGGCTCCTGCTCCACATGTTCCATAATCCGCTCCACCAGTTTACGGTGTCCTCTGTGCAGACCATCAAATTTTCCCAGCGTTACGGCAGTTCCGGCTTCTTCCTGGTAATGTTCAAATCCTGTAATATATTGCATGTTCTTTCCTCTTATTCCGGACTGTAAAACATTTTTTCCACCTGATATTTCTTTTCTCTCCCGGCATAGCGGTAGAGTGCGAGGAATCTTCCGTCCGGACCGTAGACCCGGATGGTCTCCCCGTCCTTTTCCGGGATGTGGTCCTCGATCTGATCCGGCGACAGGGCATTCCCGTTGTAAACGGTCTTTTCCTTTCCCTGCTTCACCGATACTTTCGGCGCATCCGGAAACATGGCATCGATCGGAACAAGAATCTCCCCGATCCTGCCGCCATCCAGATACTCCTGAATTTCAGAAAGAGTCCGGCTTTGATCCAATGTAAAGTTTCCGGATTTTGTTCTGAGCAGGTCGCCCATACATGCCCCGCATCCAAGTTTTCTGCCGATATCATGACAGAGGGTGCGGATGTAGGTTCCTTTGGAGCAGACTACTTCAAACCTGACTTCCGGAAGCCGCATCTCAAGAATCCGGATGGAACGGATTTCCACCCGGCGGGCTTTCCGTTCGATTTCCTTACCTTCTCTTGCAAGTTCATAGAGCTTTTTCCCGCCAACCTTTACCGCAGAGTACATCGGCGGGATCTGGTCATAGATCCCTACGAAAGAAAGGATGGCTTCCTGCACTTCCTCTTCGGTCAGATGGCCGGTCGCGGAAGTATCGAGAACTGTACCGGAAAGATCCTGGGTATCGGTCTCTTTTCCAAGCACCATCACGGCTTCATATGCCTTTTCTTTGTCCGTCATCATTTCACAGAGCCTGGTTGCTTTTCCAAGGCAGACCGGAAGGACGCCTTCCGCATCCGGATCCAGCGTCCCGGTATGTCCGATCTTTTTCTGTCTTGTCATTCCCCGAAGCTTTGCCACCACATCATGGGAAGTAAAGCCCTTTTCTTTTCTTACGTTCAGAATTCCGTGGATCATGCTTCTTCCTCCAGCTGAAGGGCAACCTGTCCGACGATGTTGTTGACTGCATCATGGACGGTTCCGCGGAACGTAAGTCCTGCGGCCCGCACATGTCCGCCGCCGCCAAAGTACTGGGCAACCTTGCTGACATCCACTTTCTCTTTGGAACGGAGGCTGACTTTAAATTCTCCGCTTTCCAGTTCGTAGAGGAAAATCGCAGCCTCCACGCCGGTTGTCACTCTCAGCTGGCTGACAATGCCTTCCAGATCTTTTGCCTTCACTCCAAAGAAGTTCATGCTTTTCTTTGTAATGTAGGAAAAGATTACTTTTCCGTCCATCAGACGGATACTCTCCAGAAGCGCCTTTCCAAGCACCTGATTCTGAGCGTAGGTCTTTTCATAAAATGTTTTCTCTATGATTTTCGGTCCGTCGATTCCTTTTCTTAAAAGCTCCGCAGCTGCCTCCATGGTCGAAGGCTTTGTGCAGGAATACTGAAACACTCCGGTGTCGTGTACAATTCCCAGATACAGTGCTTCCGCAATCTCCTTTGTGATCCTCTCTTTTTCCAGCAGATCATAGATCAGCTCAGAGGTGGAGCTTGCGTCCGGAACGATCTGGTTTACATCCGCAAATGCCAGGTTGCTCACGTGGTGGTCGATGCAGACCGTCTTTTTGGCCTGTTCAAACAGTGTACCTGCAAATCCGAGTCTTTTCGTATCCCCGCAGTCCAGTGCGAAGAACACATCATATCCGGTATCTTCCGGCAGCTCGTGACGGATCTCGTCTGCCCCTGTCAGCATATGGAACGAATTCGGGATCTCTTCCAAATACACATCCGTGCTGACTTCCGGATAATACATACGTAAATACTGGTAAAGCGCCAGGCAGGAACCGGTGCAGTCCCCGTCAGGCCGTACATGCCCTGCAATGCCGGCCCGCTTTACTCCTTGCAGTATCTCATCCAGTTTCAGCATATTACTCTTCCTCTTTCTTACTGCCTTTCGTGATATCGTCGATCTTCTTTGACATTGCCACCCCGTATTCGATCGACTGATCCAGAATAAAGCGGATCTCCGGGGTGTTACGAAGGTTCAGAGAATGTGCAAGCTCTCTTCTGATATACCCTTCTGCGCTCTGAAGCCCTTTGATTGTATCTGCCTGTGCCTTTTCATCACCAAGAACACTGATATAGGCTTTACAGGTCTTCAGATCCGGTGCGACTTCCACCGCAACGACAGAGGTGAACTCTGCCACGCGGGGATCTTTGATTCCCCCGCGCAGAATATTGGACAGTTCATGCATCACTTCTGTATTGACCCTCGTGTTTTTGATACTGTTTTTTCTCATATTTTCATCCTATCTTGGTTTTTCTACCATCTTGAATGCTTCTACCTGATCGCCTTCTTTGATGTCATTGTATTTTTCAAATACGAAACCACATTCGTATCCTGCTTTTACTTCTTTGACATCATCTTTGAAACGCTTCAGTGAAGCAAGTTTTCCTTCAAATACTACAATTCCGTCGCGGATAATTCTTGCGGAGCAGTCACGTTCAAAGATACCGTCCAGAACGTAAGCACCGGCAATGGTTCCGACTCCGGAAGCCTTGAATGTCTGGCGTACTTCCGCGTGTCCAAGCACCTGTTCTTCGAAGATCGGATCGAGCATACCCTTCATGGCAGCTTCCACGTCTTCGATGGCATTGTAGATGACACGGTACAGACGAACGTCAACATTTTCTCTTTCTGCTGTCTCTTTTGCTGCCGCATCCGGACGAACATTAAATCCGATGATGATCGCGTTGGACGCAGATGCAAGCATAACGTCGGATTCGTTGATGGCTCCGACTCCGCCGTGGATCACTTTTACAACAACTTCGTCGTTGGAAAGCTTCAGAAGGCTCTGCTTCATCGCCTCTACAGATCCCTGTACGTCCGCTTTGACTACGATATCCAGTTCTTTTAAGTTTCCTTCTTTAATCTGGTTGAACAGATCATCCAGAGACATCTTGGATTTTGTCTCCTCCAGCATCTTCATACGATTCTGGGAAATAAAGGTTTCCGCAAAGTTTCTTGCCTCTTTTTCGTTCTTGCTTACAACGAAGACTTCACCCGCATTCGGGACGTCATTGAATCCAAGGATCTCAACCGGCATGGATGGGCCGGCCTCTTTGACACGTCTTCCCTTGTCATCCATCATGGCTCTGACTTTACCAAACGCAGATCCGGCTGCAATGGCGTCACCTACACGGAGTGTTCCTTTCTGTACAAGGACAGTAGCCACCGGTCCTTTTCCTTTATCAAGCTGCGCTTCGATCACAAGACCTCTTGCGCGTCTGTTCGGGTTTGCTTTTAACTCAAGCATTTCCGCTGTCAGAAGGATCATCTCAAGAAGCTCCGGAATACCTTCTTTTGTATGCGCGGATACCGGAACGAAAATCGTGCTTCCACCCCAGTCTTCCGGGATGAGCTCATACTCTGTCAGCTCCTGTTTTACACGTTCGATATTCGCGCTTGGCTTGTCGATCTTGTTGATCGCGACAACAATCTCAACGCCCGCCGCCTTGGCATGGTTGATCGCCTCCACCGTCTGCGGCATGACACCATCGTCTGCTGCAACGACAAGTACTGCAATATCTGTGGAACATGCACCTCTAAGACGCATTGCCGTAAATGCCTCATGACCCGGTGTGTCAAGGAATGTGATGCTCTCTCCGTTGATGTTGACAACAGATGCTCCGATATGCTGTGTGATTCCGCCGGCCTCTCTGTCTGTTACATTCGTGTGACGGATTGCATCGAGGAGGGAAGTCTTACCATGGTCAACGTGTCCCATAACGCAGACAACCGGTGGACGTTTTTTCATCTTCTTTTCGTCCTCTTCTTCCTCTTTTAAGAGCTCTTCGATTACATCGATTTCTTCTTCCTGCTCGCAAAGCACGTCAAACTCCATTGCGATCTCCTCTGCAGTATCAAAGTCGATCTCCTGGTTGACTGTCACGATTTTGCCCTGAAGGAACAGTTTCTTGACAATAGCGGACGGCTGGATCTTCATCGCGTCTGCCAGCTCCTTGATGGTGAGCATCTTCGGAATTGTGATCTGCTTGATCTGCTCTTCCTTCTTCTCCTGCTTCGGCTGCGGTTTCTCCATTACAGGCTGCTGGTTCTTCCTGCCTTTGCCCTGCTTCTGGCCAAACCTGCCTTCCCGTTCATCATCGCGGTCATAGTCTTTCTTCTTATAATTATCCTTCTGGTTTCTTCTCTGCGGCTTCTGCTCGGCTACCATCGGTGCCGGGATAGACGGTCCGTTGTTTCTTCCGTCTCTTGATCCTCTGCCCTGACGGTCTCTGTCACGATCTCTTCCGTCGCGGGAATCTCTGCCCTGGCGGTCTCTGTCGCGGTCTCTTCCGTCGCGGAAATCTCTTCCTCCCTGACGGTCTTTATCGCGGAAATCCCTGCCCTGGCGGTCTCTGTCTTTATTATCTCTTGATCCTCTGCCCTGACGGTCTCTGTCGCGGTCTCTTCCGTCACGGAAGTCTTTTCCTCCCTGGCGGTCTTTATTGCCGTCTCTTCCCTGACCCTGACGGTCTCTGTCGCGAAAATCTCTTCCCTGACGGTCTTTGTTTCCGTCTCTTGCCGGACGGTTATTGTCGCGCCCTCTCTCCTGGGCAGATACGTATCCTTCTCTCTTTTCCTTATCCATTCCTGTTCTTCCTGACGCCTGCTGTCCGCCCGGTCTCTGGGCACCTCTTGCGTTCTGGCGTCTTTGTCCTCCCTGTGTGTTCTGAGGCCGGAAAACCTGAACAATAGTTTTCTTTTTCGGAGCTTCTGCATTGTGTCCGGCGCTTCCGAATTTCTTCTTCACATCCTCCACCTGCTGCTCTGTCAGAAAACTCATGTGGCTTTTCAGGTCCGCTCCGTTCCCTTTCAGATAATCCATAATTTCCTTGCTCGTTTTATCTATCTCTTTTGCTAATTCATGTACTCGCACTTTTGACATCCAACTACCTCCTATATGCAATTTTATTCTTCTTCCACTGTCAGCTGTTTCTTAATCTCGTCCGCAAATCCCGCATCTGTCACCGCAGCACTTGTGCGGAATTCTTTTCCCATTGCATGACCCAGGGTGTCCTGATCTGCATAAAACAGAATCGGAACGTCGTAAAAGCTGCACATGTTACGGAATTTCTTTTTTGTATTCTCAGAGGCATCCGCGGCGATAATCACAAGATAAGCCGTCCCTGACTTGACCGCCTGCTCTGTCTGAAAGTTTCCGCTTTTTGTCTTTCCCGCCCTGGTAGCCAGACTTAAAAGTGACAGACCTTTATTCAGTTTCAATCTGCTCCATCTCCTTTTCCAGCTGTTCATACACTTCGTTTGGAATCGCCTGCTTAAAAGAGCGTTCCAGCCCTTTGTTCTTTACTGCTTTTAGAAAACAATCTCTGGAAAAGCAGAGGTAGGCTCCTCTTCCGTTTTTTCTTCCTGTTGTGTCCAGAAGGAATTCCCCTTCCTTCGTGTGGATGACGCGGAGCATCTCCTTTTTGTTTTTCATCTCCCCGCACCCGACACATTTGCGCATTGGGATCTTTTTATTCATCACTTTCATCCCCGTAACTTTCTTCTTCATCAATGCCGTCTTCGTATGCGTCATCCTCATAGACGTCGTCCTCATAAACGTCATCTTCATAAATGTCCGACTCGAATACACCTTCTTCCATCGGCATATCCATGTAGTTTGCCGGAAGTTCTCCGGATTCGATTGCCTGAGTCTCACTCTTGATGTCGATCTTGTATCCGGTCAGTCTTGCGGCCAGTCTTGCATTCTGTCCTTCTTTACCGATGGCAAGAGAAAGCTGGTAATCCGGCACGATGACGCTTGCTGTCTTCTCTTCCGGATCTGCCGCAACCGAAATAACCTTCGCCGGACTCAGCGCATTTTCGATGAGAATGGCCGGATTGTCGCTCCAGTTGATGATATCGATCTTCTCGCCGCGCAATTCGTTCACGATGGCGTTGACTCTCTGTCCGTTCATTCCGACACATGCTCCTACCGGATCCACATCCGGATCATTGGACCATACGGCAATCTTTGTACGGGATCCTGCTTCTCTTGCAATGCTCTTGATCTCAACAATACCGTCTTTCACCTCAGTCACCTCGGACTCAAAGAGACGTTTTACAAGCTCCGGATGGGTACGGGATACGAGAATTTTCGGTCCTTTTGTCGTATTCTTTACTTCTACCACGTAAAGTTTGATACGCTCTGTCGGTTTGAATACTTCCCCTTTGACCTGCTCGTTTTCTGTCAGCATGGCGTCTGCCTTTCCAAGATCAATGCTGATGTTGCGTCCCACATAACGCTGCACGATTCCTGTCACAATGTCTTTTTCCTTCTCAAAGTACTGATCATAAACGACCTTGCGTTCTTCTTCCCGGATCTTCTGGAGGATCAGGTTCTTCGCGTTCTGTGTCGCAATCCGTCCAAAGGATTTGGAATCGATCGGTACCTGTACAATATCGCCAAGTTCATATTTGGAGTCCATCATCTTCGCATTTACAAGACTGATCTCCTCCTCCGGATCTTCCACTTCCTCCACTACGGTCTTCTCAGCGTAAACCGCGAAATCGCAGGTCTCACGGTTCATCACGACCTTAATATTATCCGCTTTTTTGAAATGGTTTTTGCAGGCGTTCATCAGGGAATTTTCAATTGCGTCCAGCATGGTCTCCTTGCTGATGTCCTTCTCCTGTTCCAGTATGGTAAGCGCTTCCATTAATTCTGTACTCATTGCTTTCTTTTCCTCCTAAACACTAAAAATCAAATGCCAGCCTGATCAATGCAATCTCTTTCCTGTCAAACTTCTGTTTTGTTCCATCTTCATAAGAAATCGTCACAGAATCACTGTCATATTCCTCTAACACTCCGGTAAACTCTTTCTGCTTGTCAATCATCCGGTATGTCCGGATCTCCACTTCTTCCCCGATGCTTCTTGCAAAGTCCCTGTCTTTCTTTAACGGTCTTCCAAGCCCCGGCGAACTCACTTCCAGGATATAGCTGTCGTCGATAAAATCCTTTTTATCCAGAAGATCAGAGAGCTCTCTGCTTACGACCTCGCAGTCGTTGATGGCAATTCCGCCCGGCTTGTCGATATAGGCCCTTAAATACCAGGTGCCAGCCTCTTTCACATATTCTACGTCAACCAGTTCAAACTCATACTTCATAAGGATCGGAATCAGCAATTCCTCTGTTCTTTGTTCGTAGCTTTCTCTTTTTGACATCCTAACATCCTTTCTCTTTCAGATTTTCATGCCTGTCATAAAAAACCGTCCTTTGTACGGGGACAACCCGCAGAATTAAAGAAGAGTGAACATGACGTCCACTCTTCTGCCGATTTCTTATGTAACTATATGCACTATAGCACGTTTTTTTGACAAAATCAAGGTTTTTTGCCGATTTTAGCGGTTTTCTCCTATTTTACGATATCGAGAATGCCTCTGATGTCGAGAATCACATAGTCTGCTCCCGCATCCTTGTAAATTTTCTCCGCTCTTTCGTACTGTGCTTTCTTTTCTTCTTCGGAAAGGGCGTCAAATTCCTCTTTGGAGAGTCCGAGAACAGAACTTCCTTCCAGGATTCCGACTGCTTCCATTCCTGCGTTCTTTCCTTCTTTGATATCGGATACCGTATCTCCGACTTTGATAACCTTTCTCACATCGGAAAGTCCAAGTGCTTCCATGTTCTTGAAGATCATGTACGGGTACGGACGTCCGTGGTTTTCCACCGCGTTCGGGCTGAACCAGCAGTCCGGCTCGTATCCAAGTTCTTTTGCCTTCGGAGCAACGATGGCCATCATGTCATCGGTATATCCGGTTGTGGATCCTATCTTCAGTCCCATCTCGCGGAGTTCTTTCACCGTTTCGATCACGTACGGTTTCGGATCTGCGAAGTTCGGAAGGTTTTCCAGAAGTTTCTTCTCGCTGAGCTCGTAAACCGCATGGACATCTTCCTCGGTCCAGTCTCTTCCATATTTTTCTTTCCACAGTCCGCTGATGCGTTCTCCCTGAAGCATGGTCCGGATATGGTCGATTTTAAGCATTCCCATCGGTCCTCTGACCTCCTCCATGGTCGGGTCAATTCCGTATTCATGGAAGGAATCGAGGAATGCCTGTACCGGTGCAAAGCATCCGTAATCCACCGTCGTTCCTGCCCAGTCAAAAATCACTGCTTCGTATTTCATCTTAGTTTCTCTCCTTTAAAAATTCTGAAATGATTGCTGTCACCTTTACCATATCTTCCGGATAGATCTCTCCGATGTTTCCGATACGGAATGTATCTGCATCCGTTACTTTTCCCGGATAAATCGCGTATCCTCTTTCTTTGATGTACTGGTACATATCCTGGAAGGAGAAGTTGTGGTGTTCCGGATAGTAGAAGGTTGTAATGATCGGTCCCTGAACATCTGCTCCTACATATGGCCTGATGCCAAGCTCTGCCAGATTTTCAATGAGAATCTGATTGTTCTTCTCGTAGCGTTCCTGTCTCTTTTCAATGCCGCCTTCTTCCTCCAGTTCGCGAAGCGCCTGTCTGAATGCAAGTACCACATGGGTCGGTGATGTAAATCTCCACTTTCCATCCTTCTCCATGGTTTCCCACTGATCGTAAAGATCAAGAGAAAGGCTTCTTGCTTTTCCTTTGCTCTCCATCAGTTTGTCTCTTCTGCAGATAATAAAGGAGAAGCCCGGAACTCCCTGAATACATTTGTTGGCGCTGCTGATGATGAAGTCAATGCCAAGCTCACCCACCTGAATATCCACGCCGCCAAAACTGGACATAGCATCCACGATGAATGTCTTTCCTCTTTCTTTTACTACTTTTGCAACGGATGCAATGTCATTTAAGATTCCGGATGTTGTCTCGCTGTGTACCATGGCAACATGTGTAATCTTTGCATCCTCATCCAGATATGCCGCGATCTTTCCTGCATCCGGTACTTTATCAAAATCTTCTTCATAAAGAACGTAGTCAATTTTTGCATGTTCCGCAATTGACGCCATACGTTTGCCGTAAGCACCGTTTGCTGCGATCAGAAGTTTTTCATCTTCTCCAATGACGCTGGTCAGTACAGACTCCACGCCGAATGTTCCGCTTCCCTGCATCAGGACAACGGTGTAGTCCTCCTCGGAAACATGAGCCAGTTTTAACAGTTCTTTTCTGATCTCCTGTGTAATCTGTTTGTAGTCGTCATCCCATGTGCAATGGTCAAACAGCATCTCCTTTTTTACAGTATCCGTTGTGGTGAGCGGTCCTGGTGTGAGTAATTTGTAGTTCTTCATGATTTTCGTTTTCCTTCCCTTTTTCCTGTATTTTCGCATCCGCTCGGACGCATTGACAGACCGCCGGCCTTATTTTCCGGCAGTCTGCATTTGTCTTAATTGATCATGTCTTATTTTGCTGCTTCTGAGATTTCCTGATGTTTTTCCAGTAAGTCTACTGTCAGTTTTTCCGGGAATACCTTTGGATAAGCAGATTTGTTGTCGGAATCTGTCTCTCCTTCATATACAGCAAGCGGGTATGTTTTCTGAAGTTCTTCTCTTCCTTTTTCAATGATGCACTGCGCCATCTCCATTGCCTTGTCTGCTTTGTCTCCGTTGTCTTTGTCGAGAACAGCTACAGACTCTGTCAGAGAGAAGTTTCCTTCCGTCGGGTCGACATAGTCAATCGGAAGTCCTTCTTCTTTATCTGCTACCGCCTGATGTCTCAGACCAAATCCGACTGCCACTTCTCCGGCACGTACTTTTTTAAGCGGTGCGGAACCGGAATCTTCGATGTTGTCGCCTGCATTTGCGTAAATATCCGACAGAATATTCTGTGCTTCCTCCTCACCGTATTCGCTTACAAGTGCCTGAATCAGAAGCCATGCCGTAGAAGAGCTCTTAATATCTGTCACGGAAATCATGTCCTTGTACTGCGGATCTGCCAGATCCTTGATGCAGGTCGGTGTGTCCAGATTGTTTTCCTTTAAGAGTTCTGTATTGACAATGATCGCGCCTTCCTGTTTTGTAATCGGTGCGTAGAAATCAGAACTGTCATTTTCACTGAGTGTTGTATAGTCAAATGTCAGATCTTTAAACATGCTGTTCTGCTCCTGAGCACTGTCCAGGTAGAAAGAACTCATTGTCACCATGTCTGCTTCCAGATTCTTTCCTTCCGCGATCAGCTTTCCTCCCAGTTCGGATGTTCCGAATGTCTGGAATACATATTCGCCTTCATATCCATTATCATCCAGTGTTTTTTTCATGGCATCTACCGCCTCTTCATCAGCGTTGGAATAGATAATGATCTGATCCTCTGAAGATCCTGAAGCCGCATCTGATCCGGAACATCCGCCAAGCATTACGGAGCCGGCCATCAGACATGCCATAAACATTGCTGTCACACTTTTCATCTTCATAATTTTTTTCTCCTTTTTCACTTTAAATTCAGATTTTTTTCTATCTGAAAGGAGGACTAATACTCCCTTTATGCAAAGATTGGTCAAAAGGATCAGGATGGACAGTACGAAAATTTCATTGAATTTCATAAAGTACTGTAATTCCTTGATCTTTGTCGTAATGACCATGGTTCTCGCTCCCGCGATGAAAATCACCGCGCTGACGGTTACCATTGCGTTCACAAAATAGTATCCGAACACTTCCAGAAGTGTAGATGACATATTCGGTGTGATAATTCTTATGAGGGTTTTCCCCCAGGAGTCGCCAAGCAGTTTCGCTGTCGCCTCCCAGGAGGTGTTCAGCTTCAGAAGCGCGTTCTTGATCATCAGGTACGGTGTAGAAAAATAATGGATCATGTTACAGATGATGATCAGTAAAAAAGTGTTCTGAAGCGATGTTCCTGAGAACACAAGCATATATGCAATACCGATAACCATTCCGGGAATGGTGTTGGTGATCAGGGCTGTGCTTTCTACCACCTGCTTTGCGGATCCTCTCAGGCTGCTCCGCGTGGAAGCAAGCGCACATCCGTAAGCAAGCAGGGTTCCGAAAATCGCCGTCATAAATGCTACAAACAATGAGTTTTTATATACTGCCGTCAATGTATTGTCGTTGAATACATCGCGGAAGTGATCCAGTGTAAACACTGCCTGATAAGGCCATTCCTGAATAAACGGCATGATGAAGATCACAGCAAAGACTGCAAATACACAGATCAGGATCACAGCCGATCCGACCGAGCAGAGGATATCTCTTGTCTTGTTTTTCTTTAATTCGATTGCGGAGATCTTCGTATACCGGATGTTGTATCGTTCCAGGAATTTCAGAAGCAGGATGCTGACAATCGAAGGAATCAGCATGATCACGGCTACTACCGCTCCGTTGTTGAAATTCGGGATACTTCCAAGCATCTCATTGTAAAGTACGGTTGCAACAACTTCGTACTCTCCTCCCACGGATTCCGGAATACCGTAATCGGTAAAGCAGAGGAAAAAGCACTGTACAAAGGATGTTGCAAAGGTTCCAAGCAGCGGACGGATGATCGTCTGCTGGAATGTTTTCAGCGGGGAGTCTCCCATGATTCTGGAGACAACCGTAAATTTCTTGTCGATATATTCCATCGTATTGGACAGAAGCATAAAGGATACCGGAAGGGTGTAGATCACATATCCGATCACAAGTCCGTTAAATCCGTAGATATCAAACAGCTGTCTTCCAAAGAGCCTTGTCAGAAGTCCCTGTTTTCCGAAGGAATAGATAATGGCAAATCCGTATGTAATAGTCGGCAGAAGCATTGGAAGCTGTGCTGCCAGACGGATAAATTTCTTATATTTTCCAGGTGCATTTGTATAATGTACGGTGTACGCAAGTAAAAACGCAAGGAGTGTTGCCACCACCGCGCTGACGATGGAAACTTCCAGGCTGTGCCGTACAGCCAGGCCGAATCCTCTCTGTGTCAGCATTTCACTGTAGTGTGCCAGGGAAAGTCCTGACTCACCTGCAAGAGACTGTTGAAACAGTACGATAACCGGGACAAACAGAAAGATCAAAAACAGAAGAAGCGCACTCCCGTAAATTCCTTTGATTTCTTTTTCTTTTATCTTCTTCATCTTTTACACCACCTGAAATCTCTTTGCTTCTGATTCACTGAACAGCATCATGATGTTGTTTCTCTTGATTTCGAGCTGTCTTAAAATGAAGTTCTTTACGAAATCTTCTTCCGGTGTATTGATAATATCTTCCGGTCTTCCGTACTGGGCGATCGTTCCCTGATTCATGATGACAACCTTGTCGGAAAGGGTGAGCGCTTCCTCCGGATCATGTGTGACTATAATGGTTGTCAGATGATATTCTCTTGCAATCTCCTTGATCTTGTCTTTGATGGATTCTTTGATCACGCCATCCAAAGCACTCAACGGCTCGTCAAGAAGCAGGATCTTCGGCTTCATTACCATGGTTCTCGCAAGAGCCACTCTCTGTTTTTGCCCGCCGGAAAGCTGTTCGATCTTCTTATCCAGATGGTCCTTCAGTCCCAGAAGATTGATCAGTCCATTGACTTCCTCCACCGTTACAATGTTTTTGTTATTGCGAAGGCCGTATGTAACATTCTGTTTCACATTCAGATTCGGGAAGAGCGCATAATCCTGGAATACAATATTGAATCCTCTCTCTTCCATTGGTACATTTAAAATATCTTCACCCTGAAAAATCAGTTCACCGGCATCTGCCTGTGTCAGTCCGAGGATGATATTTAAAAGTGTTGTTTTCCCGCATCCGGACGGTCCGAGAATCGATACAATCTCGCCATCCTCGATCTGCAGATTGATGTTTTTTAAAACATTCACTCCGTCAAATGATTTTTTGATATGCTTTAATTCCAGCATGTACAAATGCCCCTTTCTTTTATCCAGATTTTCTACATTTCATCGTTTTTTTCATCCTATAGCACTATAACTCTTTACGTTTTTTTGTTCCATCCGGCCTGCGTAAAGCTTTTGCAAAAATCACGTTACTGTCTTTTCAGGAAATGTAAAATTCATTTAACAAAAAAAACATTGGGGACGGGTTCCTTTTCACCGGAACACGTCCCCAATGTTTATTGGAGTGGTTTTATTCGCCCGCCGTCTCAGGTTCGGGCTGTCTTCTAAAATTCTGTACAAAGTCAATTAAAAGTGATGAAAGCATCACTGTCACCACGGAAAACGCAATCCGGATGACCGGAATATAAGAAAGGGAAAGTCCCAGTACTACCAGATCCGTAAAAAGATAGGCTCTGGAAAGCCTCCACCCGGTTCCTCTGGAAATGGAAAGGGCAAGTGCATCGTCTCCGCCGCTTGATCCGCCCTGACGTACAATCAGGCCGACACCGATTCCTACAAAAACACCTCCCAGAAGTGCCGCCGCAAGCGGATAATCCGACAGGTCCGGCAGCATGTAGGGAAACTGTTCCCACAGATCATAAAACAGAGACACAAATAAGGTGGAAATCACGGAAATCCTGATAAACTTTCCTCCAAGAAACCGGAATGCCAGAAGGTAGCAGCTCAGATCAAGGATCGGGGTTACAAGTCCTTTTGGAATATGAAACCATTTGTTTGCAAACAGTGTCATGCCAATGACACCTCCTTCAGTAATCCCGGTCTGTGAATGAATATTGTGGATACCGAAGGTACAGATTGCCGCTCCCACGGCAATCCATAACAACATCGGCACCGTAATTCCCTCAACCAGTCTTTGTACTGTTCATCTCATCTTATTCTTCAACATCATAAAACCTCCTTTATGTTTATCTTAAACTCTGGTACTATCCCAGAGTCAAGACATTTTCACAAAAAGGAGGTCTTTTTTATGCTCTCTGCTTTACGCCCGACGTATCACGCTTTCCTGTTTTCAGACGGTTCAGCGAAATTTCTTTTTCCTTATATACTGCTTTGGTCTCAGTTCCTTCTGCAAAAACATAGGCGCTTTCCACAGCGTCCTTCTTCTGAAGCCTGATTCCCCGGATTCCGAGGGCTCCCTTTTTCTTCTCGGATACATCTTCCGCCGGGAATTTGAGGAAGTAGCCGTTTTCTGTCTGAAGTACGGCAAAATCCTGCCCGTTCATCGGAAGCACAGCTCGTACTTCATCACCTTCCTGAAGCTTGGTCGCCGCGGTTGTCCGCTTGGAAACAAGGAATTCCGATCCTGCCACCCGTTTGACAAGTCCGTCTTTTGTGGCAAACAGAAGGAATTCTCCCTCCAGATCCGACTCGTTCATCAACGTAACGATATGTTCTTCCGTGCTGTCAAAATTACTGATATTGTCCACCGGAAGTCCCTTGTCCCGGAATTTGCCATGCGGGATATCCAGTACCTTGATCTGGTGCATCCGTCCTTCAGCAGTAAACAGACAGAGCTTTCCGGTATTCATGCAGCGGATGATATAGCGGCTTTCTGCGTCCGCCGCCTCCTGGTTCCGCTCGTAAACAGACGGATCCACCGTCCTTGCATATCCGAAACGGTCCACCAGACAGATCACTTCCTGCTCCTCGATCTTTTTCTCCTCGTAAACTGCTTCCTCTGCATTTTCAAGGAGGGTGCGGCGCTTCACCGCATATTCTTTCTTCAGCTTATTCAGATCGTCAATGATGACAGCCGACATTTCATCGTAGTCATTTAAGATCTTCTCATAACGCTCGATCTTACGGATTGTTTCTTCATGCTCTTTCTGAAGCGCTTCGATCTCCAGACCGATCAGCCGGTAGAGACGCATCTCCAGAATGGCCGTTGCCTGCCGCTCTGTAAAGGAAAGAAGCTTTGCCATCTTCTCTGAAGTTTTGCTTTTAAATGTAATCTCATCGGTGATTCCGTACATCAAACAGGCCCTGGCGTCCTTGACCGAACAGCTTCCCCGCAGGATCTCGATAATCAGGTCAATCACATCACAGGCCTTGATGAGACCTTCCTGTACCTCACGTTTTTCCTGCTCTTTTGCAAGCAGTGTCCGGTATTTCCTTGTAGTAATCTCGAACTGAAAATCCACATGATATTCAATGATCTTTTTCAGCCCCATCGTCTCCGGCTTTCCGTCCGCCACCGCCAGCATGTTGACGCCGAACGTATCCTCCAGTTTCGTCTTCTTGTAAAGCATGTTCGTCAGATTTTCCACATCGGCATCCTTTTTCAGGTCAATGACGATACGGATTCCCTCTTTGGAGGACTGGTTGGAAATATCCACAATGTCCGATGTCTTCTTCGTCTCCACAAGGGCGCAGACATCATTTAAAAATTTACCGATTCCGCTTCCGATCATGGTGTATGGAATCTCCGTGATGACAAGACGCTTTTTCCCGCCTTTTAAGTCTTCAATCTCCACTTTTCCACGCAGCTTGATCTTCCCGCTTCCGGTCTCGTAGATCTGCAGCAGGTCGTCCTGATTGACCACGATGCCGCCCGTCGGGAAATCCGGGCCTTTCAGATATTTCATCAGCTGCCTGGTGCTGATGGCATTGTTCTTCATGTATGCTTTTACCGCGTCGATGACTTCCCCCAGATTGTGGGTCGGGATGCTTGTCGCCATACCGACTGCGATTCCTTCCGCTCCATTGACAAGAAGATTCGGGAAACGGACCGGAAGAACTTCCGGCTCTTTTTCCGTCTCGTCAAAGTTCGGAACGAAGTTGACAATGTCCTTGTCCAGATCCGCAAGAAACGCTTCCTGGGTCACCTTCGCAAGTCTTGCCTCGGTGTAACGCATGGCCGCAGCCCCGTCCCCTTCGATGGAACCGAAGTTTCCGTGGCCGTCCACCATCACCATGCCCTTTTTGAAATCCTGTGCCATCACGACAAGAGCCTCATAAATGGAACTGTCGCCGTGAGGATGGTATTTACCCATCGTGTCCCCGACAATACGCGCGCACTTTCTGTACGGTCTGTCATACCGGATTCCCAGTTCGTACATATCATAAAGGGTACGTCTCTGGACCGGCTTCAGGCCGTCCCTGACGTCCGGCAGGGCACGGGAAACGATGACGCTCATCGCATAATCAATATATGATTTTTTCATGACATCCGAATATTCGGTCCGGATGATCTGTTCACTTTCATTCTGACTCATGTATCTTCCTCATTTCTAATGGTAACTGTCCGTTTCCTGCTAAATATCCAGCTCTGCCTCTCTGGCATTCTCGTAGATAAACGTCCGTCTCGGCGGTACTTCGGTACCCATCAGCATCTCTGTCACGCTGGAAGCCATCCGGGCGTCTTCGATCTCCACCTGTTTTAAAATCCGGGTCTTCGGATCCAGTGTCGTCTCCCAGAGCTGCTGGGCATCCATCTCTCCCAGACCTTTGTATCTCTGGAGCGTGAACGGCCCTTTGTGCTTCTTCCGGTACTCTTCCAGAGCCCGGTCATCGTAGAGGTATTCCTCCTTGCCGCTTTTTGGCATGGCCTTATAAAGAGGCGGCATGGCAATATAGACATGTCCCTCAAAAATAAGCTCCGGCATAAAGCGGTAAAACAAGGTCAGGAGCAGCGTGGAAATATGCGCTCCGTCCACGTCCGCATCGGCCATGATGATAATCTTATCGTACCGCAGTTTGCTGATATCAAAATCATTTCCGTATCCTTCGGAAAATCCGCAGCCAAAGGCATTGATCATTGTCTTGATCTCCGAGTTTGCCAGCACTTTATCGATACTTGCCTTCTCTACATTTAAAATCTTTCCGCGGATCGGAAGGATCGCCTGGTACATCCGGTCTCTCGCCGTCTTGGCAGAACCGCCTGCGGAGTCTCCCTCCACGATAAAGATCTCACATTTTTTCGGATCCCTGCATTCGCAGTTTGCGAGTTTTCCGTTGCTGTCAAAAGAATACTTCTGCTTTGTCAGCAGGTTTGTCTTTGCCTTTTCCTCCGTTTTCCGGATCTTTGCCGCCTTCTCCGCACAGGACAGCACTTTCTTTAAGACATCCAGATTCCGGTCAAAGTAACGCACGATTTCATCGTTTGTCACCTTGCTTGTGGCCTTGGCTGCATCCTGGTTGTCCAGTTTCGTCTTTGTCTGCCCCTCAAATCTAGGATCCGGGTGCTTGACAGAGACAATCGCCGTCATCCCGTTCCGGATGTCCGCACCGGTAAAGTTGGCATCCTTGTCCTTCAGAATTCCAAGCTCCCTTGCGTACTGGTTCATCACTGTCGTAAAGGTGGACTTAAAGCCTGTCAGATGAGTTCCTCCTTCTGCATTATAGATATTGTTGCAGAATCCAAGAATGTTCTCATGAAACTCATTGACATACTGAAAAACCGCCTCCACCTCGATGCCCTCGGCCTCCCCTTTGAAGTAGACCGGGTCGTGAACCGGCTCGCTCTTGGAATTCAGATCCTTGATAAACCCGATCAGTCCGTCCGGCTCATGGTAGGTAATCTGCTCTTCCGGCTCTTTTCTCTTATCTGTAAAATGAATCGTCAGTTCCGGATTCAGATATGCAGTCTCGTGAAGCCTGCTCTTGATCTCCTCCTCCCGGAATCTTGTCTTTTCAAAAATCTCGCCGTCCGGGAGAAAATTAATGGTCGTCCCTGTCTTTTTCGTCTTTCCGATCACCGGAAGGAGCCCGTTTTCCAGTTCCACCACCGGAATTCCCCGCTCATATCGGTCATGGTGAATGGCCCCGTCACGGCTGATCTTCACATCCATATATTCGGAAAGGGCATTGACTACGGAAGAGCCCACACCGTGGAGCCCGCCGCTTGTCTTGTAGACAGAATCGTCAAACTTTCCCCCTGCGTGCAGTGTTGTATAGACAATACGCGCCGCCGATACGCCTTTTTGATGCATTCCAACCGGCACGCCGCGCCCGTCATCGGAGACTGTCGCGGAGCCGTCTTTTTCCAGCGTCACTTCTATATTCATGCAAAATCCGGCCAGATGTTCATCCACGGAATTGTCCACGATCTCGTATACCAGATGATTCAGCCCCTTTGTACCTACACTTCCGATATACATGCCGGGACGCTTCCGGACTGCCTCCAGACCTTCCAGTACCGCGATACTGTCCGCATCGTATGTCGTATGTTTCGCCATCGTATTCTTCCTTTCTTCCTTCTGATTATTCGTATCTTTCAAAAAATCCATTACTTTCAACAGTTTACCACAATCGAACATACGATTCAAGAAATTAAATTTTACCCGTTTAGCACACGGTTTAAGGACTCTGCCAGCGGCTCCATGGCATTTTTCATCTCCTGCACCGTGTTCGTCTGGGCTCCCGCTTCCACGAGAAGCATCTTCGGGACAAGCTGCATGTTATAGCGGTATCCTTTCAGATAGATATTTCTCGTAAATCCCGGATAATGCTCATCGGCATCCAGCTTCATCTGAAGGGAGAACGCCAGGTTATCCTGAATATACGGATTGTTGAAATACTGGATATCTCCGTTTGCCCTCGTCCGGCACAGGCCGTTGAAGAACATGATTTTCGCCGTCTGCTTTCCATTCACTTCCGTCACCAGGTGGGTCGTTTCGGCAACTCCGTCTCTATGTAGGTCAATGACCACCTCGATGGATGGATTTTCAGCCAGAATCTTTTCCGCCGCGGCTCCGGAGAGCTCATAGGCTTCGCTTCGGTCCAGTTTCCCATTGATGATATCGTAGACACCCCGGTCGTGGATCGTCGGAATATGGTAAGTATTGTTCAGAAGATCCGTCAGGTAATCTCCGATTCCCACGATGGAAGTGGAATCATCCCCCGGAACCGAATCTACAAACGTTTCCTGCGAGTGCGTGTGATAGATCAGAATTTTCGGCCCGTTGTCCTTATTCTCAAATTTCATGTTTTTCGCAAGCAGCGTTTCCGCATTCAACTCTTCCGGGCTGGTCATCGTCGTACTGTCAATCGTATAAAAATGACTGGTCAGATACTCATAGTCCTTCAGCTTCTCCCGGTCGATGGTCCCCTGAATCTGCGTTTCATGAGGTTTTTCCGTCGTGGTATCCTGATTCTGTTCAATCAGCTTTCCATTTTCATCTACCACGTTCTCATCTTCCGCCTCCTTTTTCAAAAGCATCTCATACGTTTCCGAGTCCTCGATTTCCGTCTCGCTTACTTCATTCGCTTTTACATAGTTTCCAAGGGGCGTCATCTGCATCGCCTGCCTGGCCACCCATTCGCTGACCGTCCCTTCCGGTTGGTCGTTCATCCGGACAAGGGCGGGGAAATACATTGCCTCCGCCCCTTTTTGAATAGTCCTCCCGATTTCTGCCCGGATAAACTCTGCCGAACTTTCATAACCTCCCAGAATAATATATCCGCCAAGCACACTCACCACACCTCCGATCAGGAGATGCCTAAGGTGTATGTTTCCACTCAAATGCCTCACTCTACTTTCTTACCATATCAGGATTTTTATGTCTTAACACTATATGCCTTTTTCTTCGTGATTATGTGCCTGTCCTGTCATTTCGCCGCGCTCCTCATTCCTGGAGAATAACAGATTCAGGCCCTCCGATATAGTGAAGCTGATCCGCTTTACCGTATCATCAATATCCTTTGGTGTGACAAACATACCGTTGAGATGAGGAGAGATCAGCTGTCTGACAAGCTCATATTTTTCGGCCGCATGATACCCCTGCAGTACCACTCCCACTCCCTTGAGCGCCTCGGAATGTTCCATCTCTTTCATCAGGTTTTCCATCGCATCATTTACGATGGTAGCAGCGTCCACAACCGTTGGTACACCGATGGCAATCACCGGGATACCGATACTGTCTTCGGTAATGGCATTGCGGTGGTTTCCGACGCCGGAGCCCGGACTGATCCCTGTATCCGCAATCTGGATTGTCCGGTTCAGACGTTTGGAATTTCTGGCCGCCAGCGCATCCACCACAAGGATTACATCCGGCTTCGTCTCTGCCACAACGCCACGGACGATCTCTGCGGTTTCCATGCCGGTCTGTGCCATTACCCCCGGGACAAGAGCGCTTACCAGGGTCACTTCATCCTCGCCCATCGCGTACTTTCCATATTCCCGGACAATGTGCCTCGTAATATTCAGATTGTCCGCCACATACGGTCCCAGAGCGTCCGGCGTCACCTCCCGGTTCCCCAGTCCCACCATCAGGATCGAAATGTCCTCATCCTTGCTTCTTTTTTTCCATTTTCCCTTCAGAAGTTTCTCCACACACTCTGCGATCTTTACAGAAACTTCCCTGTGATACCCCTCATCCGGTACGGCAAGATTCGGTGCCTCCATTGTAATATATGTTCCAACAGGCTTTCCCATCGTTTTTGCTCCGTTCTCTGTCTTGATCTTCACCGTCGTCGTCCTGATTTCCCTTTCCTCGTCATACTCTTCTTCCAGAACGACGCCCTGGACCTCCACATTTTCTTCTTCAAATCGCTCTTTCTCCTCCAAAGCCAGATCGGTCCGGATACTATACTTCTCAACCATGATAAAACCTCGCTTTTTTTCATTTAAACACTAGTTTCTCAAAAAAAAGCCGAAATATGTATTGACAGAAATTATTTATTGACATAAAATAAATGAGTATGCTTCGTCAGATCGTTCCGTGTCCGGCTCTGACGATGAACAAGAAATGAATTTACCAGAGTTGGAGGTGTAGGTCATGGCTAACATTAAATCCGCAAAGAAAAGAATTTTAGTTGCTGAGACAAGAACTGCAAGAAATAAGGCGATCAAATCTAAAGTGAAAACTTGCGTGAAGAAAGTTGAGACAGCTGTTGCTAACAAAGACGCTGCTGCTGCAAAAGAAGCACTCAGCGTAGCAATCTCTGAGATCAACAAGGCTGGAAGCAAAGGTGTTTACCACAAAAACACTTGTGCAAGAAAAGTTTCCCGTCTTACAAAGGCTGTTAACTCTATCGCTTAATTTTTAATTTATAGAAACAAAAAGCAAAAGACATCCTGAAACCGTCAGAGGATGTCTTTTTTATTTGTTGTTTCTCTTTGCTCAAAGGTATCTCTGTTTTTTTATTCTGCCGGAACATCTCTGATCACATTGCAGTCTCGGATCAGGATGCCAAGCGTCACTGCCAGCAGCACGCCTCCTGCCAGTAACACAAGACTTAACATCCAGGCATACGAAGCCTGATCTCCCACAAAGCTTCTAAATCCACAGACTGCTGTATAAATCAGGAACAACATCTGCCATACGGCGAAGCGTTTTGATTTCTGCTCCTGCTCCGGATCATCCCTGGCAGCGGCGCAGACTGCCAATGTTGCCATAACGAGATAAAACAGCTGCGCCAGGAGCCCCGCCCATCTCCAGGGCCCTATTTCATAGGTGCCTGTAAACCGGACCATTGCCGTTCCAAATCCTGCAATCCAGGCATACCGAAACCTTTGATCTCCCGTCTGCCGGTAGAGCTCTTCCAATCCCCGTATCAGACACACAAGTCCCACCAGAGTTCCAATTTCGATTTCATAAATCCGGATACTGACCAGAAGCAGAAGAGTCCCTGCCATGATCTCATACTTCCACTTTTTCATCTATTTCACTCCCTCTTCCTTCAGATACTGCCAGATATCCCGGATTCCTTCCGGCTCCCAGACATCCTTTCTTACAATATCCCCGGCCTCGTCATAGTACGCATATTTGAATCCATCCACCGCAAACGGTCTCGCCTCCTGATCCATCTGAAGCCAGAGATTTCCTTTCTCGATCTGTGTTCCTCCAGGGATCTCATCATGGGAGTTGAGCTGAATCTGACAGAGAGAATACAGATATGGTCCGAACTCCTTCTGTGAAACAACCTCCACTACCCCTCTTGCCAGTATGCCTTCCCCTTCCAGATGTACGGTATACGGCATCAGACTGTTGTCATCCCGGTTCGTAATGCAGGCAAAGGAATAGACAATCGTGCTGCTTCCCGGCGTCTCATCCCGGACAAGCAGGACTGTTTTTTCCGGCATCGTCTCTCCGGTCAGAAAAACCGGATTTTCCAGCTTCATCTTCCTCTCAATCAAAACTCCGGCAGCCATCATCAGTACAATCAAAACCACACCGGCAATTCCGATCCTGACATTTCTTTTCATACACTTTCCCCTCGCACTTTTCTTTCATTGTATCATATATCATTTCAGAAAAGACAAAAAGAAAGCCGATACCGGGAAACATGTGTCCCAATATCGACTCTCCATATAGCATTATTGGTACATCAATAATTAGTTATTGATCAGTTTGTCGTCTTCAGCCCAGCTGTAGAGTTTTCTTAATTCTGCTCCAACTACTTCTGATTCATGCTGAGCGCCTTTTGCTCTCATAGCGTGGAAGTGCGGTGCACCGATCTTGTTTTCTAACAGCCAGTCTTTTGCGAATGTTCCGTCCTGGATGTCTGAGAGGATCTTCTTCATTGCTTTCTTTGTATCTTCTGTGATGATCTTTGGTCCTGTGATGTAATCACCGTATTCTGCTGTATTGGAGATAGAGTATCTCATTCCTGCGAAACCGCTCTGATAGATCAGGTCAACGATCAGTTTCATCTCATGGATACATTCAAAGTATGCATTTTCTGCCGGATATCCTGCTTCAACAAGAGTTTCAAATCCAGCCTGCATCAGTGCAGATACACCGCCGCAGAGAACTGCCTGCTCACCGAAAAGGTCTGTCTCTGTCTCAATCTGGAATGTACTTGTCAGAAGACCTGCTCTTGCACATCCGATTGCTGCACCATAGGCAAGTGCCAGATCCAGTGCTCTTCCGGATGCATCCTGCTCTACACATACGAGAGCCGGAACGCCCTGTCCGTCTACATATGTACTTCTTACTGTATGTCCAGGCGCTTTCGGAGCAATCATAGTTACGTCCACGCCTGCCGGTGGTTTGATCTGTCCAAAGTGGATTGCGAATCCATGAGCGAACATCAGCATCTTACCTTCTGTCAGGTTCGGTTCGATGTCTTTTTTGTACATATCAGCCTGTAACTCGTCGTTGATCAGGATCATGATAATATCAGCCCATTTTGCAGCCTCCTGGTTTGTCATGACTTTGAGTCCCTGTGCCTCTGCTTTTGCTTTGGACCTGCTTCCTTCGTAAAGTCCGACTACAACATCACATCCGGATTCTTTTAAGTTCAGGGCATGTGCATGTCCCTGGCTTCCATATCCGATGATGGCAATCTTTTTTCCCTCCAGCAATGCTAAATTACAGTCTTCCTGATAATAGATTTTTGGTTTGTTCATTGTTACTCTACCTCCTGATTTTCTGATATAATCGTCAAAGGGATCATCCCTTCAGCTGCTGATTAGTCCAGACCGTTTTCCTCGGCCCGTTTTCTCAGAATCTCCTCTGCATCCGCAATATCTTTATTTCCTCTGGAAAGTCCGGTGATTCCGGTCCGCGCAAGTTCTAGAATCTCGTAGCCGTCAAGCAGATTCAAAAACGCGTCCAGTTTAGACTGTGCTCCGGTAAGCTCTATAATCAGAGATTCTTTCTCCACATCGATGATCTTCGCACGGAACACATCCGCGATCGCGATAATACCCGGCCGAAGCGTCGCATCTGCCTTGATCTTTACAAGAATAAGCTCTCTGTAAACCGCTTCCTCATCATTGAGAAGCTTAATCTCCAGTACATCTTCCAGCTTCCGAACCTGCTTTTCGATCTGAGAGAGAATCCTCTCATCCCCGCTTGCCACAACCGTGATCCTTGTAAAACGCGGATCCGCTGTCACACCTGCCGTAATGCTGTCAATACTGAACCCTCTTCTGCTGAAAAGTCCTGCAATACGGCTCAGCACTCCCGGTGTATTATCCACCAATAAAGAATAAACCTGCTTTCTCATACAACCTACCTCTACTTTCTTTTCTAAAAACAGAGTGCGTTCTGTTTTTTTATTGTAACAATGAATCATCCTTTTGTCAAGTAAAGCATTAAATCTTTTTTCTTTTCTGTTTCTTACTGTGCGTTCTGTTCTGCAATCCGCTCGGCCAGATCGTTGAGATAGACCCACCGTTCCATTTTTTCTTCCAGTTCTTTTTCTGTTTTATCTTTTTCCCGGGTCAATTCTGTCAGTTTCATAGAATTGGTGGCATTCGCCATCATATCCTGATCCAGTTTTTCAAGCTTTGCTTCCAGAGATGATATTTCATCATCAATCCCCTCATACTCTTTCTGCTCTTTGTAAGTAAATTTCAGTTTTGCCTGACGGGGCTTCTTCCAGTCTCCCGCTTCGTTTTTCCTTGATTTCTCCGCCTCTTCCGTCTCTTTTCTCTGTTCACCTCTGGCATTCAGATAATCGGTGTATCCTCCTTCGTACTGTGTTACATCCCCGTTTCCGTCCAGTTCGAAAATCCGGTCCACAACATTATCGAGGAAATAGCGGTCATGGGATACGGCCACGACAATCCCCTCAAAAGAATTCAGATAATCTTCCAGAATGGTCACCGTTGCAATATCCAGATCATTGGACGGTTCATCAAGCAGAAGGACATTCGCTCCCTGCATCAGAACACTCAGAAGATAAAGGCGGCGTTTTTCTCCTCCGGACAGTTTTTCCACCGGCGTGTACTGCATCTCCGGCGTGAAAAGGAATCGCTCCAGCATTGCCGATGCGCTGATCTTTCCTTCTTCCGTCTGGACATATTCTCCGAAGTCCTTGATATAATCGATCACCCGGACACTGTTATCCATATCCGGCACTTCCTGGGCGAAATAACCGATCCGGATCGTCTCCCCGATTTCAATCTCTCCCTCATCCGGAGCAATCTGCCCCGCCATCATTTTCAGCAGTGTGGACTTTCCGCAGCCGTTCGGTCCGATAATGCCAAGCCTCTGGTCTCTCAGAACAATGTAGTCCAGATCCCGGATCAGGTTCCTCTCCCCATATCCTTTTGAAATATGGTGAAGTTCGATGGTTTTCTTTCCCATCCTGGTACTGATCTTTGCAACATCCACACTCTTTTCCGCCTCCGGCACTTTCCCGTTTTTCAGTGCCTCCAGCCGTTCCAGTCTCGCTCTCTGCTTTGTACTTCTTGCACGGCATCCCCGCTTTGCCCATTCCAGCTCCATACGGAGCACACTTTTACGCTTTCTCTCAGATGCAAGTTCCATCTCTTCTCTTTGGGCTTTCAGTTCCAGAAATCCGGAATAACCGGCCTCATATCCATAGATTTTTCCATTATCCACTTCCAGAATCCGGTTCGTCACACGGTCCAGAAAATAACGGTCATGGGTTACCATCAGTACAACACCCCGGTAATTTCTCAGGTAGTCTTCCAGCCAGATAATCATTCCCTCATCCAGATGGTTGGTCGGCTCGTCCAGAAGCAGAATATCCACATCTTCGGCCAGCACTTTCGCCAGCGCCACCTTTCGCCTCTGTCCGCCGGAAAGGTCTGCCATCTTTGCCGTATAGTCCAGAATTCCAAGCTTCGTCAGATTGCTCTGCACCTTCCAGTCCGTATCCGGATTTCCGTCCAGTGCATATCCGGCAATATCCGAATCCGCGCAAAACACCGGATTCTGCAGAAGATAGGCAGCCTTTTTCCCATTCTGCCGGATAATCTGTCCTTCATCCGGCTCCTCCTCTCCGGCAATCATCTTCAGAAGGGTGGATTTTCCGGTACCGTTAATTCCGACAATCCCTATTTTGTCTCCTTCCTGTACCCCAAAAGAGGCATCTTCAAAAAGAAACTTATCGCCAAATCGTTTTGTAATGTGTTCTATATTTATGATATTCATCTCTTTGCTGCTCCTGTCTTCTTCGATTTCATTCTTTCTGTATCCGATCATACTACCAGATATGATAAGGGATTTTTCCATTTGCGTCAATGCACGGAAAAAGACTGCTGTTGAAATCGCACAGCAGTCTTTATTCTTTAATAGCCAAGTTTGGGAAGAATATTTTTCGGTTCATCATAAATCAGCAGATCTGCTTTTTCATCCATCAGCGTCTCTTCATTGTGAATCAAAACGATCTTGCTTCCCTCAAAGCATTTAATATAGTTATGGAATACTTCCGAACTAAGCGACGTGCCCAGCAGAAGCAGTACATCACTCTTTTCAATCTCTTCCAGTGTTCTGGAAAGCTTTTCGCTGTCAAGCATCTCTCCAAAAAACGACACATCCGGACGGATCACGCCTCCGCACACTTCACAGTACGGAACTTTCTTTGCCTGTCTGATATAATCAACAGAATATGTTTTTCCGCATCTCTGGCAATGATTGTGATAAATACTTCCATGAAGATTGATCACGTTTTTACATCCGCTCCGTTCACTTAACTCATAGATATTGCTTGAAATAATACATTTCAGCTTTCCTGCCCGCTCCATTGCCGCAAGAGCATAGGTAGATGCCGACGGCTCCAGATCTGCAAGAATCTCGTGTTTATAAAAATCGTAAAACATTTCTGTCCGTGTATTAAAAAAGGCGTCCGTGTAAAGGTATTCCGGAGATCGTCCGTACCTTTCCTCAATCCGGTAAGCACGTTCCTGCTCCTTGAGCGGATAAATTCCGCACTCTTCCATCATCCCGGAACCGCATAATGCGACAATATACTGTCCTCTGTCGATAATCTCCCTCAATGTGTCCAGCTTGTTTAACTCCTGCATGGCAATCCTCTCCTTTTGGACTCTGCCCTTTTTCAAGGGCCGAAACCCTTTTTATTTATTATACTATGCAGGTTTTCCGTGTACAAGGGACATCTTTTGTGTTGTGCTATATTTTTTATTTATCCCAGATCCGGTGTATCCATGAGACAGATTGTCTCAACCGCTTTTCCGTCCGTCTCAAACAGAATAATTTCATTGGTTCCTTCTCTCAACAGCGGTCCCGGAATATAAAGACGTCTCTGCGGGCCGGCCTCCCAGAATCTTCCGATGTTTTTACCATTTACAAACACGCATCCTTTTCCGAATCCGGTCACGTCAAGGAACGTATCTCCCGTCTCCCTGGCATCAAATGTAAATTTGTAGAATGCAGGCATCCCTTCTTCATAATCTCTTGCGAAATCCACCTTTGAGATGTCCTCAAGCGGAAGCGGATACATATCCCATCCCATATGGAACGTTCCATTGACCAGAACCCCATGGGTAATTCCTTTTTTCTGTAATTCAATTTCCGGTCCGTAATTGACTCTTCCCATATTTTCCATCAGAATATCAAGATTTCCCTGCTCATTTTCCAGTTCAAATCCAGTCGTTCTGTCCATCTCATAATCATTACGGATATCTACCTGTTTTCCATCCGCAAAGAGAATTGCACGGTCTGCTCCGCCACGGATTTCGCAGGAACGAATCTCTTTTCCTCTGGTAATTGTACTTCTGTAGAGAACATAGCCATAATTTTGTCCAAGTTCCTCCATGGACAACGGCATGGCCTCTCTGACCGGGGTGCTTAATGTATCCAGCGTATCAAAAAGTCCTGCTTTTTCCTGTACCTGCAATGTTCCATATGATTTTCTTGTAATTGGAGTTGTAAACTCCACTTCCGGAATCTCACGGAATTTGGAAATCACTTTCTGGAATTCCAGATACTTCTCTGTAATCTGGCCATCCTCGCTTAATGGAGCATCGTAATCGTAGGATGTCACATCCGGAAGAAGCTTTCCATCATAATTAGAACCATTCATAAACCCAAAGTTTGTTCCACCATGGAACATGTAGAAGTTCACATGTCCCCGATTCAGCATATCTTCCAGGGATTTTCTATGGTCCTCAAGACCTACAACTTTATGTTCTCCCTGTCCCCAGTGATCGAACCAGCCATCCCAGAATTCCATACACATCAGCGGCTGATTTCCAATGACACTTTCCAACTCGTCAAATCTCTCCGAACCTTTGGAACCGAAATTTGCAGTCTGCCAGACATCTTCAACACCTCCGTCAGCCAGCATATGATCATCTGTGCCATCCGAAGTCACAAATGGTATTTCAATGCCTCGGTCTACCATCATTGTTTTCAATGCGTTCAGATATTCTTTATCATTTCCATAAGAACCATATTCGTTCTCGATCTGAAGCATCAGTACTGGACCGCCCTTTGTGAACTGATACGGCACAATCATCGGAATCAGTTTGTCATAATAACGCTCTACGCAGTCCAGATATACTTTGTTATTGCAGCGAAGCCGGATTCCCGGTTTCGTTAAAAGCCATGCCGGGAATCCGCCGAACTCCCACTCTGCGCAGATATACGGAGATGGTCTTAAAATCACATATAACCCCAGCTCCTGTGCCAGTTCCATGAATCTGCAAAGATCATATTCTCCTTCAAAGTGAAACTCCCCTTCGTACGGCTCGTGGACATTCCACGCCACATAGGTTTCCACCGTATTACAGCCCATGGCCTTTAATTTTTCCAAACGGTCTCTCCAGTATTCCGGAACTACCCGGAAATAATGGATACTTCCTGAAATGATCTGCAGTTTTTCTCCGTTTACATAAATCTCATCTTTTATTTCTATTCTGTTCTCCATTTTTAATCTCCTGCTTAAATTTGTTTCCGGGTTTCTCTTTATGAAAAGAAAGAAGCATCCCCGTTTGATGCTTCTTTCTTTTTCCCTTTTATCCTTTCTGTCACTATGCCATATATTCTTCCAGAAGTGTCATGTCGACCGAATCACTGTCATGAATGATCAGCTTGACAGATTTGGATAAATCCATACTAAGGATCCCCAAAAAGGATTTCGCATCAATCGTGGCTCTCCCCTGAACCAGATCGAAATCCCCCTCCAGTTTTCTCAGAACTCCATTCAGTCCTTTTGCTTTCTCCACTGAACCAATATTCACATATACCTCTCTCATTGTTTTTCTCCTGCCTTATGTGCATATTTTTCTTATCAGACAGCTCCTTATTATACTCGTTTTTCCACGATTTTGAAAGCCTTTTTTTGAAAAATTCACATTTGATTTTTCTCAGGAAAGCCAGGCTTTTCTCAGGATTTCCACTGCTTCTTTAATCTGGTCTTCTTCCATATTGGCATAACCGAGAAGCACAGAAGCCTGGTTTTTTCTGGTCCCCTGTGTATCGTAGGAGGAAAGACCGTAGACCGCCACTTTTTCCTCCCTTGCAAGCCGGATCAGTTCCTCTTCCGACCGTCCGTCCTCAAATGTCAAAAGCAGGTGGACACCGGCATGTTCTCCGGAAATCCTGCATTTTCCTGCAAATGGTTTCAGACAGTTCAGGAAGGTATCGTGCCTTCCTTTATAAAGTGCCCGCATCCGGTTGAGGTGACGCTCGTAATGACCGTCTTCGATAAACTTCTGCAGAATCATCTGATCCACTCTGGATACGGTCGGATTGATAAACCGGCAAGCCGCCTGATAAACTTTCATCAGGCTTTCCGGAAGTACCATGTAACTCATACGGATAGCCGGAGCGATGGATTTGGAAAAAGTGCCGAGATAGATCACCTTCTCCGACGCATCGTAACCTTTCAGCGCCGGGATCGGTTTTCCTTTATAACGGAATTCACTGTCGTAATCATCCTCGATCAGATAACGCCCTTCTTTTTCATCTGCCCATGCCAGGAGCTCCATTCTCCGCCTGATCGGCATAACAATTCCAAGGGGATACTGGTGGGACGGCATGACATAGGCAATATCCGCATCCGTCTCCTGAAGGATACTGGCTTCCATTCCGTATTTGTCCATATCCACGGTACATACCGGATATCCGAGCCGCTCAAACATCCGGTATGCCTGTCGGTAAGTCGGATTTTCGAACGCCACTTTATGATTATGTCCAAGAATCGTATGGAGCAGAAGAAGCATATAGTCGTTCCCTGCCCCGATGATGATCTGTTCCGGCGTACAGTTGACCCCCCGCGCCTGGTAAAGATAGGAGGCGACGACTCTTCTCAGTCCATATTCCCCCTGCGGATCTCCCATCCGGAACAGCTCGGACTTATCCTCCCCCAGCACATCTTTCGAGAGCTTTCTCCACACCTGATACGGGAAACGCTTCAGATCTACCCCGTGCGGAGAAAAGTCATACAGGATATCTTTTTTCTTCTCCTGCTGTCCTCCGGCAACTGTCTTTTTCGGTTTTAGCCGGTACAGTTCCTTAACATCCAGCACAAATGTCCCTTTGTACGGTACCGATTCGATATAACCTTCCGATACAAGCTGTTCATAGGCAAGTTCCACCGTACTTCTGCTGACTTCCAGATAGCCGGCCAGAGAACGGGTAGAAGGGAGTTTTTCCCCTGCGGAAATCCTCCCTTTCTGTATGTCATTTTTTATATACTGATAAATCTGTTCATAAAGAGGAACCGCACTGTGCGGTTCCAGATTCATTGTCAATTCATTCATTTTTATTTTTTCGGAAGTTTAAAGGAGCTCTTGAGTGATACGATTCTGTTAAATACCAGTGCATCCGGTCTGGAATCTTTGGAATCCACACAGAAGTATCCCTGGCGTACGAACTGGAAGCTGTCGTATGCCTTTGCATCCTGGAAATTCGGCTCTACATAGCACTCTCTTACTTCCAGAGAATTCGGATTCAGGTTCAAAGACCCGTCCTCCTTATTGTATACGCCTTTCTCCTCATCAATCAGGTTTTCATAAAGACGTACGGTTGCTTTCACTGCTGTCGGCGCTGCCACCCAGTGAATCGTTCCTTTGACTTTCCGGCCGGTAAATCCGGTGCCGCATTTTGTCTCCGGATCATAGGTGCAGTGTACGACTGTCACATTGCCGTTTTCATCCTTTTCGCATCCGGTACATTTTACAAAATACGCATTCATCAGGCGCACTTCGTTGCCCGGGAACAAACGGAAGTATTTCTTCGGAGGCTCTTCCATGAAATCTTCTCTCTCGATATAAAGCTCTCTGCCAAACGGTACCATACGTTTTCCAAGTGCTTCATTTTCCAGATTGTTATCTGCCTCGAGATATTCCACTTCTCCTTCCGGATAGTTGTCAATCACAAGTTTGATCGGATCCAGTACTGCCATCATTCTTGGGCGTTTCAGCTTCAGATCCTCACGGATGCAGTACTCAAGCATCGCGTAGTCTACAGAGCTCTGTGCTTTGGAAACCCCGCACAGCTCTACAAACATCCGGATAGATTCCGGCGTAAATCCTCTTCTTCTGAGGGCAGCGATTGACACCAGTCTCGGGTCATCCCAGCCATCGACGATCTTTTCTTCTACCAGCTTTTTAATGTAACGCTTTCCGGTCACGACATTGGTCAGATAAAGCTTTGCAAACTCAATCTGTCTCGGGCCGTGATCAAACTCGCACTCTCTGACTACCCAGTCATAAAGCGGGCGGTGATCCTCAAACTCCAGTGTACAGATGGAATGTGTGATCTTCTCAACCGCATCCTCAATCGGGTGCGCAAAATCGTACATCGGATAGATGCACCATTTGTCTCCTGTATTGTGGTGAGTCATATGCGCCACGCGGTACAGGATCGGATCTCTCATATTGATATTCGGGGATGCCATGTCTATCCTGGCACGGAGTACCTTTTCTCCATCTTTGTAAACGCCATTCTTCATATTTTCAAATAATTCCAGGTTCTCTTCTACAGAACGGTTCCGGTACGGACTCTCCTTGCCAGGCTCTGTCAAAGTTCCTCTGTATTCTCTGATCTCATCCGGAGTCAGATCACAGACATATGCTTTTCCCTTTTTAATCAGCTTTACCGCACACTCATACATCACATCAAAATAATCGGATGCAAAGTAAAGATGATCGCCCCAGTCCGCGCCGAGCCACTGGATATCTTCCTTAATAGAATCTACGAACTCCATACGCTCTTTTGTCGGGTTCGTATCATCAAAACGCATGTGGAATTCCCCATTGTATTTCTGTGCGAGACCATAATTCAGAAGGATTGACTTTGCATGTCCGATATGCAGATATCCATTCGGTTCCGGCGGAAAACGCGTACAGACATGATCGTACACTCCTTCTCTCAAATCTTTTTCTATTTCCTGCTCAATAAAATTCCTGGATTCAGTTGCTGTTGTCTCCATAAAGCCCTCCTCATAGGTTTGGTTTTATTCATAACTTTTATGTTACCATAAAACACCTGCAACCACAAGCCAAAACCGCAAACGAGCGGCATCAAACTATTCCGGATAGACTGCGTATTTCATCACACCGTCTTCATGGTTTTCGAAGATCCGGTATGCCTTTTCGATCTCGGAAAGTGTGCATGTGTGGGTAATCAAAGGTCTGGCATCCAGTCTTCCCTCCCGGATCAGTTCCAGAATCTCTTTGCATTTGCATGCGTCTACCCCTCCGGATTTCCAGATCAGATTTTTCCCGTACATATCCGGGAGCGGAAGTGTCTGTGGTTCTTCGTACATGGCTTCCAGCCCGATCACTGCATTGGGACGTGCCAGTCTCCATGCCATCTCAAAGGTGTTGGTGCCTCCTGCCGCCTCTACGACAGCATCGGCCCCGCGTCCGTCTGTCAACGCCCGGATCTCCCGTTCCAGAAGATCCATATCGTCCGGTGTAAATGTCAGATCCGCCATCTTGTATTTTTCCGCGAAGGCAAGGCGTTCTTTCATACAGTCAATGGCAATAATCTGTTTGGGCTCATACAGTCTTGCGCAGAGCATCGTGCAAAGTCCCGCAGGTCCTGCCCCGATAACCACGACCGTATCTCCTTTCCGGATCTCCACCATCTGTGCCGCCCAGTATCCGGTGGAAAGAAGATCCCCGGTGAACAGCGCCTCCTCGTCAGACACCTCATCCGGTATCCTGGTAAGCCCCTGATCTGCAAATGGAATCCTTGCGTACTCCGCCTGTCCTCCGTCGATCCGGCATCCAAGCGACCATCCACCCTCCGGATCAGTACAGTTATTCACATATCCTCTTTTGCAGAAAAAGCATTCTCCGCAGAATGTCTCTACATTGACCGCCACCCGGTCTCCAACGGAAACGCTTCTGACTGCAGGTCCGGTCTCCTCCACAATGCCGACAAATTCATGTCCCAGAGTCACACCCGGCACCGCCTTTGGAACCGCACCATGCAGGATGTGAATATCACTGGAACAGATCGTTGAAAGGGTCACCCGGATGACAGCATCCGTTGGCTTCTGGATGACCGGGCGCGGCTTCTGAAGAAGCGCGGCTCTTCCCTCTCCCTGATAAACCATTGCTTTCAACGTAAACGCCTCCTTTTCCCTGATACTATATTATTCACTGATTCTAATTATATCATTTCTCCGGAAGAGTCTCAAATCTCCTCTTGCTTTTTTTCGGTTCCTTCTTTATACTGAGAATATCTATTCAGGACTTCTTTTTTCTGTTGTCCTACCGGGAAACTATAATTTCCCGCAGAAAATCCCGGCCCTTCGGCCAAATTTATCACGTTTCACATAACCAACAGGAATATTAGGGAAAACGAAGAGAATCGCTTGATTTTCATTGTATTTTTTTGCATTCATTGATAAAATCAGTTTAAGAAGCAGTCTGTCCGTTTTTTCTGTATTCCACTCAAGAAAGGAGACATTTATGACAGAAATTACGCAAAAGAACAATGGCAGTTCGACAGACATGCAAAAAGAGCAAAACATCAATTTCTCAGATGCACAAATTACCAATAAAAAGGTGAAAGATAATGGTGCAAAACTGATTTTCGGCAATCCCATTTTATGTGCACAATTTTTGCGGGGATATACGAATATTGAACTTCTAAAAGACGTTCAGCCGGAAGATATTACAGATATTTCCGAGCGTTTTATTTCTATGTGGCATGAAGAGCGAGATTCTGATTCAATTAAAGAAATCCATTTGAAAGATTGTCCTGAATCCGAGTCTATTTTTTTAATTACACTGATTGAGCATCAGTCCAAAGTAGATCACGATATGTCTTTTCGAATCTTGAGATATATCGTTCTGATTCTCACAGATTATGCGCAACGGATGGAAAAACAGCATTCTGGCATCACTTCTTCCAACGGATTTCAGTATCCCCCTATTATTCCAATTGTTTTCTACGATGGTCCCGGAAATTGGACAGCTTCCACAAACTTTCATAATCGTACAGCTCTTTCTGACATTCTCGGAAAATATATTCCTTGCTTTGAGTACTGCATTGTTCCTTTATCTCAGTACTCCAACCAGGATCTGATTGCCAAAAAAGATGAACTGTCCTTGGTAATGCTGATTGATAAATTAAGAAGTGCAGCTGATTTCCGGCAATTACAGGAAGTGCCAGATGGTTATTTGGAAGAGATTAGCCGTAATTCTCCTGACTCGCTTTTACAGTTGATTGCTAAAATTATCTCTGTCCTTCTACACCGTCTTAATGTTCCGAAAGAAGAAATTGTTGCTTTTGCAGATCAGATCGAACGGAGGGATTTTGCAATGCTGTTTGAAAATTTTGAAGCTTATGACGTTCAGGAAACACGGCGTATCAGCAAAAATGAGGGAATATGTTTAGGAAAAGCTCAAATTGTTCTTTCATTTCTGGCAGATCTTGGGGATGTCACTGAGCCTCTGAAAGAGCGGATTCTTTCTGAAAAAGACCCTGAGCTTTTAACCGTCTGGAGCAAAGTTGCTGCCAAAGCGGCTTCTATCGATGAGTTTATTTCTCAATGTATTCCAAATATAAATGAATAGTTTACGTGTGCGGACATAAAAATGAAAAAACTCCTGATTTCTCAGGAGTTTTTTAAGCTGCCTAGCGGACTTGAACCGCCGACCTCCGCCTTACCAAGGCGACGCTCTACCGACTGAGCCAAGGCAGCATATTTAACACGCTCATTTACTATATCGTAAATTATCAGAAATGTCAAGAGGAAATTTTAAACCTTCCGGTACAGCTTCTTTTCGTGCTGTACCGGAAGGTTTTCTGTTTATGACAATTCCAGTTTTCCTGTATAAAGCTGGTAGTATGTCCCTTTCTGTTTGATCAGATCTTCGTGATTGCCCCGTTCGATAATGCGTCCGTGTTCCAGAACCATGATAGCATCGCTGTTCCGGATCGTGGAAAGCCGATGGGCAATGACAAATACCGTACGTCCTTTCATCAGGTTATCCATACCTTTCTGTACGATGCTTTCCGTACGGGTATCAATGCTGGATGTTGCTTCGTCCAGAATCAGTACCGGCGGATTGGATACAGCTGCCCTCGCGATTGCAAGAAGCTGTCTCTGCCCCTGGGAAAGTTCTTCTCCGTCACCGCTTAACATGGTCTGATAACCATTCGGAAGCATATTGATAAACTGATCCGCGTGGGCAAGTTTTGCTGCCTCGTATACATCCTCGTCCGTTGCATCCAGTCTTCCGTACCGGATATTTTCCATGATTGTTCCGGTAAACAGATGGGTATCCTGCAATACAATTCCAAGAGAACGTCTCAGATCGTACTTTTTGATCTTGTTGATATTGATGCCATCGTAACGGATCTTACCATCCTGCACATCGTAGAACCGGTTGATCAGGTTTGTGATGGTCGTCTTTCCGGCTCCGGTGGAACCTACAAACGCAATCTTCTGTCCTGGTTTTGCGTAGAGTGTCAGATCGTGGAGCACCATCTTTTCATCCGTATACCCGAATGTCATATCGTAGAACCGTACATCCCCCTTCAGTTCCGTGTAGGTCACGGTACCATCCGCCTGATGCGGATGCTTCCATGCCCACATACCAGTTCTCTCTTTGCACTCGATCATATTGCCGTCTGCATCCTTGCGGACATTGACCAGTGTCACATATCCTTCGTCCACTTCCGGCTCTTCATCCATCATCGCGAAGATCCGCTCCGCGCCGGCAAGCGCCATGACAATGGAGTTAAACTGCTGTGCCACCTGCATGAACGGCTGGGTAAAGCTCTTTGTAAACTGAAGGTAGGAAGCCATAACACCAAGGGTGATGCCACCCACTCCCATGACGGACAGGAATCCTCCAAGTACCGCCGTAAGTACAAACTGCAGGTTTCCAATGTTTCCGATAATCGGTCCCATCATGTTTGCAAAGGTATTTGCGTTTGCAGCACTGTCATAAAGTTTCTCATTCAACTCATCAAACTCTTCTTCCGATACGCGCTCATGGTTGAAAATCTTGATGACACGCTGTCCGTTCATCCTCTCTTCCACAAACCCGGTAATATTTGCGATGGCAATCTGCTGTTTCAGGAAATATTTTCCACTGTTTCCTCCGATCGTCTTTGCGACAAAGATGAGCAGGAAGATCATAATAACAGCCAGAACCGTCAGAATCGGGCTCAGCGCCACCATGGAAATAAACGTAACCACGATGGTAATGGAAGACATCAGCACCTGCGGGATGGACTGGTTAATCATCTGACGCAGGGTATCCGTATCATTGGTGTAAAGACTCATGATGGAGCCGTTGGTATTCTGGTCAAAATAGCGGATCGGAAGTTTCTGCATATGTTCAAACATATCATCTCTGACCTGTTTTAATACACCCTGCCCGATCGTTACCATCAGTCTTGTGTAAACAAATGTAGAAATCACTCCGGCCAGGAAGATGGTTCCAAGTACTCCAAGCGCCATGTAAAGCTCTGAGAAATCCGGCGACTCCTGCCCGATCAGCGGGATAATAAAGTCATCCAGCAGAAATTTCAGTGACAGAGATACCGAAATAGACGCAATGGAACTGATAATGATACAGATAAATACTGCAAAAAACTGTACTTTAAAGCGGCTGGTCACATAGCCGAGCAGTCGTTTTGCCGTCTTTAAGGTCCCTTTGGAAACACGTACCTTTTCGTCATTCTTATTCATCTTCCTCACCTCCCTTTACCTGCGATTCGTAAACTTCCCGATAAATCGCATTTGTCTTTAAAAGCTCTTCAGATGTGCCGATTCCGTTGATCTTACCATCATCCATGACGATAATCAGGTCTGCATCCTCAACAGAAGAGACTCTCTGCGCGATAATGATCTTTGTTGTGTCCGGAATTTCTTCCCGGAATGCCTTTCGAATCATGGCATCCGTCTTCGTATCCACCGCACTTGTGGAATCGTCCAGGATCAGAATCTTTGGTTTTTTCAGAAGGGCTCTCGCGATACAAAGTCTCTGCTTCTGTCCGCCGGAAACATTGTTTCCTCCCTGAACAATCATCGTATTGTAGCCAGCCGGGAATTCCTGCACAAAGGTGTCTGCCTGGGCAAGCTTACATACTCTCTGCACTTCTTCATCAGATGCGTTTTCATCACCCCAGCGGATATTGTCGTAAATTGTTCCGGTAAAAAGCACATTTTTCTGAAGCACCATGGATACCTGGTCACGCAGTGCTTCCAGGTTGTATTCTCTGACATCAATACCCCCGACTTTAACACATCCCTTTGTCACATCGTAAAGTCTTGGTATCAGCTGCACAAACGTAGATTTGGAACTTCCGGTACCGCCGATAATTCCAATTGTCTGTCCGGATTTGATGTGAATATCGACATCTTTCAGGGAAAGATTTCCACCTTCCCCGGCATAGCTGAAATCCACATGTTCAAAATCGATGGATCCGTCCGGAACGACCTTAACAGCATCCTCTTTATCCTGCATCTCCGGCACTTCATCCAGTACCTCCGCAATACGGTCACTGGAAGCCTCCGCAATCATAATCATAACGAAAACAAAAGATACCATCATCAAGGAAGAAAGAATCTGAAGTGCATAGACAATAACGCTTGTCAGCTCTCCTGTTTCCATCGTTTCAAATACAATATCCTTTCCTCCAATCAGCACCATGCAAAGTACAACCGCATATACAAAAAACTGCATGGTCGGAGAGTTCCAGGCCACGATTTTCTCTGCCTTTGTAAACAGATCGTAGACAGTCTGAGATACTTTATGGAATTTCTTGATTTCGTAGTCTTCTCTTACGTATGCCTTTACCACTCTGGCCGCATTGACATTTTCCTGTACCTCGTTGTTCAGAACATCGTATTCATCAAATACTTTGATAAAATGAGGATGGGCCTTCTTGGCAATGAAAATCAGTGTCCCTCCCAGCAGCGGGATTACAATAAGGAACAGGAGCGCGATTTTTACATTGATCGTCAGTGTCATGATCCATGACAGAACGATCATAATCGGTGCTCTTGCAAGCAGACGGATGCTCATCATATACGCCATCTGCACATTGGTAACATCTGTCGTCATACGTGTTACAAGGCTGGATGTGGAAAAGTGGTCAATGTTTTTAAAGGAAAACTCCTGAACCTTGTAAAAAATATCATGCCGCAGGTTTTTCGCATATCCCGCTCCGGCTCTTGCCGCATAGGTACCGGCCTTTACTCCGAACCAGAGAGCAAGCATGGCCATAACGACCAGAAGGACGCCCATCTTAATAATGTAGGGAAGATTGCCGTCCTGAATTCCGATATCGATAATGTTTGCCATCAGAAGCGGGATCAATACTTCCATCAACACTTCCAGAATGACAAAAAACGGTGCGAGAACGGATTCTTTTTTATATTCCCTGATTGATTTAAAAAGCTTTCTGTTCATCTCTACCTCCTGAAGTTATTCATTTGATCTGTTCTTCTTCCGAAAGATTGCAGATCATTTTCCGCAGAACACGAAGACACACTTCCAGGTCCTCTTTCGGAATCCCTCCGGTCAGCTTCTTTTCCATCTCCTGAATATTTACCAGAATATCCATCCTGAGTTTCTCTGCCTTTTCCGTAGGGATAATCTGTTTGAGCCTTGCATCCCTCGCAACACTTTTGCGGTAAATAAATCCGTTTTTTTCCATCAGCTGCAAAATCCCGCTTGCGGTAGATCTTCTGATGCGGAACTCCTCTTCGATATCCCGCTGGTACAGATCCCGCTCCATCGTCTCAAACAGAATAAAGGTCAGGACATGCTTCTGCATCGGCGTCAGCCCCATCTCCACTTCCGGCATCGTTCCCCGCCTTTTCAGCTGATGGGACAGCATATGGATGATTCTCCCGACGTGATGCTCCTGTGCCTTACGTAACTCTTGGTCCATCGTTTCCACTCCTATGATTTGTTCGTTTCCTAACAGTAGGATTATAAGGTTTTTTTCTTGACCTGTCAACATTTTTTCAATTGTTATTTATATAACAGAAAAACCGCCAAAACACTCGCATTTTTCAATGAATATTTTGGCGGTTTTCACTGTTTTACAATATAATCAGAGCAGGTCCTCTGCTTTTGTTTTAATTCTCTGCAGGGCATTGTCCACCGTCTTCGGCTTCTTTCCCAGAAGCCCTGCAATCGTTTTATAATCGGTTCCAAGCAGATGCAGGTACAACACCCTCTTTTCCAGATCACTCAGACGTCCCTCCAGATCTTTCATGAAAGAATCCTCGGATTCCTTGTGAATCACCAGATCCTCCGGATTATTGTTGGATGAAGTATTCTGGAGACCGATCAGCTCGGATTCCTTTTCCTCGGAAATCTCCTGTTTATCATAGAGAGAAACATAGGAATTCAGCGGCAGATGTTTCTTCCTCCTCGATGCCCGGATCGCTGAATACAGCTGTCTTGTCACACAGATCATTGCGAAGGTTTCAAAGGAAGCCTCCTGCTCCGGATCGTAATCCTGCACCGCTTTAAACAAACCGATCATTCCCTCCTGAATCAGGTCATCACTGTCCCCGCCCAAAAGGAACATCGCCCGCGCTTTTTTCTTAACCACGGGCTTATACTTTTCCAGAAGGAAATCCATAATCTCGGCTTCTCCGCTTCGAAGGCTCTGGATCAGCTCTTCATCTGTTCTGGTTTCATAATCAGCCATCTTTCTGCCGCTCCTTTACCTTGTCCTCTGGCGAACAATCTCGTAAGCCAGTACGCCGGCCGCCACAGATGCGTTGAGAGAATCAATCTCTCCTTTCATAGGAATTGACGCAGTGAAATCACATGCTTCCTTTACGAGTCTGGAAACTCCCTCTCCTTCGTTCCCGATCACAAGCCCGATCGGCCCTTTGAGATCGACATCGTACATCACATCGCCTCCCATGTCGGCACAGACAAACCAGAGTCCCCGTTCCTTTAATTCTTCCATTGTTTTCACCAGATTGGTCACCTTTGCAACCGGAGTATAGTTTAACGCCCCTGCCGATGTTTTTGCGACTGTCGCGGTCAATCCTGCCGCCCGGCGTTTCGGAATGATCACCCCGTGGGCACCCGCCAGATTGGCCGTCCGGATAATGGCTCCCAGATTGTGCGGATCCTCGATATTATCCAGAAGGATCAGGAACGGATCCTCCCCCTTCTTCTTCGCAAGGTTGAACATATCCTCAATATCCGAGTATTCATACGCGGCTGTTACTGCAATAACGCCCTGATGCTTTTTTGTTCCCGAGAGCTGGTCAAGCCGCTCTTTTGTAACAAAGTTTAAAATCGTATCGTGCTTTTTTGCTTCCCGTACGATGGTCCGCACCGGTCCGTCCTGACATCCGTCCAGAACGTACAGCTTATCCACCGGTTTCCCGGAGCGGAATGCTTCCAGCACCGCATTTCTTCCTTCAATCATCGATTCATTTCTATTCTTCTGGTCTTTCATCCTTCTCCTCTGCTTCCTCCAGCCCGACAAGGCCGGTTTTGATCAGATCAACGATCCGTCTGTAGTTTTTTTTCAGATAAAGATATCCGATCAGCGCTTCAAATCCTGTTGCCCGTCTATAGTCCGTGATGGACTGATTCTTCGCCGGGGAAACGGATTTTGCGTTTCTCCCTCTCCGGTAAACCGCATGTTCCTCTTCCGTCAGATGTTCCTGCATCACCCTCATCATGGCAGACTGTGCAGATGCCTGCACAAGCCTGCTCGTCTCTTTCTGCATAACATTCACCGGGCGGTTTCCCTTTCTGATAATCAGCGATTTGATCACCAGGTCATAGACACAGTCCCCGATAAAGGCAAGGGACAAAGGGGAATAACTTCTGATATCATGTTCCTCTGTCTGAAAGACTTCACACAGATACGAATCCAGTTCCATCGTTATACTCTCTTCCATTGTACTCCTTCTCTTGTGTCCTTTAAGACAATTCCTTTTTCCAGAAGCTCATCCCTGATCTCATCAGCACGTTTGAAATTCTTTTCCTTCCTTGCCTTTGTTCTCTCCTCGATCAGAGCCTCGATGTCCGCATCCAGCATTTCCTCTTCTTTGTCCACAATCAGTCCGAGGATATCGCAAAGACGCACAATCAGATCAAAAAGTGCCTTTGCGTACTCTTTGGAGCTTTCTCCGTCTGCTGTTGTGTTGGCAAATTTTACAAGTTCAAAGATAGCAGTGATGGCATCGGCTGTATTGAAGTCATCTTCCATAGCGTCTTCAAATTCTTTGATGAACTCTGCAGTCTTTGCCGCGTTTTCTTTCTCTACATCTGTCATCCGCTCTGTCTGTGCTGTTTCCATCAGGTGTTTCAGCTGGTCTGCAGCATTGGTAATACGCTCCAGACTGTTCTTTGCTGCTTCCATCAGCTCCGCGCTGAAATTCAGCGGGCTTCTGTAATGCGCGCTCAGCATAAAGAACCGGAATACCTGCAGGTCATATTTCTCCCCGATCTCCCGTACAGTGCGGAAGTTTCCGAGAGATTTTGACATCTTCTTATTATCAATATTTAAAAATCCATTGTGCATCCAGTAACGCGCAAATTCCTTGCCGTTGCATGCCTCGGACTGTGCTATCTCATTTTCATGATGCGGGAAAATAAGATCTTCGCCGCCGGCATGAATGTCAATCTGCTCGCCCAGATATTTTCTGGACATTTCCGAGCATTCGATGTGCCATCCCGGACGTCCTTTGCTCCACGGTGCATCCCAGAACGGCTCGCCGTCTTTTTTCGGCTTCCAGAGTACGAAATCCAGAGGATCTTCCTTTTCGTCCTGGCCGGATACGAGAAGCTCTCTTCCGCCGGACTGCAGGTCATCCAGATTTTTATGGGACAGCTTTCCATAGTCTTTGAAACTTCTTGTACGGAAGTAAACGGTTCCGTTCTTCTCATAGGCATGCCCCTTTTCAATCAGTTCCCGGATCATCTCGATCATTCCGCCGATCTCCTGGGTCGCCAGCGGATTTGCGGTAGCCGGCTTGATGTTGAGGTCTTCCATATCCTTTTTGCACTCCGCAATATAGCGTGCCGCGATCTCATCTGCCGTCACGCCCTCTTCCAGTGCTTTTTTAATGATCTTATCATCTACGTCTGTAAAGTTGGAAACAAAATTCACTTCATATCCTTTGTATTCAAAATAGCGGCGTACCGTATCAAAGACAATCATCGGTCTTGCATTTCCAATATGAATAAAATTATAAACGGTCGGGCCGCATACATACATCTTTACCTTTCCCTCTTCCAGAGGCACGAATTCTTCCTTTTTTCGTGTCATCGTATTGTACAGTTTCATCTGTCATTCTCCTCCTTTTCTTTTTTTGCAGAGTCTTACGGAGCATTTCTATCGCACAGGAAAATTTTTCCGGCACATAAAAAGAAAAACTTCGTCCCTGATAACATCCAAGAGACGAAGTTGATCCGCGGTTCCACTCTATTAAAAAGGGCAGATGCCCTTTCCACTCATCTGTGCAGGTAACGACTGCCTACGTGATCTGCTACTTTTCCTTCGCAGCCCCGGCTCCCGGACGCACTTCACATATCCGTTCTTTCGGAGGGCTCTCAGCCGGCGGCCTTCCTTCTCTGTAAAGTATGCATATGCTACTCTTTCCGTTCTCTGCCTTTTTCTATCCTTCTGTTGTTATAGTGTATGGGATAACTCTCATTTTGTCAACTCCCATTTCTATACAATCTCATTCAAAAATACCGGTGGTGCGGGTTGGGTGCCCTTCAGAAGCACTCGCATCTGCGGGCCCATGTTTTCATAGACTTCCCGCTCCTCTTTACGCTCTGACCGGTAGCCAAACAATACCGTCACAAGTTCCCCCGGAGAAACCGTTTCCGCCTCTTTGGAGGCTTTGGTTTTCCGGACAGATAAAGTCTGTCCCTCCTGTCCCCGGATCTCCCAGTATCCGGTATTTTCCGGAATCAGTCCATCTTCTATATGAAGCCGGATCTCAAAATTGCTCCGGGCAAGGAACCGTTCCAGAAAGTGCTGAAGATGGACGATCCGGACCATGATCACCGGAACTTCCTTTTCTTCGGCTCCTTCCAGTTCTTCTTTAAGCCATGCCGCATCCTCCGGGCGGGCCCCTGAAATCTGGACGGTTTTTACCGGTTCCTCATTCAGAAACGCGAGGATCTGCTCCCAGTCTTCTTTTTTCTGGAACAGCGGCTCCCGAAGCTCTGCCTTTCCTTCATAACATCCATAAACGACAAATCCGGTCGGTTTTCCGTCCTTTTCCGTAAGCAGGATTCCTCCGCCTTCGCTCTGCTGTTCTTTTAAGATCGTCCTATAGTAACGTTCTGTCCGGACAGCGCGGATGAAAGGCATCTGTCCCAGCAGCTCTTCTGCAAGGCAAGCAAGTGCCTGACAGTCCGATTCCCCGGCGTACCGCACCTGACATCCTGCCAAAGTCCCATCTTGTCCTTTTTCTCCGGATGGTTTTCCCTCTATCCGGCACTGGCGGTAGACAAACCGGAATCCATGCGGATAATAAATTCCCTCCGCAGCCGGCATCAAATAAGTGAACGGCTCTCCTGCCTGATACATGTCTTTGGCAGACATTTGCAAAAGCCGCGTCATATACCCCCGGCCCCGGTATTCCTTCTTTGTTGCCACCGCTATAATGTAGTGGAGCAGGGATGTTTTCCCAAAAAAATGCACCGGATATGGATTAAGCTGCAGCATGGAGACGGGTTGGTCCTCTTCTTCTATGATATAGATGGAATTCTCCGCCGTTTTCACCTGATAATAATAATCAAGAAACGCCTCGTCGTCCTCCGTAAAAATCTCTTCCCAGAGCGATCGGGTCATTCTGTGCTCCTCTTGTTTCAGCTTTCTTATTTTCATTCCATCACCCGGTCATCCGACACACCGTGACATACAGGGCATCCCCGGCATCCGCCTTCCTGCCACGTCACGTCATAGCTGAAATTCGTTGCCTTTTCAATGCAGCAGACTGCCTGGGCGGAAATTCCCTCTCCGCTTCCGGTAAATCCAAGACCTTCTTCCGTAGTTGCCTTGATGTTGACCTGATCCACATCAATGGCAAGCGTCCTTGCAATATTTTCCCGCATGGCATCAATATGCGGACGCATCTTTGGCCGCTGCGCAATGATTGTTGCATCGATATTTTCAATCACATATAAGTGTTCATCAAGAAGCTCTCCAACCTGTTCCAGAAGTTTCAGGCTGGATGCTCCTTTGTATGTTTCGTCTGTATCCGGAAAGTGAAGACCGATATCTCCAAGGGCCGCGGCGCCGAGAAGCGCATCCATGACCGCATGCAAAAGCACGTCCGCGTCCGAATGACCCAAAAGCCCCTTTTCATATGGAATCTTCACCCCTCCGATAATCAAGTCTCTTCCTTCTGTCAATTTATGGACATCATATCCCATTCCTACTCTCAATAAGACTCCTCCTTTCCTTTTCACGTTCATCTGTCCTGTATTGTACTCTTTTCCATCTTATTTTAACATATTCTTCCCAAAAACTACTGATTTTTCGGGAACATTATTTAACGCGGAACATTTTCGGGGCATAGCGGTACACCAGAATGAGCGCCGCCACAATATAGGCAAGTGTCACAACCAGCACGCCTGCGGTAAACGGAAGATTTCCTGTGAGAGTACCGTTTGCCTGAAGCTCATAACACAGAAAACAAATCAGATAGACCGCCATATTAATTGCCTGAAAAAACGGATTTTTTACATTCATCTCTTCAGAATACGGCTGGAATACGTAGTACAAAAACAGGTGATGCACGGTAAAGAACACAGAAAGCATCAGTACTGCCGCACAAAACAAAAACATGTTCTGTCCAAAATTCCAGATACCGCAGATTCCACGAAATCCTGCCACCGCTGCACAGATTGCAGCTCCGATCACCAGATTATACCCCGCGATTTTTACCAGACGGATCCGGAAATTGGATAGAAGTGTCTTGGGATTCCGGTAGAAACCGAATTTCAGCATACTTTTATCGCAATTATAAAACATTGCCTTGCAGGCCTTGTCAGCCACCGTCATCATATACATAACAAAAACGAAAATCGGAAGGAAATCCGGAAGGTTTTCTGCTCCCAGATACGCTACTTCCGGCATTCCCACTCTGAACATCACACCTGCGATAAAAAAGCCCACGACTGCCGCCAGACGATAGTACACCGGTCTTAGAATCTGCCTCCTGTGCCTCAGGAAAAACAAAGCATTAAAGTATTCATAGCCGTGAAGCTTTTCCACTCCCGCCATCTTTCTGCTGTCTGCATGCAGATCCTGCTCCCGAATTCCCACAGACTTCTCATTTGCCGCCTGGGTGGATTGATTGACAATGGAAGAAAACAGCCATTGCTCTTCTACCGTCCTGTGGAGTTTCCGGCGGTAACAACGGTATCCTGACAGAATATACCACACCGAAATCACACCCACAATACAAATCAGAACAAGTAAAACAGGATGAAACAGTCTCTCTGCAGTCAAAAATGGTCCCCACGGCACGAACACAGTATATGCACCGGCAACGGACAGAAAAATAATTGTCCATACCCATCCGGTTTTTCTGGAGAACACAATCCCTTTCCGGTCATACAGCCATACCTGAAACGCCTCGCCCGCAGCACGCATCATCACAATGACAATCCAGAGACATATACCGTCTGCAATACTTCCTCCCGTAAACCAGGAAGCTGTCATGATGCAAATCAGAAAATACAATGCGAACGGGATATAACAGTAAAGAAGATATACCTTTGTATACTTTTCCACATCCATTTTCATGTACCGTATCGCGGTAAATTTCTCTTTCGTTACTTTAAAGACCACACTATCCTGAAGCGGTCCCATGATACAGGACAAAAAGAACAGGATCTGAACCAGACTGTCAAATCTCACTCCACTTTCCGCCGTACCAGCAAAAAGTGCCGGAAGGACAGCAAAAAGAAATATGTAAAGCGCCTTCCCCGCCAGACTGAAAACCTGACCAAGAATTGTAAACAACACCGCAAGCACCATCTTCAGTTCCCGATTCCCATACACACTGTCCGGAACATGCTTCCCGATCACCCACAGTCTCTTCAGATAATACAGGAACGTATTCGTCACAATTGTTGCTTTTAACATAATAATCTGCTGTAATGTTCTAACCATGGCTTTCCTCATCCTTCAATAATTCAATGATCTGTTCTTCAAAATCCTTCTGCTTCAACATCTCATGGTCGATCTGCCTGAGTCTCCCGTCACTTAAAATGACGATCTCATCACAGAGATCCGTCGCAAGCTGCAGAATATGCGTAGAAAAAATGATCACATGATCCTTCTGCATACTGCGCAGAAGACGCTTCATCTCCAGCGCAACAACTACATCCAGTGAAGTCAGCGGCTCATCCAGAAGAATCACCGGCGGCCTTGAGATCATAAAACAAATCATCTGAAGCTTATTCTTCATTCCATGAGAATATCCCTTGATCAGCTTCTTCCTGTCCTCCTGGTCAATCTGCACCAGATCAAAATACGCTTCCGCACTCGTCCCCGGCTCAATCCTGTCCCTGTTAATATCCATAAAAAACCGCACAAACTCTTCACCCGTCAAAAAATCCGGAAGCACCGGCACCGAAAACACATATCCAATCTCATCCGGCATTATCTCCCGCTCGCTCTCTCCGTCCCAGAGCATAGCAGCCCCTGAATCCGGCTGAATCTCATCGCTCAGGCAATTAAACAACGTCGTCTTACCAGCTCCATTACGCCCAAGAAGCCCATAAATCTTTCCCTTTTCAAACACAAAGGAACAATCATGCAAAACCACCTTGCTGCCAAAAGATTTCTTCACATTATTTAAACGTAATTCCATATCCTTCCCCTTTTCGTTCGATTTTTTCAATATTATATCTAAAAAGTCTGCCAGATACAACGTAAAAAACCATATTCCAGAAATATTAAGAATTATTTAGAATTATTGCCAAATTATCGGGGACGTGTTCCGGTGTATCGGAACCTGTCCCCGATGAAAAAAATCTGACAATTTGAGTTTTGCCTTATTTTATGCGGGTTTCGGGGGTTTTTTTGTCATTTACGTCGTGTACCTGTGTATCGGAACACGTCCCCGCCGAAAGTAAAACACAACAAAAAAAGAGACTTTCGTCTCTTTTTTGTACTTATGAATTTGTAGTAGCGGGAACTGGATTCGAACCAGCGACACTACGGGTATGAACCGTATGCTCTAGCCAACTGAGCTATCCCGCCATATGTTTTGTAATTTTCATAAGAAATGGGACCTATAGGGCTCGAACCTATGACCCTCTGCTTGTAAGGCAGATGCTCTCCCAGCTGAGCTAAGATCCCATATGAATAGCGGGAACTGGATTCGAACCAGCGACACTACGGGTATGAACCGTATGCTCTAGCCAACTGAGCTATCCCGCCATATGTTCGTAATTTCTTACGAAATGGGACCTATAGGGCTCGAACCTATGACCCTCTGCTTGTAAGGCAGATGCTCTCCCAGCTGAGCTAAGATCCCATATATCGCGGGTCGCTTTCGCAACCCGCTTGATTATTATACTATTAACATCTGATAAATGTCAACACTTTTTTTATCTTTTTTGACATAGATTTTTTCACTTTTTTTGGTGGTCTTTGCGGCTTTTTCCGTTTCAGACTGTTATAGCAGGATCTCAATGAATCTGCGTCTTTATTTTGCGGAAATTTTTAAACAATTCCCTGAGCTTCCATTGCGGCTGCTACTTTTTCAAATCCGGCAATGTTTGCTCCTACAACATAGTTGCCTTCGCATCCGTATCTCTTTGCTGCGTCTGCTGCGTTGTGGCAGATGTTTACCATGATGTTTTTCAGTTTCGCATCAACTTCTTCAAAAGACCAGCTCAAACGCTCGCTGTTCTGTGACATTTCCAGTGCGGATGTTGCAACACCGCCGGCGTTGGATGCTTTTCCAGGTGCAAAGAGTACGCCATTTGCCTGTAAGTATTCGGTTGCTTCCATTGTAGTCGGCATGTTTGCTCCTTCTGCAACTGCGATACATCCGTTTGCCACAAGCTGTTTTGCATCTTCAAGGTGCAGTTCGTTCTGTGTTGCGCAAGGAAGTGCGATGTCGCATTTTACGGACCATACGCCTGCGCCTTCATGGTATTCGGAGTTCGGACGGTATGTCTTGTACTCGGTCAGTCTTGCGCGTTTTACTTCTTTGATTTCTTTCACTGCATCCAGATCAATGCCTTCTGGATCGTAGATCCATCCGGTAGAATCGCTCATGGTCACGACTTTTGCACCCATCTGTACTGCTTTTTCTGCTGCATAGATCGCAACATTTCCTGCTCCGGAGATGGCAATGACTTTATCTTTCATGTCTTTGCCTGCGAGTTTTAACATTTCTTCCGTGAAGTAAAGCAGTCCGTATCCTGTTGCTTCTGTACGAACAAGGGATCCTCCGTATGTCAGACCCTTTCCTGTGAGCACGCCTTCAAATACGCCGCGGATTCTCTTGTACTGTCCGAACATGTAGCCGATCTCTCTTGCCCCTGTTCCGATGTCTCCGGCCGGCACGTCTGTGTCTGCTCCAATGTATTTGCACAGCTCTGTCATGAAGCTCTGACAGAATGCCATGATCTCTCTGTCGGATTTTCCTTTTGGATCAAAGTCAGATCCGCCTTTTCCTCCGCCGATTGGAAGACCTGTCAGTGAGTTTTTGAAAATCTGCTCAAATCCAAGGAATTTAATAATGCTTAAATTTACAGACGGATGGAGTCTGAGTCCTCCTTTGTATGGTCCGATTGCGCTGTTGAACTGTACCCGGTATGCCTTATTGACATGTACCTGTCCGTTGTCGTCTACCCACGGCACACGGAAGAGCAGCTGTCTTTCTGGCTCTGTCAGTCTTTCCAGAAGCGCTTCTTTTCTGTATTTATCTTCATTTGCCTCAATCACGACACGGAGAGATTCCAGAACTTCTTTGACAGCCTGGTGAAATTCCGGTTCGTTTGGGTTTTTCTTTACTACAAGGTCAATCACTTCATCTACGTATGACATAACATCTTCCTCCTACTTCTTTTCCTAAAAAAGTCTGCATAAACATACATCGCTTTTCTTCTTTAACACTGTAAAGCATTTTCATGTCATTGTCAAGAATTTTTTACCTTGTCTTTTTGGTTCGTTTTTCCTGATTTTCCATTCCCGCGGCCTTCTCATGGGCGGCTTTTGCCAGTATTCGCAGTTGTTCGGAAAACGGCTCCGGATCGATTTCGCTCTCGGCCAGCAGTTCTCCCCACCATTCCGTCAACTTGTCTTTCAGCTTCAGATACAGTTTTTCTCCGCTTTCTGAAAGCGAAATTTCGTATGTTTTTGCATTTCCCGGACGTTTTTCCCTGATTATATATCCACTTTTCTCGAGGCGACGCATCTCTCTCGTCGCCATTGCCTGATCCATGGCCATGGAATCGCACATCTCTCTCTGGCTGCACTTTGGATTGGCCCCAATATACATGACAAAATAATAGCTGGAATAGCCGATCCCGTACTGCTCCACCAGATGGTGCAGATACTTCTGTGACTGACGGTTTAGAATAGAAATATATTTTCCGATCTTACTGGACGGCATATCTGTCCCTCCCTTAATAAAACCATTAAGCAATTTTACGCTTACATTATAATCATCGTGTTTTCTTCTGTCAAATACTCAAGGGAAACGGAAAGAGGACAAATCCTGCTCTGAACTGTCCTCTTTCTCTATCAATTATATGCCCTATTTGAAATATGCGACGCCGGATTCAAAGATCTTCATATCCTGTTCGCCGTAAATATTGATTGCCACACCATCCGCTCTACGCTCGGAATGTGCCATCTTGCCAAGTACACGTCCGTCCGGGCTTGTGATACCTTCGATCGCGCGGTAGGAACCGTTAACATTCCATTCCTCGTCCATCGTTACATTTCCGTCCAGATCGCAGTACTGTGTCGCTACCTGTCCGTTTGCAAAGAGGGTATTAAGCCATTCTTCATTTGCAACAAAACGTCCCTCCCCGTGGGAAGCCGGGTTTGTATAAACTCCGCCAAGCTCTGCCATCTGAAGCCATGGGGACTTGTTTGTAACTACTTTTGTGTAAACCATCTTGGAAATATGACGTCCAATGGTATTGTATGTCAATGTCGGCGCGTCTTCTGTCTGTCCGACAATCTTGCCGTGCGGAACAAGGCCCAGTTTGATCAGTGTCTGGAATCCGTTACAGATACCAAGCGCAAGACCGTCTCTTTCATTTAAGAGCTTCTCTACTGCTTCTTTCATCTTTGCGTTCTGGAATGCAGTCGCAAAGAACTTCGCAGATCCGTCCGGCTCATCTCCTGCGGAGAATCCGCCCGGGAACATAATAATCTGAGATTGTCCGATTGCCTTTTCAAACTCAGCTACAGAATCGCGGATATCTGCCGCATCCAGATTCCGGAATACCTTTGTAATCACCTTAGCACCTGCGCGCTCAAATGCCTTTGCACTGTCGTACTCGCAGTTTGTTCCCGGGAATACCGGAATAAAGACAGTCGGCTGCGCAATCTTGTGGGAGCAGATGTGAACTTTCTTTGTATCGTAGCATCCGTCTTCCGTGATACGTGCTTCCGGATCTGCCGGCGCCACATATACGGACTCCGGTGCTGATTCTTCACCTGAAACGGTTGCAAATACCTTTTCCAGAGGTGCTTTCCATGCTGACTCTGCTTCTGCAAGTGTAATTTCCGTATTTCCATAAGAGAAGGTACCGTTATCTGTCACTTCACCGATCACTGTATATGTAATCGCAAGTTTTCCGACTTTGTCTGCCGGTACTTCTGCGATAATATCTCCAAATCCCGGAGCAAAGAAATCTCTCGGGTCTACATTATGCTCAATCTTGACACCCATGCCGTTTCCGAATGCCATCTTGCTGACAGCCGCAGCAATACCGTGGCGGTCCAGAGCGTACGCGGAAACAATGTTTCCATTCTGAATGTCCTCGCGGAACTTGCCGTACTGATCCATTGTCTGGCTGTAAACCGGGAGGCTGTACTGGTCTTTCTCAATCCGAAGCCATACAAGCTTATTGCCTGCTGCTTTGAGTTCCGGTGTAATAATGTCTCCAACCTTCGCAATGTCCACAGCAAAGGAAACCAGTGTCGGAGGTACATCGATATCCTGGAAGGTTCCGGACATACTGTCCTTTCCTCCGATGGATGGAAGTCCGTATCCGATCTGTGCGCTGTATGCACCAAGGAGTGCCGCAAACGGCTGACTCCAGCGTTTCGGATCTTCTGTCATTCTGCGGAAATACTCCTGGAATGTGAAGCGGATTTTCCGGTAATCTCCGCCGGAAGCTACGATCTTTGCGATGGACTCGGTCACTGCATAAACTGCTCCGTGATACGGGCTCCAGCTTGAAAGATACGGGTCAAATCCAAAGCTCATCATAGACACGGTATCACATGCCCCTTTCAGTACCGGAAGTTTGGCTACCATGGTCTGGGTCTCTGTCATCTGGTATTTTCCGCCGTGCGGCATGAAGACAGATCCTGCTCCGATGGAACCGTCAAACATCTCCACAAGTCCTTTCTGGGAACATACGTTGAGGTCTTTTAAAGTATCAAGCCATGCTTCTTTCACATCCGGAACATCTTTGCGTTCTTCCAGCATGTTGCCGTCTTTTGACGGAATCTCAACAAAGACTTCTGTCTCCTGATGTGCTCCGTTTGTATCGAGGAATGCACGGGAAATATTGACAATCTCTTTGCCTCTCCAGGAGAGTACAAGGCGAGGCTCTTCTGTGACAACTGCCACTTCCACTGCCTCCAGGTTCTCCTCTTTGGCATACTCTAAAAACTGTGCGACATCTTTTGGATCTACTACAACGGCCATACGTTCCTGGGACTCGGAAATAGCGATCTCTGTTCCATCAAGTCCTGCGTATTTTTTCGGCACTTTGTCAAGATCCACTCTCAGACCATCTGCCAGCTCTCCAATCGCAACGGAAACTCCGCCTGCGCCAAAGTCATTACACTTCTTGATGAGACGGCTGACTTCTTCTCTGCGGAACATTCTCTGAATCTTACGCTCTGTCGGCGCATTTCCTTTCTGAACTTCCGCACCACAGGTCTCGATGGATGCCTCTGTATGTACTTTGGAAGAACCGGTCGCACCGCCGCATCCGTCTCTTCCTGTCCGTCCGCCGAGCAGAATGATGATATCGCCCGGATCGGATGTCTCACGGATGACCGCACGTCTCGGCGCAGCGCCAAGGACAGCACCGATCTCCATACGTTTTGCCACATAATCCGGATGATAAATCTCTTTAACCATGCCTGTAGCAAGTCCAATCTGGTTGCCGTAGGAGCTGTATCCATGAGCAGCCTCTCTGACAAGCTTCTTCTGAGGAAGCTTTCCTTTCATCGTATCTTTCACAGAAACGGTCGGATCTGCCGCTCCTGTCACACGCATTGCCTGGTAAACATAAGTACGGCCGGACAGCGGGTCACGGATGGCTCCGCCAAGGCAGGTTGCAGCGCCTCCAAACGGCTCGATCTCGGTCGGATGATTGTGTGTCTCGTTCTTAAAGTTGACAAGCCACTCTTCTTCCTTTCCGTCCACTTCGATCGGCACTACGATACTGCACGCATTGATCTCATCGGACTCCTCCTGATCCTGAAGCTTTCCTTCTTTTTTCAGCTTCCGCATTGCCATCAGGGCAAGGTCCATCAGGCAGACAAACTTGTCCTCTCTGCCTTTGAAAATTTCACTGTGTGTCTGTAAATATTCCCGGTATGTCTCTTCCAGAGGTTCACGGTAGTCTCCCTCTCCGAAAGTTACATTGGTAAGCTCAGTGGAGAATGTCGTATGACGGCAGTGATCAGACCAGTATGTATCCAACACACGGATCTCTGTCATGGACGGATCACGCTTCTCCTCTGTCCGGAAATAATTCTGAATATGAAGGAAATCCTTAAATGTCATGGCAAGGCCAAGGGAATCATAAAGCTCTTTTAAGCTTCCCTCTTCCATGTCCTGGAAGCCGTCAAAAATCAGGACGTCTGCAGGCTCCTCAAACTGTGTCACCAGTGTTTCCGGCTTGTCCATTCCGGTTTCTCTGGAATCCACTGGGTTGATGCAGTGCGCCTTGATTGCCGCAAACTCCTCGTCGCTTACGCTTCCTTCGATTACGTAAGTTGTCGCCGTCTTGATTACCGGCTTTTCATCCTCACGGATAAACTGTACGCACTGTACAGCAGAATCCGCTCTCTGGTCAAACTGTCCCGGCAGGTACTCTACGGAAAATGCCCGCTCGTCCTCTTTCATCGGGAAAGTCTCTTTATATAAGGTATCTACCGGCGGTTCCGCAAACACACCGTTGCACGCTCTCTCAAATGTCTCGTCTGACAGATTTTCAATATCATAGCGGATCAGCACACGGACATTGGTCACGCCGCAAATCCCCAGGTAGCTTTTGATCTCGTGTTTTAATGCTTTCGCCTGTACGGCAAAATCCTGCTTTTTCTCTGCATATACACGTCTTACACCGCTCATGAATTTCCTCCATTCTTCTTTTTACAAGATTATTCGATTCTGACCCTAGTGTATCATACTTTTCTTGATAAGTATAATTAATATATTTAAATTTACTTATAAGTTGTCCTAATTTTCTTTTTTCTTCCTCCAGATCCGAAGTCCAATACAGATCAATTCAAAGAAAATCAGAAAAGCAACAAAAAATCCCCCGATCCGCAGTGTCATATCGAAGAAAAATCCTTCCGGAAGCATCCGGATCATATAATCCGTGGCCGGGTCAAACATCCACAGATCATTGTCGAAAAACAGCTCATGGAAAATGACAAAGCACCGGTCAAAGTTCACGGCAATCGCAATTCCAAGAGCCGCAACCAGCGCCAGAAACACTCCGACCGTGATCTCGTAAGCCTTCGGCAGAATCCGTTTGAGATCCGCCTTCAAAATGAGCAGAAGCACTACCGCCGCAGCCAGTATAACCGCCGCATATCTTCTGAGGGCAAACCCTCCAAGAAACAGATCCCGGACCTCTCCCATGTGGAACCGGTCCTGCTCATTAAAAAAGTCCTGACGCTCCCCATCAATCGTAGTCATGACGGAAAGCTCCTCCCGGTCTCCTCGTAAGTAGGACATCATCTTTTCCGTAACATCCATGATGTCGTCCATCTCCATCGGGAGTGTCTCCTGAATTTCATACTTTTCATATTCTTTCTGGTAAAAACCAAAATCACTGTATGCTGCGATCTCGAAAGCACTCAGCAGTAAAATCAGAATCAGCGAAACCGCTGCCGCTGCTGTCAGAAATCCGTGTAGCACTTTTTTTGTCTTCATTCTTATCGCCGTTCCTTTCTGTCTGTCTTCTTTTCCTATTATATATGCTGTCGGCCCGTCCTTCCAGCAAAACTTTTGTGCCTTGTTTTTTTTCCATTCTTTCCTTATAATAAAACTAGAATTTATAAGGAGGACTTATGATGGATATCAACTATGAATTATATAAAGTTTTTTACTATGTTGCGTCAAGTTTAAGCTTCTCCGAAGCATCCAAGCAGCTTTATATTTCCCAGTCCGCAGTCAGCCAGTCAATCAAGGCTCTGGAAAAGAAACTGGATCAGGTCCTGTTTATCCGGAGTACAAAGAAAGTCCAGCTCACTCCGGAAGGGGAGATCCTTCTGCGCCATGTGGAACCGGCCATGAATCTGATCAAAAGAGGAGAAAACCAGCTTCTGGAATCCGCCTCCACAGGCGGTCAGATCCGGATCGGGGCAAGTGATACCATCTGCCGCTACTTTCTTGTACCGTATCTGGAGCGTTTTCACAGGAGTTTTCCAAGTTCTCACATCAAGGTGACAAACCAGACGTCCATCAAATGCGTGGATCTTCTGGAAAACGGACAGGTGGATCTGATTTTTATCAATTACCCTAACAATTATATCAACCAGCTTTCTACTGTCAAAAAGATCAAAACGTTCCGGGACGTCTTTGTCGCCAATGATTCCTTCTCCCACCTGAAAGGGAAGAAACTTTCCTACCAGGAACTTTTGGATCAACCGATCCTGATGCTGGACCGGAAAAGTACGACCAGTGAATTCCTTCACAGTCTTTTTCAGCAGCATCAGCTGGATCTGGTACCGGAAATCGAACTGAGCAGCAATGATCTTCTCATCGATCTTGCAAAAATCGGCCTTGGCATCGCTTTCATTCCGGATTACTGTTTAAGCCGTGACCCGGAAGGGCTCTTTATCGTGGAGACAAAAGAAGAGCTGCCAAAGCGGCAGCTCCTGATCGCCTACAATGACCGGATTCCGATGTCCCGGTCTGTACAGGCTTTTCTCGATTACTTCTAATCTTTGGATCACAGCCGGATCCTTACGTTTTCGGAGTGTTCTATGGCTGCGTCCTGGTTTCATCCCAGAATGCAGCCACCGCTTCGGCCGTCTGGGGAAGCCGGATGGAGAAAGCCTTGCTCCATTCTCTGGGAAAGACCGCCCGGTACTGTCGAAGCAGGAAACGGTCGTCCAGAAGAAAAATCATTCCTCTGTCCGTATCGGTTCGGATCACCCGTCCAGCCGCCTGCATGACTTTATTCATTCCAGGATACAGGTAGGCATAATCAAATCCGCTCATTCCTTTTTCATCAAAATACTGCTTTAACAGCTCTCTCTCCAGACAGACCTGGGGAAGTCCTGTGCCGACAATCCACGTCCCGATCAGCCGCTCTTCTGTCAGATCGATCCCCTCTGAAAAAATCCCGCCCATCACGCAGAATCCGATCAGTGATCCGTCCCGCTCTTCCTCAAAGTAATTCAGAAATTCTTCCCGTTCTTCCTCCGTCATGCCCGGATCCTGAATCAGGCAGAAAATCTCTTCCTCTTCTTTCTGAAGTGCCAAAAAGGCCTCATACACATCATTTAAAAACCGATAGGATGGGAAAAAGGCAAGATAATTCCCATTTTTCTTTCGAACCGTCTCCAGCATATATCTGGCATACCGCTCGTACATCTCCTCACTGCGCCTCGTATATCGGGTCGTAACATCGCTTCCGATCAGAACACTTTTATTCTCTTCCGGAAACGGGGTATGGGCATACACCGCATAGTCATCTGTCTGCGTGCTCAACAGCTTCTTATAATATTGAATCGGAAGCAGGGTGGCCGAAAAGAAGATCGTGCTGACTCCATAATTCAGATACTCGCTTAAATTGACCGCCGGATTCACGCAGAACAGCCGGACATAAAACTTCCCTTCTTCGGTAAGCTCCGTATAAATCATATAATTTTCGTCCAGTTTATCATGAATATACAGAAAGTCCCGAATCTCAAAATACAGATCCAGCACCTTCTCCCGAATCTCTTCCTGACTGCACTCTTCCAGAAAACGCTCTATTTCGGTCATCACATTCATCAGACGGAGCACCAAATGGGAGACACTGGAATATAAAGCATGTCCCGGGCATTCCCTTTTCAGTGTCAGAAGCTGCTCATTACACCCGCTGATGGCTTTTCCCAGTTTTGCATCCTCCTCTTTTACCGCTCTTCTGACCTCCAGAAAATCTTCCTTGCAGATGGAGGCACTGTACATGGATCTCCCCCTTTCCACCAGATTGTGCGCCTCGTCAATCAAAAAGAGATACTCCTTCTTCGCTCCTTCTCCGAAAAAGCGCCTGAGATGGGCATTCGGATCAAATACATAATTGTAATCACAGATGACCGCATCAGTCCAGACAGAAAGATCCAGCGCCATCTCAAACGGACATACGGTATGCTTTCTTGCATAGGATTCAATCTGATCCCTGCTCATATCATCGGTGTGGGTCAGCATATCAAAGACCGCATCATTGACCCGGTCAAAGTGTCCTTTCGCATACGGGCAGGCATCCGGATTGCATTCCGCTTTTTCACAAAAGCAGATCTTCTCTTTTGCAGTCAGAGTAATAACCTTGCAGGCCAGTCCCTGCTCCTTTAACGTAAGGAAAGCCTTTTCCGCCACTGTCCTTGTGATCGTCTTGGCTGTCAGATAGAAGATCTGATTCGCCAGTCCTTCGCCAACCGCCTTTACCGCAGGGAACACTGTCGCCATCGTCTTCCCTACTCCTGTCGGCGCCTGAATAAACAGCTTCTTCTTCCTGAGAATCGACCGGTACACCGATACCACCAGATCTTTCTGCCCTTCCCGGTAACCGAAAGGGAACTCCACCTGTTTGATGGACTGATTCCTCTTTTGCCTCCACTCTATCTGAAAAACGGCCCATTTTTCATACCGGTGCACCAGATCAAAAAACCATTTCTTCAGTTCTTCACAGGAAAAAGTCTGATAAAAACGCTTTACTTTCTCTGTCTCCATCTGACAGTAGGTCATCTGTACTCCGATTTCAGAAAGTTCCTTTATGCTGGCGTATATATAGGCATAGCACTTTGCCTGGGCCAGATGCACCTTCTTCGGTTCTTTGATCAGATCCAGATCCTGCAGGATTCCCTTGATTTCATCCACTGCGGTCCGGCCATCCTCCTCAATAATTCCGTCCGCTCTTCCCTCCACTATAATATCCAGTTTCTCACACGGCACGACAATCTGAAGCGGCACCTCCGCATGATATCCGCCTCCCATCTGTCTTTGAATTTTCCGATGAATCCTTCCCCCAAGCAGCATGGCCTCTTTATCCGTTGTGCCTCCCTGTCTGCTGTCCAGATCTCCCTCTCTTAGAATAAACTCCACCAGATTTCGGACCGAAATCCGTACCTTCTCCTCTTTTTTCTCTTCCATCCCGGGTCACGTCTTTTCTTTCATTTTTGTCTAATCTTGTTTATTATAACATAAACACAGTATAAAAAAGAAGTGCTTCCCCGTCTTGTCGGAATGGAAACACTTCTTTTTTATACCCTGCCAAATGCCGCCTTATGCGACACAGAATTTATTCAAAGTTGCTTCAAAATGCGGATCGATTCCAGCATACTGCACAGTCAGAGTTTTGTTCAGATCGAGACTGAAAACGCCTAAAATCGATTTGGCATCTACGATGAATCGATTGTAAAATACATCGATATCAAAATCGCACTTTTCTGCGGATGTGACAAACTCATGGACATCTGCAGGGGTCAATTTGATTTTTCGTTTATGTTCCATTTGAATACACTCCCTTCTGTGTTCCCATGTATTATGCCATCATCTTTTTTGAAAATCAATCTGTAAAAATGCCAGTATTTTCCAGGTTTTCCTCTTTTCTTTGTCGAAACCGCTCAAAAAATCCGCAAAATGAAACTCCTGTCCTAAGACTGCTCTCCGTCCCGGTATTCCATCATTTCGCCCCGGTAGCGCAGCGGCATATTCATCTGCTGAAGCTTCAAATTCTTCCTTTCCTGAATCGTCACGCTCTTTTTAAATCCCTTCCATAATCTCTGCCACTCTTTTTCCTTTTCCGAAAACGATTTTTCTATTTCCCATTTGCGCTCTTCATCTCTGATAATCAGCCATGGCTTCTGTTTCGGGTGGATCAGAAAAGAAGCATGTGTCTCATCGCAGATCACAAAATCTTCCAGCGGGAACCGGTTGGAAAAATGATCAGCAATCCCCGGAAGGACAAAATTATGCGGTGTAATGCTGGCATAAAGAATCCCTCCTTCCAGCTCCTGAAAACGAAGAAACTCTTTCCACGCATGTGTTTCCCTGCCAACATTTCTGCTCAGTTCAAACACACGGCGCACCTCCGGATGGGAAAGATGCCCCATAATCTTCTTCCCGTCAGGAAGGTTTCTTGCCTCCATCATCATACGAAGAATCGCCGTTCCCTTTCCGGGATCTTCTGAAAGCAAGGCATATCCGACAGACAGTTCAGCCTCCTCTCCCAGATGGCGGTGAATCAGCCTGCGGACTGCCTCTGCTTTCTTTTCATCCTCTCTCACTTCCCGGTACTCACAGAACATCTCCTGCTGCACACTGCCCCAGAAAACAATCCCTGCCTCCTGGTCACTCCTGTCAAAGGTCCACGCATCATAGATGGCGGAGAGTACTCCTGTCATGGTCTCCGTACAGATATATCTTCGTTTCATCTTCCCACTTCCCCGATCTTCATGTCATCAAAAAGCGACAGCTGCCTGTAGGTAATCTCCCCAAGTCTCCCCGGAAGCTTCTCCCTCGGATCCAGAAGATTCCTTAAAATATAATCTTCATCCATCCGTATCGGATACATCATCTTCCCTTTGCATGTCACAAAATAAAGCGCCCGCTTCAACACAACGCCCATCTTCTTCAAATCTGTGAAATCCAGCGTCCCTGTTCTTCTTGCCCGCACAATCCGTCTGGCGGATGTATAGCCGATCCCCGGCACCCGAAGCAGCGTCTGGTAATCAGCCCGGTTGACCTCCACCGGAAAATACTCCAGATGCCGCAGGGCCCAGTCGCACTTCGGATCCAGAACCAGATTGAAATTCGGGCGTTCTTCCGATAAAAGCTCCTCTGCCGAAAAATGATAATACCGCAGAAGCCAGTCCGCCTGGTACAATCTATGCTCCCGAAGAAGCGGCGGCCCAAGGTCCGTCCTTGCAGGAAGAGCAGAATCTTCATTCACATGAACAAACGCCGAGTAAAACACCCTCTTTAACTCAAACTTCTGATAAAGAGACTCTGCCACACGGATAATCTGATAATCGCTCTCCGGTGTTGCCCCGATAATCATCTGCGTACTCTGTCCTGCCGGAACAAACTGCGGCGCGTGCCGGTACAGCGCAAGCTCATGTGTATTCTCCTCCCGTTTCTTCTGTACATATCGCATCGGAGATAAAATATTTTTCCGGCTCTTATGAGGTGCCAGAAGATGCAGGCTCTCAGCCGTAGGAAGCTCCAGATTAATACTCATTCTGTCCGCAAGAAATCCCGTCATCCGAATCAGATCCTGAGATGCACCCGGTATTGCCTTTACATGAATATACCCCTGAAACCGGTACTGTGACCGCAGCCGGTATAAAGTCTCATAAATCAGGCGCATCGTATAGTCCGGGCTTTTCATAATACCGGAACTTAAAAACAATCCTTCTATATAATTTCTCCGGTAAAACTCAATCGTAAGACGGCAGACCTCATCCGGGGTAAAGGACGTCCGCTCCACATCATTGGACGCACGGTTAATACAGTACTTACAGTCAAAAATACATTCATTGGTAAACAGGATCTTTAAGAGGGAGACGCACCGTCCGTCCGGCGTAAAACTGTGGCAGATCCCTGCTTTCTCGCAATTCCCGATTCCAGTTCCGTCTCCCCTTCTCTGAGTGCCGCTGGAAGTACATGCCACGTCATATTTGGCTGCGTCAGAGAGAATGCTCAGCTTCTCACACAGCGTCTTTTCTTTCTGAATCCGAAAACAATCCACGTATCTCCCCTCCTCTTTTTCGAACATATGTTCTTTTTATTATGATAGCACATACGTTCGGCATGCGCAAGGAGAAATTAAAAAACTCCATACAGGCAATGTTCTGTCTGTACAGAGTTTCTGATTATTTCCATATGCAGTTTTTCTCCAGCACTTTTACGATTTCCTTTAATCCCTCTTCGTCTTCCTCGGAAAAGCGTCCCACAAGCGGACTGTCAATATCCAGTACCGCAATGACGTCGTCTCCGTCGTGGATCGGAAGGACAATCTCGGAATTCGATGCGCTGTCACAGGCGATATGCCCTTCAAATTCATGTACGTCGTACACTCTGAGCACCTGATCTTTCTGTGCCGCAGTTCCGCACACTCCCTGTCCCAGAGGGATCCGGATACAGGCTGTCTTTCCCTGAAATGGTCCAAGGTAAAGCGCTCCATCCTCCATCAGATAAAATCCGGCCCAGTTCAGATCCGGGAGTATCTGCCAGAGTAATGCGGACGCATTGGCCAGATTCGGAACAGGACGGCTCTGCGTCCCGGTCAGTGCATCCATCTGTTCTTTTAAAAGACGATAATCGATCATGATTCCAACACCTGTGCTGCATCGCTTAAGTATGCATTGTTCACCTGGTCAAAGGCTTCGTTTTCCACTGCTTCTGCCAGCTTCGGATCAATCGGGATCCGGCCGAGTACCGGAATCTCCAGCTCTTTTGCAATGTCTTCAATATGACTCTTTCCAAAGACCTCGATCTTCCGGCCGCAGTCCGGGCATTCCAGATAACTGAAGTTTTCCACGATTCCAAGTACCGGAATATTCATGTCTTTTGCCATATGATATGCTTTCTTTACAATCATGCTGACAAGATCCTGCGGAGATGTCACAATCACGACACCGTCCACCGGAAGAGACTGGAATACCGTAAGCGGTACATCTCCGGTTCCAGGAGGCATATCTACGAAGAGATAATCTACGTCACCCCACATGACATCGGTCCAGAACTGAGTCACCACGCCTGCGATGATCGGTCCTCTCCAGATGACCGGGGTATCTTCTTTCTCCAGAAGCAGATTGACAGACATGATCTTCGTTCCGTCTTTTGCTACGCAAGGAAGCATTCCCTCTTCATTTCCAAGGGCCTGCTCATGGATTCCATACATCTTCGGGATCGATGGCCCTGTGATATCTGCATCCAGAATTCCCGCCGTATATCCTTTCTCAATCATCATTCTTGCAAGGGATGCCGTAACCATGGATTTGCCGACTCCACCTTTTCCACTGATGACTCCGATCACTTTTCTGACCGCTGAATACGGATTCGCCGGTTTTCTGAAATCCTTCTTCTGGCTGGTACATGTCGATGCATGAGCACATCCGGCACATCCTTCTGAAGGACAGCTTTCCTGTTTCTTTTCTTCCGCCATGTCTTTAATGCTCCTATTCCTCTACTGCTGCGATCACTTCGATCTCGCAAAGTACATTCTTCGGCAGTTCCTTCACTGCCATGCAGCTTCTTGCCGGTTTGGATGTGAAATATTTTGCGTATACTTCATTAAATGCTGCAAAATTAGCCATATCGCTTAAAAAGCATGTTGTCTTTACAACATGATCAAAATCTGTTCCTGCTGCTTTTAATACTTCGCCGACATTCTTGCATGCCTGCTCTGCCTGACCTTCAATTGTGTCAGCCTCTACTGTATCCGTTGCCGGATTGATCGGAATCTGTCCTGCTGAGTAAAATACTCCTCCTGATACATATCCCTGAGAATAAGGCCCTAATGCTTTTGGTGCTTTTTCTGTTGCTACTACTTTCATCGTCTGTCACTCCTCTTATCGATATTTACAGTGTATTACTGCATCTTGTTATAGTATAACACCTTTTCTCCTGCTTTGGCAATTGCTAGTGATTGGCTTTCCGGAAAATTTCCAGCACATCGGAAGCGTCGAGCGGGCGGAGTACGGAAAGCCGGACGGTATCATTCATCGTCGCGTCCATAGCCAGCTCTTCCAAGGCCCGTCAGGTTGTTATGGGAAAGACTGCCGCACCACATCAGCTCGCTCATGGCATCATAATCCGCCGGATTTTGAAGCGCCTTTCTTCCACTGTCGATAACGGTCCGCAGAAGTCCCTCCGCGATCTCATCCGTCATCCGGTTTTTCTGGTCCGGAATAAAATACCGTTCCAGTGTGTGCATCATGATATCCGCAATCCCGCATCCGATCTGGTATTTCGGAAGTGTAAAGGTAAGCTCCGGATTCATAATGGCAAAGGCCGGCCGGTTCAGCTCCGTTCCGAGACCCGATTTCTTCCCGATTACTTCATTGGTAAGGACCGCAGAGTCGCTTGTCTCACTTCCCGCGGCCGGAATCGTCAGCACAACGCCGACCTTTGTCGTCCTGGTCAGAGGAACTTTCTTCATCCAGATATCCCAAAGAGGAATCCCGGGATTTGCCACTCCATGGGCAATGGCCTTGGCCGTATCGATAGCGCTGCCTCCACCTACGCCCAGGATAAAATCCACCTTCTCCCGGATCCCTTTTTCCACCCCCTCTTCCGCAAATGCAAGCCCTGGATTTGGTTTTACGCCTCCAAACTCTGCATAGGCGATTCCCTCTTCTTCCAGCGACTTTTCAATCCGCTCCAGCAGTCCCGATCTTCTGGCGCTGCCTCCGCCGTATACAATCAGCGCTTTTGTCCCTCCATGCTTTTTCACTTCTCTGCCGCAGGAAACTTCTGTGTCTTTTCCAAACACAATCTCTGTCGGCACACAATATGTAAAATTCCGCATCTATCGTCCTCCTTCCAAGACTGTTTCTTAGCCTATTTTACCATAATCTTTTTCCTGCTGCCATTTCCCGGTTCATTTTTCAGAAGTATTTGAACTATCACAACAAATATGTTATCCTAAACTACAAAGATACTATATATGGAAGGAGGCACTCTGTTGAAGATACAGGAATCCGCTGAAAATTATCTGGAAACAATCCTGATGCTGGGAAAAGAAAAAGGAAATGTCCGTTCTATTGATATCGCAACTGCTCTTTCTTTTTCAAAGCCGAGTGTCAGTGTCGCCATGAAAAACCTGCGGGAGAATGGATATATTTTGATGGACAAGGACGGCTATATCGCATTGACAGAAAAGGGGCATGAGATTGCTGAGACCATTTACGAGCGTCACACCCTTCTTTCCAGCTTCCTGATGTATCTCGGCGTTTCCAGGGAAACTGCCACTCAGGACGCCTGCCGGATTGAACATGTCATCAGCCCGGAAAGTTTTGAGGCCTTAAAGCAGCATGTATACAGCCACAAGGAAATTATGGATTTAAATGATGTGAAGATGTAGTCAAAACAGGGAGGCATAACCTCCCTGTTTTTTCCTTCCTGTTTAGTTGAGGAAATTTTCAATGATGACGCCTTCCGCTTCCTCCTCATTAAGTCCAAACGTCTGAAGCTTCAAAAGCTGTTCACTGTTGATCCTTCCAATTGCCGCTTCATGTATAATCTGAGCATCCACATTTCTCGCGTCAATCTCCGGAATGGAGCGTACCTGAGCATCATTCATAATAATCGAATCACACTGAATATGGGCATGGCAGGCCGCCTTTCCGACTGCCCTCGGATGGAAGGTCTGGATGGACTCTCCCTTTGCCACGGACCGTGAAATGATCTGTGCCGAGCTTGCATCCCCGTTCATAATCACCTTCATGTTGGAGACCGCTTCCTGTTTATCGTGTGTCATCAGTTTTTCTGTCACGGTAAGACGGCTTCCCGCCTCCATGGTAATATCGGTTTCCCTTTTTGTCGAGTCCACTCCCTCGATCTGTACCGTGTCCATGGTAAAAATGGAGTTTTCGCCGACATAGATATCGGTTACCGGATTTAAGATACGGGCTCCTGTTCCTTCTCCTTCACCATAATGCTTTTCTTCGTAATGGACGGACGCATTCTTTCCGATATGGAACGTATGAATTCCGTCATGTCTTGCATCGTTGCATCCGGAATTGTGGATTCCACATCCTGCAATGATGGTTACCTTTGCTCCATCCTCAATGTAAAAATCGTTGTAGACAACATCTGTCATTCCGGAACTGGAAACAACAACCGGAATGTGTACCGTCTCTCCGTTCGTATCTTTATCAATATAGATATCAATTCCCTGCCTGTCCTCTTTTTTGCGGATTTTGACATGCTCGCTGTCCCCGTGGCAGATGGAAATTCCGTTTTCACGCAGATTGAAGGCTCCTTCCTGTTTGAATCCTTCCCCGTCAATCATACGAAGTACTTTCTCTGTAATCTTATCCAGCATCATCTTCTTGCACCTTCTTCCTTCTTATACCGCTGCGCCCTGATTTTTCAGGCACTGTGGATGGCTGATGGCTTCTCCTATCAGATACGGCAGAATCTCCTGTGTTGGTCCGCACTTTGTCACCTGTCCGCCGTCAATAATCATGACACGGTCCGCCATTTGAATAATCCGTTCCTGATGAGAGATCAGAAGCAGACTCTCCTTTTTCTCCGTATGAAGCTTTTGAAATTCTTCTACCAGCATGGCAAAACTCCAAAGATCAATCCCGGCCTCCGGTTCATCAAAAATGCAGAGCTTATGCTTTTTCACAAGAACCGTGGCAATCTCAATCCGCTTCATCTCGCCTCCGGAAAGAGTCGCATCCACTTCCCGGTCCAGATATTCCTCCGCGCAGAGGCCTACCCGGCTCAAAAGCCCGCAGCAGATATGCTTCGGAAGATCCGTTCCCGCAGCCAGGCTCAGCAGTCTTCTGACAGTCATTCCTTTAAACCGGGGCGGCTGCTGAAACGCAAAACCAATTCCAGCTTTCGCACGCTCATAAATCGGAAGACTCGTAATGTCCTGCCCGTCCAGCCAGATCTTCCCTTCGGTCGCTTTATAAAGCCCCATCATGAGTTTGGCAATCGTGGATTTGCCTCCGCCGTTTGGTCCGGTCACAACGAGCATCTCTCCGTCTTTTACTTCAAAGCTGACATCTTTTAGTATTTCCTGCTTTTTTCCATCTTCTTCTATTTCATAAGAAAGGTGTTCTACTTTCAGCATGTTTCCCCATCTCCTTTTATCTGTTCATGATTTAGTATGCCAAAAAGATGCCGTAAAGTAAACACACATTCCTGCTTCTTTACAACATCTTTTTCCTATTTACTGCCGTCTGTCTTCAGCGCCCGCATGGCATTAAGGATTGCGATGACTGCAACTCCGACATCGGCAAAAACCGCTTCCCACATATTGGCCATTCCAAATGCGCCCAGAACCAGCACGAGCGCCTTCACCGCGAGAGCAAATACAATATTCTGGCGGACAATCCGAATGGTCTTTCTGGCAATCGCCGTAATCTTCGCGATTTTGGCCGTATCATCATCCATCAGGACAATGTCCGCCGCCTCAATGGCCGCATCTGATCCCATGCTTCCCATGGCAATTCCCACATCTGCCCTTCCAAGAACCGGAGCATCATTGATACCGTCCCCGACAAAGGCAAGTTTTGCTCTTTTTTCTCCACTGCCGCTCATCTCGTCAAGAAGCTGTTCCACCAGTTCTACCTTATCTCCCGGCAGTAGTTCTGTATAGACTTCATCGATTCCCAGCTCTTTTGCCGCTTCCTCCCCGGCCTCTTTTTTATCTCCGGTTAACATCACGGTCTTTTTCACGCCGGACTGTTTGAGAAGGCGGATTGTCTCCGGCGCCTGCTCTTTGATCGTATCGGAAATTACAACTGTTCCTTCAAATTTTCCGTCCAATGCGAGATATACAACCGTTCCGATACCCCGGTACGGCTCAAACGAGATCCCGTATGTCTGCATCAGCTTCCCGTTTCCGGCAAGAAGCTCTTTTCCCCGGTAAACGGCACAGATCCCGCATCCTGAGATTTCTTTTGCATCACTGATCTTTTCCGGCGTTACATCCTTTTTTTCTTCCAGATATGCTTCCCGTATGGACTGGGCAATAGGGTGATCGGAATACGCTTCCGCCGCGTAGGCAAGGGTTAAAAGCTCCCTTTTCTTCTGCTCCGGGAGAACCTCAGTCACCTTGAATTCCCCTTTTGTCAGTGTTCCGGTCTTGTCAAAAACAACTGTCTCCACATCCGCCATCGCTTCCAGATAATTGCTTCCTTTCACAAGTACCCCGGCCTTGGATGCAGCCCCGATACCACCAAAAAAACTGAGCGGTACAGAGATTACCAAAGCACACGGACACGAAATCACGAGAAAGATACACGCCCTCTGGATCCAGTTACTCCATCCTCCTCCCAGAACGACCGGAGGGAGAATCGCAAGAATCACTGCCGCAATGACAACTACCGGAGTATAATACTTTGCGAATCTGGTAATAAAGTTTTCCACTTTTGCCTTCTTGCTGCTGGCATTTTCTACCATCTCCAGAATCTTGGAAACTGTAGAATTCTCAAACTCTTTTGTCACACGTACATGGAGGATACCGTTTCCGTTAATACATCCGCTGATGATATCGGATCCCGGAGTCACTCTCCTTGGAACCGATTCTCCTGTCAATGCGGATGTATCGATCATAGAAGTTCCATCCACCACCACTCCGTCAAGCGGAATCCGCTCACCTGGTTTAATGATAATCACACTTCCAGTCTGAACATCATACGGATCGACCTGGACAAGCTGTCCATCCTCCTCCATGTTGGCATACTCCGGACAAATATCCATCAGTTCCGCGATCGATGCCCTTGAACGGTTCACCGCATAGCTCTGAAACCATTCCCCTACCTGATAAAAGAGCATGACGGCAACCGCTTCCGCATATTCACCTACTCCAAATGCCCCGAAAGTAGCAAGCGTCATAAGAAAGTTTTCATCAAAAATCTGTCCGTTCCGGATATTTCTGGCTGCCTTCCACAAAATATCCCAGCCTATTACCAGATATGGAATCAGATAAAGAAGAAATCCTTTCGGAAATTCTTTCATTCCTTTCACAGTTCCTGTCTCTTTAAGAATCAAGAGTACTGCATAGAGAAGAAATGCCACAGCAATTCTTACCAGCATCTTTTTCTGCTTTTTCGTCATTTTCCTTTTCCCTTCCGGCAGGCCTGTGCTTCCCACTGCCAGCCTGTATAACCATTCCGGATCCTGGCATTTATCTCAATCCTGGAATTCCGGTATTTTATTAAAACATATGAGCAATTATTCATATATTCCGTTTTAACTATACATAGAATTGTAAGCGCTGTCAATAGGTTTTCAGAAAATCTTCCGAACGGGTTTTCAGCAGAAAAAAAGCTGCGGGTTGCTTCTCCCCGCAGCTGTATGTTTTCTTAATCGTCCCTCTCCTCGAAGGTCTCTTTTAATTTGTCCATAAAGCCTTTTTTCTTCGGTTTCTCCGGTTTTTCTTTTTCCGGTTCCGGCTGATTCAGGGAATTGCCTGAAAGAGCGTCAAACCGTTTGAGTGCTTCCTTTGCTTCCGGACTTAATTTTTCCGGTGTCTGGATCACAAGGGTGACGTACTGGTCTCCCCTCACCTTTGGATTCCGCACGGACGGTACTCCTTTGCCTTTCAGTCTTACCTTCGTATCTGTCTTTGTTCCAGGTTTAACAGTATAGATGACTTCCCCATCCACCGTCTTGATGCGCACATCTCCGCCGAGGGCTGCCTGTGCAAATGAAATCGGCGCTGTGGAGAAAATATTCATGTCCTGTCTCTGGAAGATCGGATGTCTGGATACCGTTACTTCCACAAGCAGATCTCCTCTTGGTCCTCCATTGGTACCCGGCTCACCTTTGTCCCGTATTCTGACACTCTGTCCATTGTCGATTCCGGCCGGAATTGATACCTGAATGGTTTTCTTGCTTGAGATATAACCGGTTCCTGCGCAGTCCGGACACTTTTCACGAATAATCTTGCCGGAGCCATGACAGTCCGGACATGTCTGTACATTCTGCACCGTTCCAAAGAAAGACTGTGAGGTGTAGACAACCTGGCCTCTGCCACCACATCTCGGACACGTCTCCGGACTGGTTCCCGGTTTTGCTCCTGTTCCCTGACATTTCTCACATGGATCTTTCAGAACGATCTCAATTTCCTTTTCACAGCCGAACACAGCCTCTTCAAAGGTGATCCGGACTCCTTTCCGGATATTCATACCCTTCATCGGGCCGTTACTGGTGCGGCCGCTTCTTCTTCCGCCGCCGAAAAAGTCTCCGAAAATATCACCGAAAATATCGCTGAAATCCGCACCGCTGAAATCAAAGCCGCCGAATCCGCCTGCACCGCCTGCACCGCCGCCTTCAAATGCCGCATGACCAAACTGATCATACTGACGGCGCTTATCCGGATCACTTAATACAGCATACGCTTCAGAAGCTTCTTTGAACTTTCTTTCTGCTTCCGCATCTCCTGGATTCATATCCGGATGATATTTTTTCGCAAGCTGACGGTATGCTTTTTTCAGTGTTGCGTCATCGGCATCTCTGGATACTCCCAGGACTTCATAGTAGTCTCTCTTTGCCTCTGCCATAATCGTTACCTTCCCTTTCTATACAGTAGGCGCTGCCGCGTATCCTACATTTCGGTATCGGGGACCCCGGATCAAGCCGGAATCCACACACGCACAGAGATTGCGCCGAGCGCAATCTCTGTGTTCTGCCTGTTATCCGGCAGTATTATACTTCTTTATAGTCTCCGTCTACGACATCGTCATATCCTTCCGGTGCCGGTCCTGACTGTGCATTTCCACCCTGAGGTCCTGCTCCCTGAGCACCGCCCTGTGGATTTGCCTGCTCATACATCTTTGTGAAAAGTTCCTGAGAACTTGTCATCAGTTTCTCTTTTGCAGCTTTGATTTCAGCGATATTCGCTTCTGTCATTTCTTCTGCATTCGGATATTTTGCAAGGATATCCTTAAGAGCCTGAATATCAGCCTCTACTGCTGATTTTCCGGCTGCATCGATCTTGTCTCCAACATCTTTAAGTGCTTTTTCTGTCTGGAATACAATCGCATCTGCCTCATTCTTTGTATCAACAGCTTCTTTTCTCTTCTTGTCTGCCGCTTCAAATTCTGCTGCTTCTTTAACCGCTCTGTCGATATCTTCATCAGACATGTTGGAACCTGCTGTAATTGTGATGTGCTGTTCTTTTCCTGTTCCAAGGTCTTTTGCAGATACATTTACAATACCATTTGCATCGATATCGAATGTTACTTCAATCTGCGGGATTCCACGTGGTGCCGGCGGAATTCCATCCAGTCTGAACTGTCCGAGGGACTTGTTGTCTCTTGCGAACTGTCTTTCACCCTGTACAACGTTGATATCTACTGCTGTCTGGTTGTCTGCAGCTGTAGAGAAGATCTGACTCTTCTTTGTCGGGATTGTTGTATTTCTTTCAATCAGTCTTGTTGCAACACCACCCATTGTTTCGATGGAAAGTGACAGTGGTGTAACATCAAGAAGAAGGATGTCGCCTGCGCCTGCTTCTCCGGCAAGTTTACCACCCTGGATGGAAGCACCAAGTGCAACACATTCATCCGGATTCAGAGATTTGCTTGGCTCTTTTCCTGTCAGCTGTCTTACTTTATCCTGTACAGCCGGAATACGTGTAGAACCACCTACCAGAAGTACCTGGCCAAGATCTGACGGACGAAGTCCTGCGTCAGAAAGCGCTCTCTGAACAGGCTCTGCTGTCTTTTCTACCAGATCGCTTGTCAGTTCATCAAATTTTGCTCTTGTCAGATCCATATCAAAATGTTTCGGTCCTTCAGATGTTGCTGTGATGAACGGAAGGTTGATATTGGTTGTTGTAGCGGAAGAAAGTTCTTTCTTTGCTTTTTCTGCTGCTTCTTTTAATCTCTGAAGAGCCATCTTGTCATTGGAAAGGTCTACGCCTTCTTTTGCCTTGAAATCAGCCAGCATGTAGTCTGTGATCTTCTGGTCGAAGTCGTCACCGCCAAGTCTGTTGTTTCCGGCTGTGGAAAGTACTTCGATAACACCGTCTCCGATATCGATGATGGAAACGTCGAATGTACCGCCGCCAAGGTCGTATACCATGATCTTCTGTTCTTTTTCATTGTCAAGTCCGTAAGCAAGTGCTGCTGCTGTAGGCTCGTTGATGATACGTTTTACATCCAGTCCTGCGATTTTACCGGCATCCTTTGTTGCCTGACGCTGTGCATCATTAAAGTAAGCAGGCACTGTAATAACTGCTTCTGTCACTTTCTCACCAAGGTATCCTTCTGCGTCTGCTTTCAGTTTCTGAAGGATCATTGCAGAAATCTCCTGCGGAGAATACTGTTTTCCGTCGATGTTTACTTTCTCATTTGTTCCCATCTTCCTTTTGATGGAAGAAATTGTTTTGTCTGCATTTGTAACTGCCTGACGTTTTGCAGGTTCACCTACAAGACGTTCTCCGTTCTTTGTAAATGCGACTACGGATGGAGTCGTTCTTGCGCCTTCTGTATTTGCGATAACGGTCGGCTGTCCACCTTCCATTACGGCAACACAACTGTTTGTTGTACCTAAGTCAATACCAATAATTTTGCCCATAATGCATTCCTCCTGATTTATTTCATTTTTCTTAATTAGCTACTTTTACCATGCTGTGTCTTACCACACTGTCACGGTACATATACCCTTTCTGGAATTCCTCCACGATAATATTCTCACCGGCTTCTTCGTCTTCCACATGCATCACCGCATTATGAAAGTCCGGATTGAATTCCTGTCCCAGGGCCTCGATCTGCTTGACGCCTGCGTCTTCCAGCGTCTTCATAAGCTGTCTATATACTTTATCCATGCCGTCTACAAACGGATCGTCTTTCTTTCCGTCTTCAACGCTCTGGAACCCTCTCTCGAAATTATCGATAACAGGCAGGATCTTCTCAATGATGTCCTTTGCTCCAATCTCATACATGGCCGATTTTTCTTTTTCAGTACGCTTTCTGTAATTGTCAAACTCCGCCATCTGGCGTGTCAGCTTATCGGTCAGATCTTCGATCTTCTCATCTTTTGGATCCTTTTTATTCTTTCTTTTAAAGAATCCTTTCTTTTCTTTGCCGTCGTCCGAAGCTTCCTGGCCGTCTGTGCTTTCCGGCGCGCCGGTCTCTTCTGCTTCATCCTGTGCGGTTTCATCCTCTACAGGAATCTCACCGTTTTGCTCAGCCTGCTTTTTCGCTTCTTCTACGGCCTCTTTTACCATTTCTTCCTGATTCTTACTTTCTCCCACCAGGATACCACCTTTCTGCTTTTGCTCTATTCTTTTTTGTGAAATATCGTATCCAGCTCAGTCTGCAGTGTTTTCAGTGTGTCCATGACATGTTCATAGTCCATACGCTTCGGTCCGATAATCCCTATCGTTCCCTGCATGCCTTCTCCTAATTCATAGGTTGCTGTCACAATACTGCAGTCCTTCATGTTCTGTACCGGAGTCTCATTTCCGATATAAACCTGTATTCCCTTAGTGTCACTGGAAAGTGTCTGGGTGACAAGTTCCGAAAGCTGCTGTTTCTCCTCAAAGGCACTGATGATTTCCTGTGCGCTTTGCTTGTCGGATAATTCCGGATAACGGAAAATGTTGGTGGCTCCGCTTGTATAGATCTCCATGTCCTGATCGAGCTGAATCACATTGCCTACCGCGTCCAGCACATCGCTGATCACTCCGCTGTGAATGCCTGCCTGTTCTTTGAGCTTGGCAATCAGTCCCAGTGTAATCTGATCGATGGACATGCCGTTCAGCGTCGTATTCAAAAGCATGTTCAGCTTTAGAAGCGTCTCGCTTCCCAGATCCTGGTCAACCCGGATGATCTGGTTCTTGACAATGTTTCCTTCCAGCACAATGACTGCGATCAACTGTTCCTCATCAACCTGGGAAAGCTGAATAAATTTCAGCCGGTTTTTCATGCTGACAGGCGCGGATACCATCGTGGCGTAATTTGTATTGTTAGCCAGTACTTTCGCCGCCTGTTTCAAAAGCTGATCCATCTTATCCGCCTTCTGAAGCATCTGTTCCTTGATTTCCGTCACTTCCTGCTCTTTATCCTGCATGAGCATATCGACATAAAGCCGATATCCCTTGTCAGACGGAATACGTCCTGCAGACGTATGAGGCTGAAAAATATATCCAAGTTCTTCCAGATCCGCCATCTCATTCCGGATTGTAGCGGAACTTAAATTCAGATCGGTGTACTTGGAAATCGTTCTGGAACCAACCGGCTCACCTGTCTCCAGATAGTTCTGAATGACTGCTTTTAATATCTTCAGTTTTCTTTCACTCAGTTCCCGGATTAATTCCATTCAGATCCTCCTTCCGTCTTATTAGCACTCATTTATTTCGAGTGCTAATATCTACGTTTACTAATTTAGCACTCTCGCACACATTTGTCAACACCGATTCTGTATCTTTTTTGTGTCTTTCTACATATTCAGAAGTCCGACAGCAAGGATCACCATCCCATACGCTGTCCACTGTTTTTTCGTAAGTTTCTCCTTAAAAAGGATCACTCCTGCTGCTCCTATTACCGCCATCGCCGCAATGCTATAGGTCGGATAGGCAATGACCGCAGGGACATCGGCCAGTGCCCACAGCAGAAACCGGGCCGAAAAATAATTTGGAATTCCAATGAGAACTCCAAATAGAATTTCATTTTTTGTAATCCGCTCCCTGTTTCGTGCAACAAGCAGACCACTGATTACTCCGGAAACAAGAAAGGAAAGCATCAGGAAAAAGCTTCCAAAGGATGTTTTCCCGTATGCGTCATAAAACTTGGCCATGGCATCTCCCAGGCCTCCGCCAAGTAAAAGAAGTACAAGTCCGGCCTTGGAGCTTCCTCCCGTCCGGACCGCTCCTTTCTCCAGATTAATGAGCAAAATGGCAACCACCGCAATCAGAAGTCCGATTCCCTGGTTCCATCCTGGTTTTTCTCCAAACCAGAGGACTGCAAGCGCGGACGGGACGATCACGCCAAGCTTCATAAAGGTAGAGGACAGGATAACGCCGTTTTTCCGCACATTCCACTGCAGGAGAATGAATGCCCCGCAGTAAAGCAGACCGGTCACCACGCCAAATCCCACGGCTGTCATAGTACCGGCTTCCCCGATATGTCCCAGGTTTTTTCCCGTTGTCAAAAGCCCTGCAATGACGCAGACCGCGTAGTTCATCAGCAGAATCCCGTATTTTCCCCGACAGTACGTCTCACTTGCACGCATGAAAATGGAAACACCTGCGCTGCAAAGAACTGCCAGAATCAGATTGATCATGAGCTTTCCTCCTCTCCCTCATCCTGCAGAAAGCAGGCCATCACATGATTGCTCACATCAATTCCCCGGTCTGTTAAAGCGATACGCCCCTGCTTTCTTTGTATGAGATGCTCCTGTTCCAGTTCCCGGATCTCATCTCCATAAATTTCTTCCACCATATGGTGAAACCGCGCCGCAAACTCTGCTTCGGAAACACCTTCCATCATTCTAAGCCCCAGAAACATCGTCTCTTCCTGAGCTTCCCGCCCGGATAGTTTCTGCACTTCTTCCCTTGTCAGAAGCAGCGCTTCTTTCGGCTCGTTTTCACTCCAGATTTCCACATATTTCTTCCTGTCCCGGAGATTACTCCACCTCTGCTCTTCAAAAAGAGAGGCTGCCCCGACTCCAAATCCCAGATACGGAATTCTTCTCCAATAACCGATATTGTGTCTGCATTCTTTCCCTTTCTTTGCGTAATTGGAAATTTCGTACCGTTCATATCCGTATCCGTGCAGAATCTCTTTTGTCCGCTCATACATCTGCCGTTCGGTCTCTTCATCCGGCAGGGGCGGATGGTCCTTTGGATGATCCGTCTTCTCATACCATTTCCAAAACAGCGTCCCTTCCTCCAGAATCAGACTGTACGCCGAGATATGCTCCGGACAAAGACTGCATACCCGTTCCAGTGTCTTCTCATAACTTTTCAGTGTCTGACCCGGAATTGCAGACATCAGATCGATATTAATATTGGCAAAACCTGCCTTTCTCGCCGCCTCATACGTGTTTCGAAAATCCTGCCATGTATGAATTCTTCCAAGAGTATGGAGCTCCTGGTCATTCGCAGACTGTAACCCGATACTCAAACGATTGATCCCGGCCTTTCGATACGCTTCCATCTTCTCTTTTCCATCAGTCCCCGGATTGAGTTCCATAGTAATCTCCGCATTCGGAGAAAGCGAAAATGATTCCCTCACCGTCCTGAGAATCCCGTCAACTGCCTCCGGCGGCAGAATCGACGGCGTACCGCCTCCCAGAAAGACAGTGCTGACTTCATATTCCTCTGCCATTTTCGAAGCAACGCTGATCTCCCTCCGAAGAGCCCGGACATACGCTTCCTGCTCCTCCCTTCCGGCAGGGCCGGACAGGAAATCACAATACGCACATTTCTGCACACAGAAAGGTATATGAATATATATTTCCAGTTCTTGTTTCATCTATTTATCCTCATTTCATAATCATTATTGGGGACGTGTACCTGTGCATCGGTACACGTCCCCAATGAAAAAAATAAAACAATTCTGACTATTTGTCGTCGAGTTTCAGTACGCTCATGAATGCTTTCTGTGGAATCTCTACGTTTCCTACCTGGCGCATTCGTTTCTTTCCTTCTTTCTGTTTTTCGAGGAGTTTCCGTTTTCGGGAGATATCTCCTCCATAACATTTTGCAAGGACGTCTTTTCTGAGTGCTTTTACTGTTTCTCTTGCGATGATCTTTCCGCCGATGGCTGCCTGGATCGGAATCTCAAACAGCTGTCTTGGAATTTCTTCTTTTAATTTTTCGCACATCTTGCGTCCTCTGTCGTAGGCGCTTCCCTCAAAAACGATGAAGGAAAGGGCATCCACCTCTTCTTTATTGACAAGAATGTCGAGTTTCACGAGGGAGGACTGTTTGTATCCGAGCATCTCATAGTCGAAGGATGCGTATCCTCTGGATCTGGATTTCAGGGCGTCAAAGAAATCGTAGATGATCTCATTGAGCGGCAGGTGGTAGTGAAGGACCGCTCTGGTCGCTTCGATGTATTCCATTCCCTGGTATTCTCCTCTTCGTTCCTGACAGAGGTCCATGATTGCCCCGATGAATTCGGAGGTTACCATGATCTCCGCTTTGACCATCGGCTCTTCCATGTAGTCGATCTCACTTGGCTCCGGCAGGTTGGACGGATTTGTAAGTTCGATGACTTCGCCGTTAGTCTTGTGGACTTTATAGATAACGCTTGGTGCGGTTGTGACGAGATCCAGATTGTATTCTCTCTCCAGACGCTCCTGGATAATTTCCAGATGAAGCAGTCCTAAAAATCCGCAGCGGAATCCGAATCCGAGTGCAATGGACGTCTCCGGCTCAAACTGAAGGGAAGCGTCGTTTAGCTGAAGCTTCTCAAGGGCATCCCGGAGATCCGGGTACTTGGCTCCGTCTGCCGGGTACATACCGCAGTATACCATCGGGTTGACTTTCTTATATCCCGGAAGCGGCTCGTCGCACGGACGATCTGCGTCTGTAACGGTATCGCCGACTCTGGCGTCTTTTACATTTTTGATGCTGGCGGTGATATAGCCGACCATTCCTGCGCTCAGTTCGTCACATGGAATAAAGCGTCCGGCTCCGAAGTAGCCGACTTCTACAACCTCTTCTTTTGCCCCGGTTGCCATCATCTGGATTTTGGTTCCTTTTTTTACGGTTCCTTCTTTGATCCGGCAGAATACGATGACTCCTTTATAGGAATCATAGACCGAATCAAAGATCAGTGCCTGAAGCGGGGCCTCCGGATCTCCTTCCGGTGCCGGAATCTTATGCACGATCTCTTCGAGCACCTGGTCGATATTCAGTCCGGTCTTGGCGGAGATCCGCGGTGCGTCTGTGGCTTCAATTCCGATGACGTCTTCAATTTCTTCTGCCACACGGTCCGGATCCGCACTCGGCAGATCGACCTTATTGATTACCGGAAAAACATCCAGATCGTGATCCAGTGCCAGATAGACATTTGCAAGCGTCTGTGCTTCCACGCCCTGTGCCGCGTCCACCACGAGAATTGCCCCGTCGCAGGCCGCAAGGCTTCTGGATACCTCATAGTTAAAGTCCACATGTCCCGGCGTGTCAATCAGGTTGAAAACGTATTCCTCCCCGTCCTTTGCCTTGTAGACTGTGCGGACTGTCTGTGCCTTGATTGTGATTCCTCTTTCCCGTTCCAGATCCATATTATCCAGTACCTGGGACTGCATCTCCCTGCTTGTCAGAAGTCCGGTATCTTCAATGATCCGGTCCGCAAGCGTCGACTTCCCATGGTCGATATGGGCAATGATGCAGAAATTCCGTATATGTTTTTGATCAATTACTGACAATGTAAAATCCTCCAATCAACTCATTATAACTGCTGTATCTTATATTAACTACTGTATTGTACAATCAGAAGCTCCACCGCCATTGTATCGGCAAGCCTTCCTGTCTTGACCTCCTCTTCTGTCGAAGCACAGTCCTCCAGAATCTGCCGAAGACTGGAAGGAGAAAACTTCTGTGCCTGTGCCAGATAGCGTCCCACCGCAAACGGCGGAACCTTGACATTTTCACTGATCTCTTTTTTCCCGTATCCCCGTCTGTTCATCTCAGATACTTCCAGCAGAATACGGAACTGCCGTGTCATCAGAAAGAGAATCCGCATCGGCGGCTCTTTTAAGGCCAGCAGATCATAATAATACATCAGCGCCTGCTTCTGCTTCTGATCTGCCACGGCATTGACCATGTCGAAAATCTTGTTGTCTATGTGGGTCGTACAGATTTCTTCTATATCATGAATGGTAATCTCCTGTTTCCCAAGAGTATAGCAGAACAGCTTCTCAAGCTCGCCGTGGATATTTTCCATATCTTCCCCGACTTTCGTGAGAAAATACCGGACCGTCGACTGGGTAATCTGCCGTCCTTCCTTCTTCACCATGGAGAGTACCCATTTCTGCAAAGTATTGCCGTCCTGTCTGGTCATCTCCACAATGCGCCCTTTTTCCTTTACCGCCTTGTATAGCTTTCCCCGCTTGTCCACTTCGCTCTCCACAAAAAGAAAGCACGTCGTCTCCGGCATGCTGCGGATATACTCCGCAAGCTCCGGAGAGGCGCCTTTGAAAAATCCGGTGTCCTCCATCACAATCAGTCGTCGCGGGGCGAAGAACGGAAGCGTCTCGGCAAGATCGATGACCTGTCTGACATCCGTTCCCTTCCCCTCGTAATACGCATAGTTCATCGTATCCCCTTCGGGGAGCATCGCCTTGGAAAGCCTGTCCTTATACTGCTTTTTGAGATAGCTCTCCTCACCGTACAAAAGATATACCTGTTTAAATTGTCCTGTTTTGAGATCTTCATTTAAACTTTTCATACCGCTATTCTAGCATAGAACATGTTTTTCCGTAAACACCCTATTCCAAAAATTTTCGGATGGTCATTGTCTCCCCTTTGACCAGCAATGTGATGGCTCCGTCCTCTTTTGTACAGAATGTCTGGATTCCACAGGTTTCCAGACGTTTCAGAAGCTTTTCTCCCGGATGTCCGTATGGATTGTCTTTTCCCGCAGAAATCAGTGCATACCTTGCATTGTTCTGTTCTAAAAACGCTTCTGTCGCTGCTCCGTCAGAACCGTGATGGGGAACTTTCAGTACGGTATAGGTTCCTGAACCGCTTTCTCCCTGTAAGAAGTCTTCTTCTCCTGCTCCTTCCAGATCCCCGGTAAAGAGCATGGAAAACTTCCCGCTGGAAAGTTTTAAAATCATGGATGCTTCATTTCCCGGTTCTCCTCCATATTCTTCGGAAGGGCCAAGACAGGAAAGCTCTGTCCCTGCCCTGTCCCGGATTGCTTCCCCCGCTTTCATGGTCCGCACTTTTGTCCCTGCTCTTTTTGCGGTCCGTGCCAGATTTTCAAGACCTTCATCCCACAGATGCTGCTCGGGCAGAACCAGTGTCCGGATGCCGACGCCCACCTCCTGGCGCTCCAGCATTTCCTGTATCCCGCTGATGTGATCCGTATCCCCATGGGAAATCAGGACATAATCCAACATCCGGATTCTCTTGCTTTCCAGAAACGGCTCCAGCGTGTATTTTGCCAGCATCTCTTCCGATGTGCTTCCTCCGTCTACCAGACAGTCCAGTCCTCCCGGCATCCGGATCAAAATCCCGTCCCCCTGACCCACGTCTATCATGGTGACTTTCAGCTCTCCGTAATGCTGACTCCATGGACCAAGAAGCAGAGTCAGTGCAAATATAAGGGCGGACATCCCCGATTTTCCCTTTCCTTTTCGGAACAGCAGATATACCAGCATCAGTAAAAACAGATAGAGAAGAATCTGGATTGTATCCGGTTTTCCGGTGACAATTCTTGCCAAAGGCAGTTTCAGCATGATCCGGCAGTTCCATTCGTAAAACATCAGAACCGCCTTACTGATCCAGAGAATGACATCCGCAAGAGGGGGCAGCACCAGACAGCAGATGCTTCCCAAAAGACCGGCTCCCATGACAACCGACATCATCGGAATTACCCAGATATTCACAAGGACCGAGTACAGCGGAAATTCATAATAGGAAGAAAGAAGGACCGGAAAGGTCAGAAGCTGAATGCACAGCCCCGGATACGCTGCCCAAAGCAGTTTCTGCCGGATGGTTTTCTTCCTTTTTATTCCAGGAGTTTTCTCTTTTTTTCTTTCCTTGTCTTTCAGTTCCTCCAACCGGATTCGCAGCTCTTCCCCTCCCCAGATGGCAAAGATCGCACCAAACGAGAGGAGAAATCCCGGATCAAATACGGAAAGAGGCGCTGTCCCCACAATCACAGCAGCGGAAACGACAAGGCTTGTCAAAAGGTCATAGACTCTTCCCGTCACCTCTGCTCCCATCCGGATAAAATACATGTAAACTGCTCTTCTTGCCGAGACACTGAATCCCGTCATCACTGCATACGGGAGCAAAACAAGGATGCCCAGGGCGGCGCTTCCAGAAAACGGGACTCCCGCCTTTCGCATTGTCCGGTAAATCAAAAGGCCGATAAAGGACACATGAAGCCCCGAGACCGCCAGAAGATGAGCAATTCCGTTTTTCTGATACAGCTCTTTCACCTCCGGATCCAGGGCACTTTTATCTCCCAGGAGAATTCCGCTTAAAACCGCACCCTCGTCCCCCATTCTGTCCAGAAGTTCTTTCTTCCACCGCTCCCGAAGAGAGGTAATCCATTCTTTTCCATATTGAATTGTGTTGTCTGTAACTTTGATTGATTCCGGAAAGATCATTCCGTAGATATTCTGATTCTGATAATAAGACCGGGAATCGAATGTTCCCGGATTAGAAGCCCTTTCAAACAGATGAAAGGTGCCTGTGACTATGATCGTATTGCCGATCCTGTAATCGCTCCACTCGGAGCTGTAGATGATATACGCCCTGTCTCCCGCACGAAGATACCATGTCGGGCCCTTTTCCCTTTGTTCTCTTTTAAAAATACGCCCGCTCACACAGATCTTTTCTCCGTCCATCCGCAGTACTTCCGGCGGGAACTCCCATTTGGCTCCCGCCCAGAAGACCAGACAGCGGATCACAAGAAAAACAAGGCACATTACTGCAAGCGGCCTGTTTTTCAATCTTTATTTTTCTCCTTCCACAAGATCCAGATTTCTCGACAGCGGCTGGTCCAGCGGAACGCTTTCGCCGAAGTTGATATTACTCTCACCGTTGATGGAAATCTGTACCTGGCCTGCCATCCCGCTCTCCACAATCGAATTGACGATCGAGTAAATCAGGATCTCAGGCTTTACATTGGATTTCATGTTCATCAGTTCCTGATCAAAATTGACATAGCAGATCTGATCCCTTGTGGATACACTCAAGATCTTGGTATTGGCCGGAATCGTTGCATAGGCTCCCGAAGAGGACGGCCCCTTCAACAGCTGCTCAATCACCAGACGTTCCATGGAGATATTACTGTTGTACCGGACATTATTTACCGTTTCCTTAACCAGTTTGTCCCCGTCTTTGTTGGCGAAATAAAGCGTCAGTGACGTAGACTGATAGGAGTGGAGCGAAGATCCGACATTCTGTATAAAATCCTCGTTACTCATCAGGCCGACCGGCGTATTGTCTGCCGCCATCAAAGGCTCCTCTCCGATATAAAAAGAGACATAATCGATCCCGGAAATCTGTACCAGTGATTTTACAACCGCCGCTCTCAGAAGCACTTCTTCTGCGGCATCCAGAGATGTGTATTTCTCATTAAAAGTAAGATCCACCTGTTTTCCGTCGATCTCAAACTCTTCCACTCTCACGTCATTCTGAAACGGGGTCTGATAGTCCTCTGACTCTTCAGCCGGTTTTTCCAGTGCATCCAGCACATACTGTACCTGCTCCGCCTTTGACCCGTCTTTCTTTTCCCCGGCAATTCTCACAAGTTCCGTCTTATCCGCACTTAAGTAAAACAGTCCAAACTCTCCCTGCTTGACCTGCTCTCCTCTCCTGCAGCCGGACAGGAGACCAGACGCCATGAGTATGACAAGCAGAAATGATACAATCCTTTTTCCTTTCATGGTCTCCTCCTCTTATTTTGCATTTGCCACATATTTCAACGGAATCCGCACGGTAAACGTCGTGCCCTCCCCTTCTTCACTGTACACTTTGATAGCCCCTCTGTGCATGATCACAGCGCTTCGTGCAATGGCAAGCCCAAGTCCCGTTCCTCCGATTTCCCTGGAATGAGATTTGTCCACGCGGTAGAATCTCTCGAAAATATGTTCCTGCGCTTCTTTTGGAATTCCCATTCCGGAATCCGCCACTTTTAAATAGAAAAACTTATGGTCTGCGTTTAACGATACATGCACCCAGCCATTTTCATGATTGTACTTGATGGCATTTTCCACCAGATTGCTGACTGCGAGAGAAAGTTTTGTCTCATCTACTTCCGCCTCCACTGTACGGAATGTCTCAAATACAAGCTCGATATTTTGTTTCTGCGCGATCGGCTTGAGTCTTTTTAAAATCCGCTCTACGATGAGGTTAATATCCAGCATTTCGATATTCATATCGTTGGAAGTCTTATCCATCTTCACAAGAGACAAGAGATCGTTGATAATCTTGTTCTCCCGTTCGATCTCCTCCGACATATCTCCCATAAACTCCCGGTAGAGCTCTGCCGGCACTTCCTCCTGGGAAAGAAGAGAATCCGCCAGCACCTTCATGGAAGTAAGCGGCGTCTTCAACTCATGTGAGACATTAGAAACAAATTCCTGTCTCGATTCGTCCAGAACCTTGAACCTTCCGATCATCTTATTGAACGCCTCCGAAAACCGGATGGTCTCCAGAAATGCATTTTCATGGAGATCGTCTTCCTCATAACTTTCTGTCATGTTTTCGACTGCTTTTGTAATCCGGTTCAGCGGACGCGTAATGTAAAAGCTGATCAGCACGCCCACCGCAATCAATACAACAAACACCGTAATGATGATAATATCCAGCGTCTGTCTCAGATTTTCCTGAATATCCACAATATTGTCCGTGGAAACACTTGCGAGCATAACACCGACAATCTCTTTGGACGCAGTCCCCTGAATCGGAGATGTCACTTCGATATAGCTGTTCCGGTCGTCATAATTGCTGACTGTTTCACCTTCAAAACACTTGATCACATCACCGGAAATGATCGTCTTGCCCGCATCCAGATCGTACGAATCCTCAATGATCCGGTAAGACTGATCGATAATCATGACCCGGCCGTTATAAATGTTGGAAAACTGTGTGATCTCCGCGTCGATCGTCTCCGGGATATCTCCCGAAAGTGTGTCCAGCACGGAAAGCTGGTTGCAGAGAATCGTACACTGATTCTGAATCTCTGCCATGCGGATTGAGACAGAGTGGCTCTCGTTGGACCGCAGAACCACAAAACGTAAAATCAGACACGGCACCATTCCCATAAAAAGAATCAGCAGGAAAATCAGAAACCTGAGACTTTTAAACGGATGGTGCCTGAGTTTTAACTTACCCCCTAAAATAGTAACCAACTCCCCATTTTGTATATACATATTTCGGATCACTCGGGTTCACTTCGATCTTCTCACGAAGTCTTCTGATATGTACATCCACAGTCCTTGCATCGCCCGGATACTCATATCCCCAGACAAGATTTAACAGATCCTCTCTGGAATATACCTTGTTAGGGTTGTGGGCCAGAAGTTCCAGAAGATCAAATTCTTTTGCCGTCAGATTAATCTCTCTGTCTTTGGAAAATACTCTTCTGCTCTCACAGTCAAGCTTTAAGTCTCCTTTGACAATGACCTTCGCATCTTTTCCATCTTTTTCCTTCTTGCCTGTCCGGCGCATGATGGCCTTGATCCTTGCCTTTACCTCCAGAATATTAAACGGCTTTGTGATATAGTCGTCCGCACCATACTCGAGTCCAAGAATCTTGTCCATGTCGTCGCCTTTTGCCGTCAGCATCACAATCGGTACATCCGAAAATTCTCTGATCTGCTGGCATACTTCAAACCCGTCCAGCTTCGGAAGCATGATATCCAGAAGAATCATGTCGTAATCATTGTCCCGTGCATAGGCCAAAGCTTCTTCCCCGTCGTATGCGCAGTCCACTTCCATGCCGTCCTGTTCCAGACTGAAGCGTATTCCTTTTACAATCAGTTTTTCATCGTCTACAACCAATACCCTTTTTGCCATGTTTCTCCCTCGCTACACTGTTATCTTATCTTTAATCTTTTCAAAAACTCCATCCTTGATACCGGAAATATTTTTAATTTCATCGATGGAATCAAAGTTCCCATGTTCTGTTCTGTACTGAAGAATCGCCTCAGCCTTTGCCTCACCGATCCCCGGAAGCGTCATCAGTTCCTCCTTGGAAGCCTGGTTGAGATTGACGAGCCCACCGGCTGCTTCCGGGGATCCGCTTCCGGCTCCTTGCGGGATTGCCGGATTTGCTCCGCTTACTTCCTCTTTGTCCGGCACGTAAATCCTGGCTCCATCTGTCAGAACCTCCGCCAGATTCAGCCAGGAAGCCTCGGCCTCCTCAGTCACGCCGCCCGCCATCTCGATCGCCTGATAAACTCTGCTTCCGGCAGGAAGCGTAACAACACCTTCTTTTTGGACTTCCCCGCAGACGTAGACAACAATCATCTCCGGCTCTGTCTTCTTCCGGTCTTTTGACTCTTCTTCCCCGGCAGACTTCTGCTCAGTATCTTCTTCCAAAACAGCCTCTTTCTCTGACTCTTCCTCCAGAAGCACCACCGTCTCTTCCGGTTCGTCCTCCTTGCCGCCGCATCCTGCAAACACCAGAAAAATCAGAACTGCCGCCATACAAAACAATTTTCTTTTCTTTCTATGCATAGTACTCCTTTACCGCAGCCGATAAAAGCCCCCTCTATGCAGATAGTTCTATTGTAACGAATTTCTTTTTAAATTACAACTCTATTTCCACTGGAAAATCGCAATTCCGATCAGCGCAAGCAGAAGCCCTCCCGCCTTTCTCCATTCAAACGGACTTTTGTCCATTCCAAAGAGTCCGAAAAGTTCAATGACATAAGCCACTATCAACTGCGCAATGACAATAAGAAGCGCCGCCTTTGCCGGCCCCAGCTGATCCATGCTTTTGATTACAGTCCAGGTGATGCCCGCACCAATGGCTCCTCCAAGCAGCATATACTTTGGCTGTACTTCCATCAGACTTCCAACGGAATCCCTGCCTGCAAAAAACCAGACGATCAGACAGACGATAAATGCAGAAAACTGGACCCACATATTACTGACCCACATTCCCGCCGTCTTCGTCACCTGTGTATTAAAAACACCCTGCACACTCATTAGCGCACCGGAAATCAATGCAATAATAAAACCGGTCATACCGGAAATCCCTCCTTTCTTCTATATAAGAAAGTAGTCTTTCCAGTATGCCGGTTTTTATTCTTTATTCCAGGATCTCATCCAGAATCCGTATCAGTTCGTCCACTTCTTTTTCTGCGATAATCAGAGGCGGTACAAACCGGATTACGTCACTTCCTGCGCTGATCAGAAGCAGTCCCTTTTCCAGTGCTTTTTTCGTCACTTCCGCCGGAGAAATACTGAGCTGTATTCCCTGCATCAGACCTTTTCCTTTGCAGGCCAGAATGCAGTCGTGTTTCTTTGCCAGTTCCTCAAGCTGTTTTTTCAGATAAGCTCCGATTTCCTTAACATGCTCCGGAATGTGTTTCTCTTCAAAGATCTCAACGGTCTTTGCCACAGCCGCACAGGCAAGCGGTCCGCCGCCGTAAGTCGTACCGTGGTCTCCCGGGGCAAGTGAATACTCTGCCACTTTCTCCGTCATGGCAAACGCCCCTACCGGGAATCCGCTTCCGATGGCTTTTGCCATAGTCATAATATCCGGACGCACGCCGTATTCCTGCCATGCAAAGAAGGAGCCGGTCCGGCCCATGCCGCACTGTACTTCATCGCAGATCATCAGAATATCGTTTTCATCACAGATCTTGCGGATTCCTTTCATGAATTCTTCCGTCGCCACGTTAATTCCGCCTTCGCCCTGCACCGGCTCTACAATGATGGCGCAGGTCCTGTCTGTCACCAGTGCTTTCACACTGTCCAGATCATTAAGCTTTGCAAACTTCACACCCGGAACAAGCGGCTCAAACGGCTCCTGATAAGCTTTGTGGCCTGTCACGGAAACAGAACCGAATCCCCGTCCGTGGAAAGATTCTTCCATGGCAATCCATTCAAATCTTCCACTCTTTTTTGTATAGGCGTATTTTCTTGATGCTTTCAATGCACCTTCCACCGCCTCGCCGCCACTGTTGCAGAAAAAGATCCGGTCCATCCCGGACACCCTCTTCAGCGCTTCTGCCGCCTCTTTTGTTCTTGTATGATAGTAAAGATTGGAAGTGTGGGCCAGCTTGTCAATCTGGCTTTTCAGAGCCTCATTCCACTCTTTATTTCCGTATCCGAGAGAATTTACCGCATATCCGGCCGCGAAATCCAGATAAGCTTTGCCCTCCGTATCGTACAGATACGCACCTTTTCCATACTCCAGGATCACTGGAGCCGGATTGTATGTGTGTACAAGCGCATTCTGTACGGAGTCCATATATGATTTATCCATGATAATACCGACACTCCTTGTCATTTAAAATTGCTGTACCAATTCCTTTGTTGGTAAAGATCTCAAGCAGCAGGCAATGCGGAATCCGGCCGTCCAGAATATGAATCCGGGAAACTCCGTTTTCCAGCGCATCGATGCAGCTTTTCAGCTTCGGAAGCATACCGCCTTCGATGTAGCCTTCATTGATCAGACGGATCGCGTCTTCTGCGGAAAGCTCCGGAATCAATGTTTCCGGATCTTTTGGATCTTTGTAGACACCTTCGATATCTGTCAGGAAGGCAAGTTTCTCCGCTTTCACCGCTTTTGCGATAGCACATGCAGCTTCGTCCGCATTGACATTGTATGCCTGGAAATCATTGTCCAGACCAACGGAGCAGACTACCGGAAGGAAATCTTTTTCCAGAAGGTCAAAGAGGATCTTCGGCTCTACGTCGCAGACGCTTCCTACATATCCGATGTCCTCGCCGTCCACGTATTTTTTCGTCACTTTCAGAAGTCCGCCGTCAATGCCGCTGACTCCGATGGATTTAATTCCAAGCTCTTCCACGAGCTGTACCAGCTTTTTGTTGACTTTGGAAAGTACCATCTCCGCAATCTCCATCGTCTCTTCATCTGTTACGCGGAATCCGTTGACAAACTTTGTTTCCTTTCCGACTTTGTCAACCCACTTGCTGATCTCCTTGCCGCCGCCATGAACGATAATCGGCTTGAATCCACAGAGCTTTAACAGGACTACATCCTGGATGACTCTCTTTTCCTGTTCCTCATCGAGCATGGCGCTTCCGCCGTATTTTACTACGATGATCTTTCTGTTGAAACGCTGAATGTACGGGAGCGCTTCGATCAGCACTTCTGCCTTGTCCAGATATTTCTGCATACTCTTGTCCATTTTTCCTACCTCCTAGCTTCTGTAGTCCGCATTGATTTTAATATAATCATATGTAAGGTCGCATCCCCATGCAGATGCTTCTTCCGTTCCCAGCTTGATGTCCGCAATGGCTGTCACTTCCGGCTGAGAGAGAATCTCCGTCGCTTTTTCCTCACTGTAGGCAACAGCAGTACCGTTTTCCGTAATCTGAATCTTTCCTGCCTTGCTCTCGAAGAACAGATCAACCTTCTCCGGATCAAACTGTGCCCCTGAATATCCCATGGCGCAGAAGATTCGTCCCCAGTTGGCATCGTGTCCTGCAATGGCTGTCTTCGTAAGGTCAGAGCATACGATGGATTTTGCCAGGGTCTTTGCCTGCTCTTTTGTCTCGGCTCCGATGACTTTTGCCTCAAACAGAGCCGTGGCTCCCTCGCCGTCTCCTGCAATCTTCTTTGCCAGATAAACATTGATCTCATGAAGTGCCTGGCAGAATGCCTCATACTCCGGTGTTCCCTCTTTGATCTCCTCATTTCCGGCTGCTCCGTTTGCAAGGAGAAGTACGGTGTCATTTGTGGAGGTGTCTCCATCTACGGAGATCATGTTATAAGTATCCTGCACATCCGCGCTCAGCGCCTTCTGAAGCGCCTCTTTGGAAATGACTGCGTCTGTGGTTATGAAGCTTAACATCGTGCACATATTCGGATGAATCATTCCGGAACCTTTTGCCATTCCACCGATAGTCACTGTCACACCGCCAACTTCGATCTCAGCTGCCAGTTCCTTCTCTACGGTATCTGTCGTCATGATGGCTTTTGCCGCCAGTGTTCCATTCTCGATGGAATCATTCTTTTTCTCCGCAAGTGCTTTGACTCCTGCTTTCATACGGTCAATCGGGAGCTGGCGTCCGATCTCTCCGGTCGATCCAAGGGCTACGCTGTCCGCCGGAATTCCGAGTGCTTCCGCTGCCGCCCTGGCAGTCTCCTCACAGTAATACATTCCTTCTTCTCCGGTACAGGCATTTGCAATGCCGGAGTTAACAACGACAGCATGTACCGGTTTCCCGGAATCCACTACCTGACGGTCCCATTTCACCGGCGCTGCTTTTACGACATTCGTCGTGAATGTTCCTGCTGCCGCGCACGGCTTTTCACTGTAAATCAGTGCCATATCCGTCCTGCCCTCGTATTTGATCTTCGCTGCGGTGCTTGCTGCCTCAAATCCTTTTGCCTTTGTCACTCCGCCTTCTACTATCTTCATGTTCCCATCCTCCGTTCTGATCCCGGATTCTGCCCGGCATCTTTATTCTATAAATACTGTAATATTTTCTTCATTTAAAGTGAAATCATAATAATTCAGGTCTTCCCGTTTCGTCCATCCGATCCGGTTCCAGAATGCATTCCCGATATCATTTTGTGTAAAGGCAATCAGAGATACCTTGTTGATTCCCTCTGACTGCAGCGCCCGCATGGACGCAGCCACCATCTGGCGTCCGATTCCGTGCTTGCGGTATGCCTCCTCTACACAGACGTGGTAAAAGCATCCCCTTCTTCCATCGTGACCGCAGAGAATGCATCCTACGATCTTCCCGTCCTCTTCTGCCACTACACTGGTCGTCGGATTCCTCTTCAGGAAACGCTCCACACCCTCTCTTGAGTCATCAATGCTGCGGATTCCAAATCCATGAATCGTTTTCCAGAGGTGATACACCTGGTCATAATCCTCAATTGTCATTATCCGAATCTTCATTTTCTCTTACGGGAACATCGGTACGAGATTCAGTCCTTCGTTCTCCGGAAGACCAAACATCAGATTCATATTCTGTACCGCCTGTCCTGCTGCTCCTTTCACCAGATTGTCCATTGCTCCCATCATGATCACTCTGCCCGTCCGCGGGTCAAGCTGGAAGTTCACATCTACATAATTGCTGCCTTCCACCCATTTGGTCTGCGGGCAGATGCCTTTCTCAAGCACTCTTACGAACTGCTCATTCTCATAATAGCGGTCATAGACTGCTTTCACTTCTTCATAGGAAACTTCTTTCTTTAAGGAAGCATAGGCTGTCACCAGAATTCCCCGGTTCATCGGCACCAGATGCGGTGTAAAATTCAGGACCGTCTTTACACCGGATGCGTAGGTCAGCTGCTCCTCGATCTCCGGTGTGTGCCGGTGGGAGGCCACTCCGTATGCTTTGATGTTTTCATTCACTTCGCAGTAAAGATTGTCCACCTTTGCTCCTCTTCCCGCTCCGGATGTCCCGGACTTGGCATCGATAATCAGTGTATTCATATCGATCAGTCCTTCTTTTGCAAGCGGATAGATGGAGAGAATCGAACAGGTCGGATAGCATCCCGGATTGGCGAGAATCCGCGCCCCTTTGATCTGCTCCCGGTTGATCTCACAGAGTCCATACACCGCCTCCGGCAGAAACTGCGGACTCTTGTGCTCGATCTTGTACCATTCCTCGTATACATTCTGATCTTTAATACGGAAATCCGCGCTTAAGTCAATCACTTTGACTTTGGAGAGAATGTCTTCATTTAATAAGGAAGCGCAAAATCCCTGCGGCGTTGCTGTGAAGATCACATCCACCTGATCTGCGAGTTCCTCCATATTGTCATCCTTACAGACGTCCTCCACAATCTGAAACATATTCTGGTAAACTGCTGCGTATTTCTGATCGATATAACTTCTGGAACCGTACCATTTGATCTCCACGTCCTTATGACCCATCAGGATCCGGACCAGTTCTCCTCCGGCATATCCAGTCGCTCCGATGATTCCTGCTTTTATCATGATTCTTTCGATCCTTTCTTTTCTTTCTATAGAATGCTCTGTTGGAATCGAGCTGTTTTGCTTGTAGTCTTTAGTATACAACCTTTTTTTTCCTTTCACAAGTATAAATACACATATTTTTTGTATAATTATTCTTCTTTTGTGAATATTTTTTTGTGTATTATGCATTGTCTCTCGAAAAATCTTCTATTTTTATCTGATTTTCTACATTTTTCTGTTGCATAATTATAAAAAAAGGTGTATAGTAACACATGTGATTGACGAAAACAAAATTTCAGGAGGATATAGATATGAAAGAAAAAGTTGTACTGGCGTACTCAGGCGGACTGGATACTACCGCTGTCATCCCGTGGCTGAAGGAAACGTTTAACTATGATGTCATCTGCTGCTGTATCGACTGCGGTCAGGGAGAGGAGCTTGACGGACTGGAAGAACGTGCGAAAATGTCCGGCGCAAGCAAGCTTTATATTGAAAATATCGTAGATGAATTCTGCGAAGACTACATTATGCCTTGCGTACAGGCAGGCGCTGTTTATGAAAACAAATACCTGCTCGGTACTGCTATGGCTCGTCCGGGAATCGCAAAGAAACTTGTGGAAATCGCAAGAAAAGAAAATGCCGTAGCAATCTGCCACGGTGCAACCGGAAAAGGAAATGACCAGATCCGCTTTGAACTTGGAATCACTGCTCTCGCACCGGATCTGAAGATCATCGCTCCATGGAGAATGACAGATCTGTGGACCATGCAGTCCCGTGAAGATGAGATCGAATACTGCAAACAGCACGGCATTGATCTTCCATTTGATACAAAACACAGCTACAGCCGTGACCGGAACCTCTGGCATATCAGCCACGAAGGTCTGGAACTGGAAGATCCGTCCCAGGCTCCAAACTACGATGATCTGCTCGTACTTACCGTAACACCGGAAAAAGCACCGGATGAACCGGAAGAAGTGACCATGACATTCGAAAGCGGCGTACCGAAAACGCTGAATGGCAAAGAGATGAAAGTTTCCGAAATCATCACAGAGCTCAACAAACTCGGCGGAAAACACGGCATCGGTATCATCGATATCGTGGAAAACCGTGTTGTCGGCATGAAGTCCCGTGGTGTCTATGAAACTCCTGGCGGAACGATCCTGATGGAAGCACATCAGCAGCTGGAAGAACTCGTTCTCGACCGCGCTACCTATGAAGTGAAGAAAAACATGGGCAACAAACTCGCTCAGGTTGTCTACGAAGGAAAATGGTTTACACCGCTTCGTGAAGCAATCCAGGCATTCGTAACATCCACACAGAAATATGTGACAGGAGAAGTAAAATTCAAACTGTATAAAGGCAACATTATCAAAGCCGGAACAACCTCTCCATATTCTCTGTACAATGAATCACTTGCAAGCTTCACAACCGGCGATCTTTACGATCACCACGACGCTGACGGCTTCATCAACCTGTTCGGACTTCCGCTGAAAGTTCGTGCCATGAAGCTGATGGAAGAAAAGAATAATCAGAAATAATTCATAATCATGCATAATTATAAACCAGCTTCCGGGGAATGTTTATTCTCCGGAAGTTTTGGCATGTTTACGTATCAGAGGTGAAAAAACACTGGAATTCCCGCTCCTATTCTGGTAAGATTATTAGAATCATACCTGTGAGGGAGGGAAAGAAAAATGGAAATCTTAACACTGAAACGACCGGACATTTCCTTTTCGGATGAGATCCGCTCCTATCGTCAGGAGTTTCTCGATGCGGGGAGCCCTCTCAATGGCTGCGGCCCTCTGGCCGACATGGAAGATCCGGCAGAATGGGTAGCACACACAGTACGCTTTGAAAAGGGCGATGATATCCCTGAGGATATGGTACCATCGACTCAGTTTATCTATGTCAGAGAGTCTGACGGCAAAATCCTCGGTACCATCCAGATCCGTCACTCCTTTACTCCATTTCTGGAAACATACGGCGGACATATCGGCTACTCCATCCGTCCAAGCGAACGTCGTAAGGGATACGCAAAGCAGATGCTTCACGACTGTCTTCCATACTGCAAAGAACTCGGACTGGAAAAGGTAATGGTCTCCTGCGTGGATACCAATGTCGCAAGCCGGAAGACGATCCTTGCAAACGGCGGCGTTTATGACGGCACTGTCTGGGAACCGGAAGAACAGGTAAACTTTGAACGGTACTGGATTACAGTGGAATAAACGAATTTCCTTATAAGCTAAAAACGGACATTTGCAGACGCAACTGTCCGTTTTTTCATTTCCCTACTATTTCATAAAAAATCTCTTGACTTATGTCCGAAATCGGATATAATGTACAATGTACGAAATCGGACAAGGGGGTGAGCATATGCACTACTTAGGAGCAGAACAATATACTTATTTGGCAGGCGAAATCAATGCTTTATATCATGAAGCCGCTGTAAAAACGGGAATTTCAGACAGTGTTCAGAATATTTTATATGTACTCTGCGAGAAAGGCGGAAAATGTCTGCAAAGTGAGATCAGCAGACTCACAGGCATCAGCCGCCAGACCATCAATTCTGCCATCCGCAAATTAGAAAAAGAAGAAATTGTATATCTGGAACAAGGGAAAGGCAGAAATACCATTCTCTGTCTGACTGAAAAAGGGCAGAAATTTTCATTGGAAAAAATCTATCCTTTACACGAAATCGAAAACAAAATCTGGAGTGAGTGGACTCCGGAAGAACAGCAACAATACCTGGCTCTTACGAAAAAATATCGTGACGGATTAAAGAAATATATGGAAGCCCTGCTATAAATACAGGGAAGAATGATCTTTGGAAGGGAGGTGGCTTGATGTCGGCATCAGTACGCTAAGGGGATTATCGTACTTGATATTGTCCCCTGTTTGAAAAACTATTTTGAAAATGAGAGGACAATTGAATATGAAAAAAATACAAAAGTGGAAATCACAATTTATCATCGTTGCATTAGGACAGGCAGTTTCCATGCTGGGCAGCCACGGTGTTCAGTTTGCCTTGATCTGGTGGCTTGCTGAGAAGACATCTTCGCCTTTCATGCTGGGAATATCAGGGCTTGTCGCCTATCTCCCAATGTCGTTATTCAGCCCGATTGCAGGCATTGCGGCAGACCGCTACAACCGAAAGTTTATCTCTATTTTTTCGGACATGGCAATGGGAATCACTGCACTGATTTACGCAGTGATGCTGTACTTTTTTGACCTGCCGGTATGGACAGTATGTATTATGCTTTGTGTCAGAGGGATTGGCAGCACCTTTCAGCAGCCGGCCATACAGTCCATTATTCCGCAGCTTGTACCAAAAGACCAACTGATCAAAACCAATGGGTGGATGCAGCTTTTAAGTTCCGGTTCTTTCCTGATCGGGCCGGTCATCGGCGCAGTTTTATACTCGTTCTTCCCTATGTCCATCGTTTTGGTGAGTGATGTGGCAGGAGCAATTTTAGCAAGCAGCGCATTAGCCATTGTGAAAATCCCGAAGCTGGAAAAAACAGACAAGGAAGAACAGCATTTTGTTGCAGAAATCAAAGAGGGGTTACAGGTATTTAAAGAAGATAAACGACTGTTTTACATTGTTGCCGCAGAAGCACTTTGCATGTTCTTTTACGCACCGCTCTCTTCTTTTTATCCATTGATGACAAGCGATTATTTTCAGTTGTCAGCCATGCACGGCAGTGCTGTGGAGCTGTCCTTTGCCGTCGGCATGATGGTAGCATCCCTCCTGTTTTCCAGCGTTTTAAAAGTAGAACGTAAAATCAGAGTTTCTTTTATCGGTCTGTTTGGAATGGGGAGCACATCTCTGATCTGCGGCGTCATACCTCCGACTTATGTTGGCTGGTTCTTCTTTGCAGCAAGCTGTATCTGCCTGGGCGCTTCCGGAAATGTTCATACAATTCCACTGACTGCTTATATACAGGAAACCGTTGCTCCCGAAAAAATGGGACGGGCATTTTCGGTACTTACTTTGATTTCTTCCGTTACAATGCCGATTGGATTACTTTTCAGCAGTCCGATAGCAGAACAAGTAGGCGTGAATGTCTGGTTTTTCATTTCCGGCCTTTGCATGATTCTGCTGACCAGCCTTGTGTTTATCCGGTATTCGGTAAAAACAGAGGCATCAGAAAAAAGGTATAATGAGGAAAAGACAAATTAGAAATCCTGATTCACTAAAATCTCCAAAAAGATAAAAAGCGTGGCCCCGACAGCTCACCGGCTGCCGGGGCCCGCTTTGGCAATACGCTATGTTTCTCTTTTATCTTTCAAATGTATACTGAATTCCGGCAACCGCCGCAAGATCCTCGGTCACGCCTCTCCGGATCATGCTGTCTCCTCCTTTATTTCTTGCAGATCCATCTTTCAAATGGATTTCTGTCATCTTTTGCGATCCGGACTGTTCCTTTCCTGATCCCGGCTTCAATCCGGTGTGCCAGCCAGCCGTCTCCGATTCCCGGCTCATATTCTCCCAGAACGTTTCCAAGAACCTCTGCTTCTTGTTGCGGTTCTTCTGTCAACGTGTTTTCGATCATGAAGTCATAAAAGGATTCCCGAACGCTCATCGGCTTTCCATTGACAGAGGCTCTGAGTACTGCATTCTCCTGCACAAGTCTCTCCCAGTGCATCGTCCCGATCTGGATTTCCCACTCATTCAACGGTTTTTCATACGCAAGGAGCGATGGAAATTCCTCATGCACAATCTCTCCCATCGTAGATACCTCATATGGCATGTTGGTATCCTGACGGAACAGGACGTCCGGCAGTTTCACTGCTGAAATCTGATCGGTCAAATCGTTTAACAGGTGGCAGGTATAATAATAGCCGCACACTTCATAAGGTGCTTTGCCGTACCAGATACGGATTGTTTTCCCCTCTGCCGCAAGCGTTCTCAATCTCTCCGGCATCACACTGTATCTGTTGACTCGTTCTTTATATTCTTTCCACACACGCTCTCCCGCTTTTGTCCCGTCACGGAACAGGGTTTCCAGCGCATTGCTTCTTTTACTTTCATTATCCAGATTCCGGATCTCTCCAACGTCCAGTCCCAGATCCAGACAGATAATCTCGTCCGCCCGGTTTCGCAGCCGGGACATTTTCAATGAAGCCGCCTCACTTGCACCAAATACTACTTCTACCATATATTTCTCCCTCAAAAAATTATCAACTAAAGTACTGTATCAATCACACGTTTTGCGTTGCCGTACCAGATCTTTTCCCGTTGTCGCTGGGTAAATCCGGCCTTTCCGAGCGCATCGTAAAGAAGGGGCATCGCACCGATGTCTTCGATCTCCATCTTCTCTGCTCCGCCAAAGCCGTCAAAATCCGTTCCAATGGCGATAACTTCTTCTCCGCCTTTCTGGTACATGTGCCGGACATGGCTTACCATCTCTTCGATCAGGCAGGAACCGCTTTTCCCAAGAAACTCCTGATAAAAATTCAGGCCGGCAATCCCTCCTTTTTCGGCAAGCGCCCGGATCTGTTCATCCGAAAGATTTCTCGGATGATTCCGAAGCGCCCGCGCATTGGAATGAGACGCCACCGGAGGGGTTTTGCTGTGAGAAACCACATCCCAGAAGCCGCCCTCTGACAGATGGGAGACGTCGATAATCATCCCGATCCGGTTCATTTCCTCAACCACGGAAAAGCCAAACGGCTTCAATCCCTGTTCCATCACCTGCGCCTCCTGGCTGTTCGGATAGCCGATACAGTTTTCATAATTCCACGTCAATGTGATCAGGCGGATTCCCATATCATAAAGTCCCTGCACCCGTTCCAGCTCTCCATGGATCACTCCACCCTCTTCCAGTGTCAGAAACGCGGAGATCTTTCCATCCTTTCTGTTCCGGTCAAGGTCGTTTCCATTTCCTGCGAAAGCAATCTCATCCGGATAGATCCAGATCTGCTTTTTCAGATACGTGGCCATCCTTCTGACATATTCATATGCCTGTTCGTGCTTCGATTTTCCAAGAAATTCCTCCAGCGGCACAAAGCAGGCAAAAAACTGGGCCATGGATCCTCCCCGCTTCATTTTTTCTATATCTACTTTCAGATGGTTCTTTTTCAGATCCTGATCCGGCATATTTTCGGACAATAATTCATATACCGTATCACAGTGCATGTCAATCAGATTCATAAGAAACGACTCCTTTTCATAAACTGATACCATTATAATCTAATATAAGCAGAAAGGAAATCAGATATGAAACAGAATTCCCCTTCCATCGGTATCGTTGTGTGCGCCAGAGAACACGGGCGCATGTTTACCAGTCTTCCGTACATACAGGCGGCCGCAGATCACGGCGGACTGCCTTTTCTGATTCCTTTTTACGAAGACATGGAACTCTCCTATTTTCGGGCGTGTCTGAAAAAATACGACGGTTTTCTGTTCTGCGGCGGCGCCGATATCAATCCCCTACTGTTCGGTCAGGTCCCGTCCCCGGAACTTGGAACAACCGATTATGACTTTGACCGGTTCCAGCTTGACTTTCTTACCTTTCTTCTGAAGCACTCTGAAAAGCCGGTCCTCGGTATCTGCAAGGGAATGCAGCTTCTGACTCTTGCCTGCGGCGGCACCATTTACCAGGATCTGTCCGAGCAGCCGGATTTCTTTAACCACAGCCCCGCTGCCGCTTTCCGGCATGATCCTGTCCATCTCGTCCGCACACTGGAAGATACGATGCTGTCCGACCTGATTGGAAAACAGGCCAAAGTCAACAGCTTCCACCATCAGGCAGTCAAAGATCCGGGAGAAGTTCTCCGAATCTGTGCCCTCGCACCGGACGGACTGATTGAAGCGGTGGAAGGAATCAGGCATCCTTTCCTGCTTGGCATCCAGTGGCATCCGGAATGTATGTATCTGACCTCCCGGAAAATGAGCCGGATCTTCTCCGCCTTCATCAAAGCCTGCCGAAACTGACTGCTCTTTTTTACTTTTCAAACGGAAAACGGATGCCCCATGCGTTTCGCATGCTGTCCATCAGCTGCATCATGTAGATCGACTCACTGTGAGGCATCTGCGGGCATTCCGTTTTTCCCGCACGTACAGCTTCCATAGCTGCCCGTACTTCGTACTCAAATCCGGTAATCTGCTCCGGCGTTTCCATCTCCCGGATCAGTTTTCTGCTGTTGTCAAAAACCTGAATCCTGTCCACATCATTGATATTCCATGCAATCAGATATCCTTTGTCGCCGTAGACGATTCCTGCCTGCTCTGTTCCGCCTAACATGCTGCTGTGCATCGATGCCATACATCCGTCTTCAAAAATAAATGTGGCTGCATTCTGCGCGTCAACTCCGGTCTCCAGCTTGACACAGGACGTATCCATGGACTTGATTTTGGCATCGGTAATCATCCGGATAAAAGTCAGCGGATAAATACCCACATCCAGAAGCGCCCCTCCGGCAAGCTCCGGATTACGAAGCCGTTCTACATTTTTGATATCATAGCCGAGATTTGCCGTAATCATATGGACCTTCCCGATCTCTCCGGAACGGATCACCTCGTCAATCATGGCTCTGGATGGAAGGAAACGTGTCCACATTGCCTCACCCGCAAAGATCCCTTTTTCCTCGGAAATCCGGAAAATCTCCTCCGCCTGTGCGGCGTTTGCCGTAAATGCCTTCTCACAGAGCACCGGTTTTCCGGCTTCCAGCGCCATCTTCATATACTGATAATGATGGGAATGCGGAGTCGCCACATAGACAAGTTCCACCTCCGGATCTGCAAACAGTTCCTCATAAGAACCGTACGCCTTTTCTATCTGATTCTTTTCGGCAAATGCCTGTGCCTTTGCAAGGTCACGGGATGCCACTGCATATGCTGTTGCGTCCTCCATCTCATTTAATGTCTTCGCCATAGTGACGGCAATTCCGCCCGCTCCGATAATTCCTACCTTCATCTTTGTCCTCCTTTTCTGATCTGCATGTTGATTTAGATGTTATACAATTACAATCTCCTTACTTCCTCCACTCTGTCCTTATTGTATCAAATTTCCCGCTGTAAGGCAAAACTAACGACTGAAAGAGAATTCTGTTTTTCCGGGTGACAATCCTTCGGTTTTCCTGTACAATAGGGAAAGACTGTATCATAAGGAGTTTGAGTGATGAGTATTTTAAATGTAGAACATCTGTCACACGGTTTTGGAGACCGTGCGATCTTTTCGGATGTTTCCTTCCGCCTGCTCCGCGGTGAACACATCGGACTGGTAGGCGCAAACGGGGAAGGAAAGTCCACGTTTTTTAATATGATTACCGGCCATCTGACACCGGATGAAGGGAAAATCGAATGGTCCAAAAATGTCCGTGTCGGCTATCTGGATCAGCACACGGTCCTGGAAAAAGGAATGACCATCCGGGACGTACTGAAATCCGCCTTTTCCTGGCTCTTTGAACTGGAAGAAAAGATGAATCAGATCTGTGATTCTCTGGGAGCTGCTTCGGAAGATGAAATGACTGCCATGATGGAAGAGCTCGGAACCATTCAGGACACCCTGACCATGCACGACTTCTATACCATTGACAGCAAGGTGGAGGAAGTGGCAAGAGCCCTCGGTCTTCTGGATATCGGCCTGGACCGGGATGTCACCGATTTAAGCGGTGGACAGCGTACTAAAATCCTTCTTGGAAAACTGCTTCTGGAAAAGCCGGACATCCTTCTTCTGGACGAGCCGACCAACTATCTGGATGAAGAGCATATTGCCTGGCTGAAGCGCTATCTTCAGGAATATGAAAGTGCTTTTATCCTGATCTCCCATGATATTCCATTCTTAAATGACGTTGTCAACATCATTTACCACATGGAAAATCAGAAACTCGACCGCTATGTAGGCGACTATACGCATTTTGAGGAAGTTTACGCTGTCAAGAAAGCACAGCTGGAGGCGGCCTACCGCCGACAGCAGCAGGAAATCAGCGAGCTGAAAGATTTCGTGGCACGGAATAAAGCCCGGGTCTCCACACGGAACATGGCCATGTCCCGTCAGAAAAAGCTGGACAAGATGGAGAAAATCGAACTTGCAGCTGAACGTCCGAAACCGGAATTCCACTTCCGCTACGGGCGGACACCGGGCCGGATTCTCTTTGAGACAAAGGATCTGGTGATCGGATACAACGAGCCTCTCTCCAAGCCTCTTTCCATCTCCATGGAACGCGGCCAGAAGATTGCGCTCACCGGAGCAAACGGAATCGGGAAAACAACGCTTTTAAAGAGCATCCTCGGGCTGATTCCATCGCTGAGCGGAAGCTGTGAGCTGGGAGAAAATCTCCAGATCGGATATTTCGAGCAGGAAGTCAAAGGCGAAAGCACCGCCACCTGCATCGATGAAATCTGGGATGAATTTCCATCCTTCAATCAGTACGAAGTGCGGTCTGCCCTTGCAAAATGCGGCCTGACTACCAAGCATATCGAAAGCCAGATCCGGGTATTAAGCGGAGGCGAGCAGGCGAAAGTCCGGTTATGTAAACTTGTAAACCGTGACACGAATATCCTGCTTCTGGACGAGCCGACCAACCATCTGGATGTGGATGCCAAGGAAGCACTGAAAAAAGCACTTCTGGAATACCGTGGAAGTCTCCTTCTGATCTGCCACGAACCGGAGTTCTACCGGGATGTGGTATCCGAAGTGTGGGACTGCACAAAGTGGACAACCAAAATCATCTAATCTGTAAAACCGAAACAGACGCAAAAGATCCCCGCAGGAATCCGGGCCTTACGGCCGCCCCTTGATTCCTGCAGGGATCTCTTTTTTTGAAACATTTTCTGCTCTATCTATTCCCGGTCTACAATCCGTAAAATATGGATCGCCAGAAATCCGATTTCTTCCCGTTTCACTTCCGTCTTCAGTTCTTTTTCCATCCAGGCACAGATCTTCACTGCCGCCTCAAACTCTTTCGGATATTTCAGCTGCACGAATTCATTTAAGTCTGCTTTCACCTGCTCGCCTTTGCGTGTCCGTACAAGCATGTAGTAAATATGGCTCATCATACGGTTATACGCAAGAGAATCCGGTTCCACATCAATCTGAAACTGCTCTTCAATCATCCTGATTCCTTCATTAATGATCCGGGTATTATCCAGTGTCTCGGAAACCTTCTCATCCGTACGGGCCGAATGAATATGCAGAGAGATAAATCCGACCTCATCATCAGAGATCTCGGAACCAGTCATCTCACGGATGATTTCCCGCCCTTTCAGGGCAACCTCGTACTCTTTTTCAAACAGTACCTTGATGTCCGGCGTAAACGGATTTGGTATCTGCCTCTTCTCTTCCGCCCGCTTTGCCGCAAGCGCGATATGGTCTGCCAGAGGGAGCAGAGAGTCATGACTGACATGCTCAAATACCTTCTCCGCTTCCTCCAGAATTCGTCCGGTGGCCTCAATATATACCGGCTTGATACCGTTGACCACTTTCAATGCGGAGACCTGCTTCTTCTTCGTCACCAGCGTGTAAATCTTGGCGTTTTTGATCATTTTCATCTCTTCGCCCGGATGTTTCCCGAAGCCGATCCCGTTTCCGAGCAGAATGATCTCCCGCTTCTTCTCACGGTCCAGGGCAAGAATGGCATTGTTATTCAATACTTTGATAATTCGATACATCTGACATAAGCTCCTTTACAATCAGCAGCTCACGATCTCCGCAATATCCTCCTGTGCATTTACATGCCCGGATGCCTTCATTACAATTTCTTCCTCTTCTGTCAGTCCGGTAAATACCGCAATGCAGGCTTCGGATTTCGCATGCTCTTTTATATATTGTATATCAAAAGCCATCAGTTTGTCTCCCTTTTTTACGAAATCTCCGTTATTTACAAACATCTCGAAGCCTTTTCCTTCCAGTTTTACCGTATCTACACCGATATGAAGCAGATATTCTACGCCGTCCTCTGTTGTCAGGCCGATCGCATGATTGGTCGGGAATACGAAGCTGACTGTACTGTCTTCCGGTGCATAGACAACTCCTTCTTCCGGCATGACCATATAGCCGTCTCCCATCATCTTTCCTGCAAACGCTTCGTCAGGAGTATCTGTGATCGGATGCGCCTCCCCTGTAAACGGTGAGCAAAGCACCTTTTTCGTTGTCTTTTCTACTGTATTTTTCGTTTCTTCTTTCTGTTCCTCTTCCAGTTCCGGAGCTGTCTCCTGTGCGATGTACTCTTCATCCGGAGCATTCACAAGGTAGTCTTCCAGATTGGATTTTACAACGGTGACAGACGGTCCGTAGATAATCTGGATTCCCTGTCCCTTCTTCACAATTCCGGACGGACCGGTCTGTTTCAGAATCTGATCATTTACCAGTTCCGGTTTCACAACCGTGCAGCGCAATCTTGTTGCACAGCAGTCCACATCGGAAATATTTTTCTTTCCTCCAAGTCCCTGAGTGATAAGAATACTTCTCTCATCTCCTCCTGACACAGAGCCGGTCTGATCCTTTGCACCCTGTTTTGCCTTGTAGTCTGCTTTCGTATACAGTTTTGTCTCTGCATCATCATCTTCACGTCCCGGTGTCTTTAAGTTAAACTTCAAGATCAGGAAACGGAAAATCACATAGTAAAGGATAAAGTAAATAATACCTACCGGGATGATCCGCATCCAGTTTGTCTTGTCGTTGCCCTGTAAAATACCGAAGATAAACAGGTCGATAAATCCTCCGGAAAATGTCAGTCCCACGGCAATATTCAGGATATGCGCAATCATATATGCCGCACCTGCCAGGATCACCTGAACTACAAAAAGCAACGGAGCCACAAACAGGAAGGAAAATTCCAGAGGCTCTGTGATACCTGTCAGCATACAGGTCAGTGCTGCGGAAAGCAAAAGACCGCCGGCCTGTTTTTTCTTCTCTTTCTTTGCACAATGGTACATTGCAAGGGCTGCTCCCGGAAGTCCGAAGATCATGAAAATGAATTCTCCGGAGAAATATCTCGTCGCGTCTGCACTGAAGTGCACGGTGCTCGGATCAGCAAGCTGTGCGAAGAAAATATTCTGTCCGCCCTGTACAAGCTGTCCTGCCACTTCCATCGTTCCGCCCACTGCGGTCTGCCAGAACGGAAGGTAAAATACGTGATGCAGTCCAAACGGGATCAGCGCACGCTTGATAATACCAAAAATCAAAGTACCGACATAACCGGTTCCTGTTACAAGTCCTCCAAGCGCGTAAATTCCATTCTGTACGAACGGCCATACGAAGAAAAGAAGAATACCGACGCCCACATAAACGATGGTGGAAATAATCGGCACAAATCTGGAACCGCCGAAGAATGACAGCGCATTCGGAAGCACGATCTTATGGAATCTGTTGTGAAGCGCCGCCACACCAAGTCCTACAATGATACCTCCAAACACACCCATCTGCAATGTCTGAATACCAAGGACACTTGCCACCGTACCGCTGAGTACATCAGAAGCAACCGTGCCGTCCGCCAGGATGGTCCCGTCAATCTGAAGCATTGCGTTGATGGTAACGTTCATGACAAGAAACGCTATCATCGCAGAAAGTGCCGCTACTTCCTTTTCTTTCTTTGCCATACCGATTGCCACACCTACGGCAAAGATAATCGGCAGGTTGTCAAAAATCGCATTTCCCGCTTTTGTCATAATCGTGAATAATGCGTTCAGCACTGTTCCTTCTCCAAGGATTCCTGCCAGATGATATGTCTCAATCGTCGTCGCATTCGTCAGCGAGCTTCCGATTCCAAGCAGCAGGCCGGCAACCGGAAGAATGGCGATCGGAAGCATGAAGCTTCGTCCAATCCTCTGAAGAACACCAAAAATTTTGTCTTTCATAGTTTCTCTCCTCTCTTTGATCTGACAGCAGTATTTTCTGAAAACAAAAAAGCATGAACTTCTCCCATCATACACTCCGGCTACTGTGCGGAATGTGTAAGGATAGTTCATGCCTGAAATTCAGTAACACGCTATCATATGCTGTTTTCTACTGTCAGTATATACTATGATTTAAGGCTGTGTCAATCATTTTCTAAAAATTCTATAAACTTTTCCTCGCTGTTCGTCCCTCCTACTGTGTTCTGATATGTGCAAGAAGCTCTTCTGTCAGCTGAATCGTGTCTTCCACTTCTTCACCCAGGCTCTGAAGCTTTGTCTGCACCAGATAATCTGTAATCGGGTTGTCAAATGCGAAATCCGCAAAGGTAAGAAATCCGCTGATTTCAGTCTGAAGTTTCGGTGATACTTCTACTTTCCGCAATGCTTTCTGAAAATCTGTCAGCCTGATTCTCGCCTGCTCGATCATTCCTTCTACCTCATTGATTCGGGAATGTTTCATATAGGTGCTGATCATGCTTCCCCCAAAAATGTCCAGAATTCCCCATTTTTTTGCACTGTTTAACTTTTCTCTGACTGTATACAGGCTTTGAAGCGCCTGTACTCCTGCTTCTTCTGCACACTTCAGATCCTCTCTCATCATTACTGCTTCCATCTCATTTTCCTCTCCTTCTGAATTTCATACCAAATAAAAAAGACTCCTATCATGACATCTGCCACAATAAAAGTCTTGCTATCTCATTTGCTACGGGTACCTCTCGATACCGGCTGACGATTACAAATCGACCTTCCGAAGAAGGTTTAAGCTACTCCCTTTCCATTGCTTGGAACGAATATAACACATTCAAATTTACTTGTCAATCCGATTTTACAAGATTTCGTATTCCGCTTCTTTTCTCGGCGCAGTTCTTCTGTAGGTTACCGCCGGATATCCGATCAGCATGCAGACTGCCACCGGCCTTCCCTCTTTGTCCAGAAAGTTTCTTACCTTTTCAGAGCACATCGTTGCCGCCTTCAGATAGCCATTATACAGCACGCCAAGGCCAAGCGCCTGAGCCATCATTTCGATATTCTGGGCTGCAAGTCCTGCGTCATCCAGGCGTTCTCCCATAATGTAAAGTACCGCCGGTGCGTTCCGGAAGAGAAATTCCTCCTTCGGATCCCGTGTTCTCCCTTTATAAAAGCTGTAAAGCAGCGCTGTCACCGGACTCTTTTCCCCTTTGTGCAGTTCCAGCTCCTCACCGATTCCTTCAAAGACCATCTCTTTGAATTCATCCAGCCTGTCCTGTACAATCACGAATTTCATTTTACGTTCATTCTTTGCCGTTGCCGTATGTGCCGCCACATCCAAAATCTTCCGGATTTTCTCTATTTCCGCCGGCTGTTCTTTATAATTCCGGACACTTCTTCTGAATTTCACTGCATTTGCATATACTTCCGGATCCAGCTGAAAACGCTCTTTTTCATACGGAATCATCTCATCACTTTCATATTCCGTAATCTTCACCGCATCCATCGGACAGATCGCGGCGCAGTGTCCGCAAAGAATACATTCCCGTTTTACTGCCGCCTTTCCGTCTTCCAGCTTCAGGGCATGTCCTACACAGTCCTGAACACATTTTCCACATCCAATACATTTTTCTTCCTCAATCTTTACCATGCTTATTCTCCTTTATCTCATTTCCTTTCTGTCCAGCCAGACAGTAATTGCAGACGAAAGTGCGGACACAACCAGAATTCCCGCCGCCTCCGCACGGACGCTGTCCATAAACAGGTCTGCTCCCGCCAGCGTCATCATCTCAAACAGCATATCCAACACATACCACAGAAAGAATCTTCCGGATTTTCGGATCCATCCAAGGCTCATCATCGCTTTTGGAAGTGCTTTTGCCAGAATCTCCAAAGGTGCATCTGCTACAGCTACCACCAGAAAAAACAGAAAAACACTTTTCATAGAGTCATAGTGGAATCCGAATAGCTTCATAATAAAACCGCCGATCACGGCTTCCAGAAAAACGACCGGAAGCGCCACTGCCAGAAACAATGCCGCTCCGATCAAAATCGATACAATTTTTGACTTTTTCATAGGATTTCGTATTTCTCAGTTTCCCTCTCTGCTTAATTAGATGCACAGTTTGCCGCGTCAATCGCAAGCACCAGCATCAGTGCCATAATTTCATCTGCAGAATCTGCAATGTCAATTACATAAGTATCTCCCCAGTGGAAAATCTCTTTGGAAATATGCATCACCAGAACACCGCCTGCAAAGGCATCGTATTCCCAGCCCATCATGTTTCCCTCGACCTGCCATCCTTTATAATCCACCGTATATTTAGGACGGAGCAACGTCAGTTTCTTTGCAACAGTACCATAAAACTGTCCTCCTGCATAGATTTCAAAGGTCGGGAGGAGATGCAGCAGTTTCTCCTGAACCATACCGATCTCATTTTGAGCGGCATCATATACTCTGAGCCGGTGTCCAATCGAGAAAAAATCTCCTTTCACAAAATAACGGACATTCCCGTATTCATCATAAATATCATAGGTATCCGTCCATGAAAATACTCTTTGTTTGATTAACAGTTTCATCCCTTTTCTCCTCTACTGCCTTCTTTTTCGCATTACATAATTGGTCAGCAAAATTCCCTGCCTTTCCACCTGCTGGGCACGAATCACCTCATAGCCTCTGGCCTCAAAAAACGTCCGGGCCGTAATCGAAGCATGGGTTTCAAATACGTCCGCTTCCGATTCTCCTTCCAGGGCATCGCAGATCGCCTCAGCTATCCCCTGTCTCTGGAACTCCCTGTGCACATACAGGCGGTCCAGATACCCGGTTTCGTCCATATCTCCAAAACCGGCAATCCTGCCGTCCCGTTCAGCAACGAGTGTCCTGTGCTTTAAAAAGGACTGGTTCCATGCATGCAGATCACGCTCTTTTGGAGCCCAAACATCCAGCTGTTCCTTTGTATAATCAGCCGCATTGACCGTATGTACTGTATCATAGAAAAGCTGTGCCAGCGTTTCGGCATCCTCCTCCCGGTATGGGCGAAGCCGCAGGGCTTCCTTTTTCTTACCGGAAAGCAGCATTTCCTTAACCCGGCGCTGATCCATTTCTTCCAGTACAAAATCCGCATCCGGCGTCTCTTCTTTCGGGGAAATATTGGACCGGATATAAAATGTGTCGATGCCGGCTTCTTTTGCTCCTCTAATATCGCAGATGCCATCATTTCCAATCATGACAGCCTCTTCTCTTTTGAGCTCTTCCTTTTCGAGAAGGATCTCAAAAAAACGTCGGTCCGGCTTTTTGACTCCATAGGAGGAAGAAATATAAATCCCGTCAAAATACCGGAAAATATCAAGTGCCTTCATCTCATACGCTGTGAATATCCGCTGAGCATTGGACAATAGATAAAGGGACCCTCCGGAGGCTTTTAAAGCCTCCAGAAGTTCCCGTGTCCCATCATAAAGCCGGATATACTCTGTCGTAAGGACTCGGAAAAACTGACCGGCATACACCGCAGTCTCTTTTAGAACATCTGCCCCTTTCCGGCGGAATAATTCCAGAAAGACGTCCTCGATCTGAAGCTCCGGAAAGCTTTCATGGCTGTCGTGGCGCAATGCCTCTTTTTCCGCTTCCTGTGTCAGCTCCCGGTATGTTTGCCGAAGCTCTTCAGCCGTATAAAATGCTCCATAATACCCATAAAACAGAGCCATTTTTTCCCACACTTCTATTTTAGTCTCATCCGTGTGAATGTCAACCAATGTTCCGTATAAGTCAAAAATATAAGTCTGATACATCATTCTTTCCTCTTTATCATCTGTTTTACTGTTAGAACAGATTTCCCACTGTTCTTGGGAACAACAGTGTATCCCGGATGTTGGATACTCCCGTCACATACATCAGCATCCGGTCAAACGGGCAATTACCAAGCACCTCAATCGTCTGAATCTGAATTTCATAACCGTTGCGCTTGGATCTGACAAAAGAGCCGACTGCCTTTAACGCTGCTCCCACATTGAACGCATTTTTATTTATTTCCAACTTTATTCTTGTCAATCACCAACTGGATATTATTCATACAAGTACCATCGTTCAGGTGAACTACCCATTTTCTAAAGCCAATGGGCTTCCTGCTTCATCGACCTCGTACCCTACTATCTCCACAGGCGTTGATTCGGGCAGTTCCTGCCCTATATACTATTACGCTATTTTTCTTAAGCCCTCTGCTAATATGTTTTTTGCGGCATTAATATCCCTGTCATGTTCTGCTCTGCATTTTGGACATATCCACTTCCTCACCGACAAATTTTTTGTACCTGTATTCCGATAGCCACAAGCTGAACATAACTGGCTGCTGGCATAGAACGTATCTATTTTGACATATTTTCTCGCATTCCACTCCGCTTTATATGTGAGTTGCCTTGTCAATTCGTACCACGATACATCCGATATGAATTTTGCAAGATGATGATTTTTTACCATATTTTTTATCTGTAAGTTTTCAGAGACTATCACTTGATTTTCGCTGATAATCTCATGCGACAGCTTATGCAGATAATCTTTTCTGGCATTTACTATTTTCTCATAACATAACGCAATCTGCCTTTTTGCCTTATAATAGTTACTACTTTCCTTTTCTTTATGCTTTAACTGCCTTTGTAGTTTTACCAGTTTTCTTTCCATCTTCGACAGTATTTTAGGATTCCTGTATTTCCGTCCATCTGACGTAACACATATGTCTTTAATCCCTAAATCCAAACCAATTTTCCCTTCTGTTTCCGGAAATGGTTCATGGTACGTCTCTACTAAAACTGATACATAATATTTGCCGCTTGGAACCTGCGACACCGTTGCTGATTTTATCTGACCTGTAAATTTTCTGTGCAACTCCGCCCTCACTTGTTTTAGTTTTGGCAGTTTTATTTTTCTGGCATCAAAATCTACGCTGATATTTCCATTTGTATAATTTGTCGTATAAGATTTACGGCTGTTATGTTTGCTTTTGAATCTGGGATATCCGGCATGTTCTTTGAAAAATTTCCGGTAGGCCGAATCCATGTGATATATTGCGTTTGTAAGCGCAAATTTATCCACTTCCTTTAACCATTCATATTCCTCTTTTAATTGTCTGTTGCAGTAATTATTGCAGTCAGTTCTGCTCATAGATTTCTTATCTTTCTCATATTTTTCTTTTCGGTATGCCAAGGTCTGATTGTAAACAAAACGGCAGCAGCCAAACGTCTTTTCCAGAACTTCTTCCTGCACTTTATTTGGATAAATCCTATATTTATATGCCTTTAACATTAACCATCACCTCCCCATCAGCCCTAATTTTCTATGTATTTCCTCAGCATTTTTTCTAAAGCATTTCCAATGTTGCCCGGAAATATCTATCCGCCCAAAGTATGTGTTCTTTCAAAAAAGTTTCCCTAAGTCTATCGGATACCGTTCTCATATGTGATGCATCGTGTAATTTTTATCATATTTACAATTTTGCTGACAGACATTGTTAACTCTGTTTCTATCACGTAATAAATACTTGCATCTGTTTTCGATTTCCAGGCTTCCACGAAGCAAGTATATCACGCCTCGCTACTTTTTGCTACCTTGCCCAACAAAACTAATTGTTATTCAAAACAACCGTTTAAAGATCACTTATTTTGTACTCAATCTTTGGAAACACAAGAAAAATAATATCCATCTTCTGAAAAACGGACTTCTTCTCCTTTTGATGCATAATATTCCTGAATACATTTTATCGCAGTCTCTCTTGCTTCCTCTGTCAGACAGCATTCTCCCGGCGGAATGACGCAGGCGGTCTCCTCATTTTTATACCCCACATGAAATCGTGTACCGCTCTCTTCCAATATACCATTTAACAAAACAATATCCTGATACTTGATCATTTTATCCGCCCCGTTTCTATTACTCTTTATCTCTTCTTTTATGTACTGCATCCGACATTTCTAACAGTTCCTGATACCGGAAACACGTTTCCTTATGGTCATTGACGATGCCGCATGCCTGCAGATGGGAGTAAACGGTCACCGAACCCATATATTTTAATCCCCGCTTTTTCAGATCTTTACTGATCCTGTCAGATAAGCCGTTTCTGGCTGGAACCTCTCCTTTCTGATGCCCGGTATACAGATATGTTTTCCCTTTTGTGAAACTCCAGATATAATCAGAAAAAGTACCGAACTCTTCCCTGATCTTCTGAAAGCACCTGGCATTATGGATCACCGCCTCAATCTTTCTCCGGGAGCGGATCATACCTTCGGTTTCCATAATCCGCTCAATGTCGTCCTCCCCGTATGCTGCCACTTTATCAAAATCAAAGGAATCAAAGCAGGCACGGAAAATTTCCCTCTTCTGAATCATCATATTCCAGTTCAGTCCGCACTGCATGACTTCCATCATCAAAAACTCAAACTGCTTCTGGTCATCCCGGAGCGGGACACCCCATTCTTCATCGTGATACTTCATCATTTTTTCATTGCACATACACCAGCCGCAACGCTCCATGGCATTCACCTCTCATTCGTTTTCTTCTGTCATTAAACATTCATCAGAATATCCTGAATATATCTTTTCAATCCAATCTCTGAGGAAATCGGATATTTGCTATTTATGAATTCATAATATTTTTTCATACGTTCTTTTGACATCGTTTCTTGAGACTGAATCTGCTCCTCGTATCCTTTACGGGCATCTTTCCATGGCTCTTCACTATGCGTGATCTGTTCCAACACTTTCCCCCCATATAAGCCAAATGTATTAACCACAAGATCGATCACATGCTTTTCATTCTCTGCAAGATCATCTGATATACCATTAAGGACTGCAAATCGTACATCATCAACCGGATTATATTTAAAATCTCTAAACAGATTATAAACTTCCGGATATACCGGGCCGTGTGCCCATGCTTCGCAGTCTTCCTCGAATAATGGATCTCCGAAGAGCACATAGTAAATACTCTGAATGAAATAAAGAAGCTTTTGAAGCATCAAAGGTGTAACCTCTTCCAAACTTTCAAAAATATATGCAATTGCCTGAAGCATTTTATCCGATACAGAAAACAGATTTTCTAGAGAATCCGCTGCCACAACGGCCTTATTATAAGCAGTTGACGCAATTTTCGAACGATTTTCTTTCAAACGGTTCTTCATATATGAGGGTGAAGTTAAAGCAGCTCTGATGATATCTGAGTATTCTTTTGATGGAATCTGTCCTGAAAGATACCTCGTTATTGTCACCTCGCCAAACCCCAATGCAAGAGATAGCGGCGCCTTTCCAAGATTATAAAGCTGCATCAGCTTCTTAATTTCCTCTGTTGACACAATTCCTTCTGTCTTTCGATACTGCTCATCCATCTCCTGTATATTCCTATCAAGAAGCCCCGGAATACTCATTTCTTTTCCACACTCGCTGCAAATCGCTGTCGTAATCGTAAACTGATATTCTTTATCTCTGATTTTCCTTACAACAGTTTTTTTACATAAAACATACTCTGTTTCTCTTCTGCATTCAACGCAGAAATCGATTCTACCCTTCTTTGACATATTCTTACCTCCTGACCCGGAATCTTTATTTGAAGTAATATTTAATCGGATAGCGTTGCTCATGAAATGAAACCACAATCACAAAACAATTCTCCAGCTTATTAAACTTGATATACAAAGATACTGTTTTTTCTCTGCTCCCAAACCGTTCTAATAGAGTAACATCTTTTCCAAAAACATAAAGTCTCTCATATTCATATCCTTTATGTTTATTTTGGAGAACCTCCGAAAAATCTTCCACTGATAAATCCAGTATAATCTTCCTGACTTTCTGTTCATCTAACACATAGTTAAAAAACAAATCCTGATTATCCTGTCTTCTATCATTTCTTTCCAGTCGGTATTTCCCGTTTTTGACTGCCTTTTTTACCTCGGAAAGATAACAATCTATTTCCTTTCTCCCTATATTCAATCTAAAACTCCCCTCATTTTAATGATTGATTTTTTCATTTATTCTATCATTAGATTACATCTATGATCGGTTTTTGTCAATATCCCATCACCGAAAAAGGACTCTGAAGTCCAGAATCCTTTTCGTTTCCTATCTCTCCCGATGTACATACATCCTCGTCATTTCTTCTTCCCCGTCTCCCTGCACCATGCAGTAGAATTCCCATCCATACCGTTCATAAAAGGAGTCATGGTCTGTGATGAGATAGAGCGTATCGATACCTTTTTCTTTCATGTCCCGGCAGACAGTCTCCAGCATCTTTCCTGCAATCCCGCGGCATCGAAATTCTTCTTCCACGTATACCGCGCAGACATTTGGCGTCAGATCTTTTCTATCATGGAAATCATTTTCAATCACTTCGATTCCACCGATGATCTGTTCTTCTTTTACAGCCAGATACCACTGCGGCACCGGATTTTCACTGTTCAGACTTTCTTCTATGCTTTCCAGATATGCATCCACCGGAACATTCCATTTTTCATGAAACCACTGTGCTGCCTTCTGCTTCCACTGCGGTTTTTCTCTTAAATTCATGATATGGTACTCACACATCGTTTTTCTCTCCCATGTTTCACTTTACTTCTATTGTTTTTTCAGATAGTTTTGCGTGTATGCACAAACGGCAAAGCATTTCCCGCACAGGTCTGTATCAATTCCGGTGCTGACGTACATAATTTCTTTCTGCTTCTGATAGCATCGGTTGACATCGACAATCTCTTCCCGCTCCATTCCTGCACTCCAGAGGGTTCCTTTCAGTGCCCCTGCCGGACAGTGCTGAACACAAAGTGAACATCCGCCGCATCTGGATTTCTCCATCGGCTGTGCACATTCTAAAGGCGCATCCGTCAAAAGGGAGGAAATCCGGATAGCTGAACCATATTCCGGCGTCACCAGCAGGCAGTTCTTCCCGATCCATCCAAGCCCCGCCCGGACGGCCACTGTTTTATGCGGAATCTCAGAACAGTTTTCTTCATCTACTTTTACCCGGTCTGTTGTCTGCGCCCAGGCATGATACCCCTGTTCTTTCAGAAATGTTTCCCCCGCTGTTACAATCGTATTTAATTTCGCATTTAAGCTTCCATACAGCTCATAATATTCTTTTGTCGGAGCTGTTTTTAAATCCTCAATGACATGCTTCGGGATGGGAACCGCAACTGAAATCCCTGCCGGAAAACGGCACAACTGAACCGGGCGCATATCCCCGATTCCAACCAGCGCTGCTCCCTGTTCATAAAGCACCTGTTTCACCTGTTCTGTGATATTCATAGCTCTCACCTTCCTGTGCCGGATCAGTTAGTTTAGGGTAGAATTACTGATTATATAAAATGCCTCCTGGCTTGGCTGAACTTTTTTCTCTTTCGGCTCAAACATCTGATCAAACTCTTCGATTTTATCCATATCGATTTCAAAAGCCGGACTTTCTCTGTAGTACCATGTTCTTCCATCCAGCACTCCCGGTTTTAACTCTTTTACCATCATTCCGGTCGGAAATATCCCGCCTTCCAGACAGACAGAAAACCGTTTACAGCTCTTAAATCCACGAGCCACATAATTATTCGGATCTCCCATAATGACAATTACATCAAATCCCATTTCTTCTGCAATCTCAAAGGAATACTCAAGAAGCTGTTTCCCGATTCCTTTTCTCTGGTACTCAGGAAGGACACTGAGCGGTCCGAACGTCAGCACTTTCTTTTCCTCGCCCGCTTCATCTGTCAGCCTTGCAATCGTATACATGACATTTGCCACGATCCGGCCGTCCAACTCGGCAACCAGATCCAGTTCCGGCACAAAGTCCTCATGAGCTCTGAGTTCATGTGCCACATAATGCTCCGAGCATCCCGGAACATACACATTCCAGAATGCTTTCCGGATCAGATTTTCCACCTCTTTATAGTCCTGTTTTTCCTCTTTTCTGATTTTCAACATTTCCATCGTTTTCACCTCGAACTTATTGTAAAATCAATGCCGCAACATCGATGATAAACAGCACTGCCAGAACTCCGGTCAGCACAGAAAATGCCTTCTCCGGAATTTTCTTTGTCAGCCTGACAAACAGCGGCTGAAGTAAATACAGAAAAATCATTCCGCCAATACCAAAACGAATACTCGGATTTAGCGCAATCCGCCCCTGAAAGTTAAAGGCAAACCGGGTATAATCCCACATCCAGCCGCCGGAAGTAAATTCCATAATATAACTTCCGATCAATTCTACCACCGTGGTAATCACAACAATTCCCACAAATACCAGAAGCGGCGTCACCAGAATCTTCCCCAGATAAATCTTCTTTTTCTGAAGACCTCCCAGTGTAAAAATCAAAATCAGTGCTCCGAAGCCGTAGATCACACAATACGGGCCAAACAGCACTCCTCTGTTGGAGAAGCCCCAGCGGTACACAACGACTTCCAAAAACACCTCATAAATCCATCCAATCATAGAATAAAGCATAAAATAGAAAAAATATTCCTGTACTTTTCTTTTCATAACCGTCCCCTTTCGTTTTCTCCTTTTGTCATCTTTTACGGTCTCTTTCTTTACATCTGCTTTCGCACAACCCGGTATTCATCCCCGTTCCGATAATACGGACAGGAATAATGCGGCTCCATACGCAGCCGGACATAATCGTCTTCATCCATCGCGGCATCACAGACATATTCGTCATACTCTTCATCATAAATATAGTAAGCACAGCTGCTACAGCTCTGTGCAGATTGATTTCCCATTGACGTTCCCTCCTCTTCTCTGTCATTTCTGCTATCAGTGTATCATATCAGGGCTTTTAAGAAAAGCAAGGAAACATTCCGTTTCTCATTTTCTTCCATATCTCTTTCTTTTTTCTCTGACTCCTTGTAAAATAGAAAAAAACAGGCGGAGATCAGGAGGGAACAATGGAAATCAAAGAATATTTCAGCACAAAATATCAGGCACACTGGCTTGAGGAAATCAGGCAAAGCGACTGGAGCGCAGGTCAGTTTCTCTATGAACTGTTGAGCAAGAATGAGATCCATGAATTCTGCGGTAATCATGTGAGACTTTTTCTTCTGACAGAAGGCAAAAAGCTGGTCTCATTCTGCACCTTATCAGACATCGATGACATCAAAAATACAGACCTTGGTCCCTGGATCGGATTTGTCTATACCTTCCCGCAGTACAGAGGCCACCGGTATATGGGACTTCTTCTGGATCATGCGTGCAGGACTGCAAAAGAGGACGGCGCAGGAGAAGTGTTCATCGCTACCGGAGAAACCGGGCTGTATGAAACATACGGATATTCCTTTTATCAGATGATGGAAAATGCTGTTGGTGTCATGTCCAGAGTCTACCGAAAAGATTTGTCATGAGAAACAATCTTCATGCAAAAAAAACAGAGCCTGTCCCAAGACAGACCCTGTTTTTTCTTTTTTTACCCCCATACTTCTTCCGCGATCTCTTTTACAAGCGCAAGTTTTGCCCACTGTTCTTCCTCAGTCAGCTTATTCCCGATCTCGCAGGAAGCGAATCCACACTGCGGGCTTAAATACAGCCGGTCAAGGGGAATGTATTTTGCCGCCTCATAAATCCGTTTTTTCACTTCTTCTTTCTCTTCCAGAACCGGTGACTTTGTTGTAATCAGTCCAAGTACTACCTTTTTCTCTCCGGTCACTTCCGCAAGCGGTGCAAAGTTTCCGGAACGCTCATCGTCATATTCCAGATAGAATGCGTCTACCTGTTCTTCTCCGAACAGCGGTTTTGCAATCGGATCGTAAGCTCCGCTGCTGAAGTATGCGGAATGATAATTCCCCCTGCAGACATGTGTTGTAATCACCAGATCCTCCGGCTGATTCTGGATGGCCAGATTGTTGACTTTTACAAATTTCTCTGCACTTTCCCGGATTTCTTCCCTGCTTCCGGCAAATCCTTCCGCCACAAGAAGTCCCCAGGTACAGTCGTCAAGCTGAAGATTCCGGCATCCCGCATCATACAGATCCCTGATCACTTTCCGGTAACCTTCTGCGATATCCTCCATCAGTTCCTCGTCCGTCTTATAAACCTTTCTTGTCTGTTCCAGATTTCCCGGAATCAGCATCTGTGCAAAAAACTGGGCCGGAGCCGGAATCGTCTGTTTTGCTACAGTATGCTCATCTTCCAGCGCTTTGACAAACCGGAAATGCTCTACAAACGGATGTGTGCCCACCCGGATTTTTCCGGTCAGCCAGGTATCATCGAGCATTGCATCTTCTCCCTGAAAAGCGATGCCCTGTTCTGTCTTTTTATGAGCCACTCCCTCAAATCCCCACATAAAGTCCAGATGCCATGTGGATCGGCGGAATTCTCCATCTGTAATCACATAATATCCTGCCTCTTTCTGCTTCTTTACCAGATCCCGGATCGCCTCATCCTCCACAGCCTTTAATTCTTCTGCTGTAATTTTTCCTTCTTCCAGTGCTTTCCTTGCCTCCTTTAATTTTTCCGGGCGTAAAAAGCTTCCTACATAATCATATCGAAACGGTGCATGTTGTTTTGCCATGATGTCTTCCTCCATTCTTTTCCTGTCAGTTTTCTGATGGGTTTCAGTATACCGCTTCTCCATCCATTTGAAAAATACAAAAAAACAGCGTTCCGCCATAGCTTAAAACTATGACAGACGCTGTCTGTGTGGAATATGCTGTTTTAAAGCTTCCATATATGCTTTCCCGTAACGGCTCAGCGGCATATTCTTCTGTGTGATGGTGCCGATCCGCATCTTCTCATCCACATCCAGAGGCCGTGCAATGATATTTTCCCCGTTCAGCTCTTTACTGATCACTCCGGAACTGACCGTATATCCGTTAAGTCCGATCACCAGATTAAACAATGTTGCCCGATCCCGGACTTTGATGTTTTTCCTGCGGTCCAGCGTGCTTAAAATCTCTTCCGAAAAATAGAAGGAATTGTATTCTCCCTGCTCAAAGGAAAGATACGGATAGTCCGCCAGATCGTCAAGCGTTACCATCTCCTCCCCTGCCAGCGGGTGCTCTGCTGACAGAAACACATGGGGTTTTGCCACAAATAGTTCACGGAATACCAGTCCGTTCATCCGGAGCATCTTCTGAATGATTTCTTCATTTTTGGAGGAAGTATAGAGGATTCCGATCTCACTTTTCAGCCGGCTGACATCCTCGATAATCTCGTAGGTCTGGGTTTCTCTCAGCGTAAAATCGTACTTTTTCCCGCCAAATTCACGTATCACATCCACAAAGGCGTTGACTGCGAAAGAATAATGCTGACAGGAGACGGAAAATCTGGAACGCCGTTCTTTCTTGTTCAAAAAGCGCTCTTCCAGAAGGCTGGTCTGCTCCAGAACCTGTCTTGCATATGCGAGAAATTCATCACCCTCATTGGAAATCGTCACGCCCTTGTTGGTGCGGTGAAAAATCGTGATCTGCATCTCCTTTTCCAGTTCCCGGATGGCATTGGTGAGACTTGGCTGCGAAACAAAAAGCTGCCTTGCCGCCTCTGTAATATTTCCTGTCTCCGCCACGGTCACAATATATCTTAACTGCTGTAATGTCATCTTCCGTTACCTGCTTTCTGTCCGGGTACATTTCCCTGATTAAAAGGGCAGCGTCAATCGCTGCCCCTAGCTTAAAAGTATATAGGAAAGATAAGATTTTGTCAATTTGCCTTCTCTGGATTCTTACTTCCAGATCCAGCACAATCCGTTATAAAAATATTCCATCGCATACTCCCCGTTGTGAGTGCCGCCGTCCTGTTCGAGGAAATAAAGGTTGCCTTCCCCTTCATTGTCCGCATAACGGAATGTTCCGCTGTTTTCGCCTGCCATTGCCTCAATCTGGTTTTTGAAAGAGGAATAGGCAAAATCATCCGTACCGGATGCCGCAAAAATAAAGAAATCATCCCAGTCATGTCCAGAATCCTGTACCATCGACGCCATAACTTCTCCATCGTTCGTAAGGCTTCCGCTGGACGGCATGAAGTAGCGGAAATAATCCAGACAGTACTCAAATGTCCTCCATGTTGCTACAGATCCCATGGAGAATCCACAGAATGCCCGGTGGTCTCTCGAAGCCCGCAGCCCTTCCGGCGAAGTTTCCTCCGCATAAGTACTGTAAGTCCCCTCGACAGCCGGAATCAGATCGTTAACCAGCTCATTGTGATAATTTTCGGTCAGCTGAAGTGCCAGAGAATAATCGGCACTGTCCTCTTCACTTTCATTATTGTAAGTCGGGCAGACCACAATCATCGGCTCGATTTTCCCGTCTGCCATGGCATTGTCCAGCACATTTTTAAAATCATTCGGCCGGTCCGGCGTTCCCGGATAGGTCGTCTCGTTGCTCCATCCACCGTATCGCTTTGTTCCTGCTCACATCCTGCCAGAAGCATCAGCGCTGCCAGAAGTCCGACCAGTACTTTGCTCTTTTTCATCGCAATTTCAGCCTCCTGCCTCTTTTTGATTCACTATTTTTGTTCTCAAAAATCAATCGTGAATCTTATAGTTTGCAAGCAGCATCTCTGCAATTCCAGGTGCTTCCGGATCGTGTTTTCCCTTTCCGGTATCCATTGCACGGATTGCGTTCATCTCTTCTTCTGTCAGTTCAAAATCAAAAAGATCGATATTTCCCGCAATTCGTTCCGGATTTGTGGATCTCGGAAGAATAATCAGACCTTCCTGAAGTTCAAAACGAAGAACAATCTGTCCGGCATTTTTGCCGTATTTTTCTGCAATCTTTGTCACTGCCGGATGAGAAAGCATTGCAGCATTTCCACTTCCCAACGGCTGATATGCTTCAATTTTCACATCATGTTCTGCAAGTAATGCTTTTAATTCTTTCTGCTGGAAAAACGGGTTGCATTCCACCTGATTAACTGCCGGAATGGTGGATGCCTGCGGCAGAAATTCTTTCCAGATCTTCGGAGTCATGTTGCTTACGCCGATGGATTTCAGGACACCATCTTCCTTTGCTTCCTCAAGAGCCTTCCAGGCTCCTGCCACATCTCCGTACAGCTGGTGCAGAAGATACAGGTCAATATAGTCCATACCCAGTTTTTCCAGAGAAGTCTCCAATCCTTTCTTTGCTGCTTCATATCCATAATCCTGAAGCCAGAGCTTGCTTGTGATAAAAATTTCTTCTCTCGGGATTCCGCTGTCCCTTACTGCCTTTTATGCTGAGATCAATCTGTTGCTTTCGATTTTATTATAAATCCCGGATCTCCACATCAGAAGTATCTTTTGGTTTGGCAGTATATACCGAAAGGTTTCTTCTATTTCAGATACATGTCAATGTAATCAAAAAACGGCTTCTTCTCCACCTGATCCTGATTCTGTCTGTACCACGCAAAGGCTTCCGAAAGTCCTTCCTCCAATGGTTTTGCATCCGGCATGAGTGCACACTGTCTGGTCACATCCAGCTGGTATTCATACTCGCAGAAACTGAAATAATTTCTCTGTTCAACCGCTTCCTGAACATTTACAAATTCCGCTGTCTTCCCCGCAGCACGGTAACAGAGCCAGGCCCAGTCCCGGACAGAAATCATTTCCGGATTTCCCACATTAAAAATATGCTGTTCCGGTTTTCTCTCCAGTAGAATATCCAGAAATCTGCACAGATCCTGAATGTGGAAAAACTGCAGTTTCAGACTGCCGTCTCCCGGCAGATAAAACGGCCGGTCTGCCATCGCACAGTCAAATACAAAGGCTTCCCGGTAGATATCATTCATCGGCCCGTATAAATACGGCGGCCTTATAATAAATGCATCCGGATCTCTCTTTTGCAGCACTGCCTCTGCCTCGATCTTGTCCGTGCCATATTTTCTCCAGTATGTATTCTCAGCAAGCGGCGTTTCTTCCGCAAACGGCTGCGGGAGATTGTCCGGATAAACTGCGCTGGAACTGATGAAAACATAATTTTCATAACTTCCAAGCGCATCCAGAAGCAGCTCCACTTCTTTTGCCGTATAGCCTGTATCAATCACAACATCAAAATGAAGATCACGAAGACGATCCCCCAGATGATACCGGTCCGCCTCGATCAGCCGCACGCCGTCAGACTGTTTCTTCGTGTTTCTGTTCAGTACACTGACATCATATCCTTTCCCAACATAGTACTCTGCAATGTATCTGCTTACAAATGCGGTTCCCCCTGTTACAAGTACTTTTTTCATACATCCTCCATTTTTCTTATGTAAAGCCGGGTTAAATCCGGCTGCAAAATTCTATAATTTCCTCTTTCCTTTTCTTCGCATCCTCTTTACATTCTACGGAGCATAGTCCAAGGCTTCCGCAGCACTCAATTTCCAGATGTCCATAGAAGTGTTCGAGTGTTTTAATAATCCGTTCGCATTCCTTCATATTTGGTCCCGTTCTTAATACAACAGCATAGCCTTTTTTTCCCGCCCGGACAGACGCATGAGGTTCGTGTGTATTACACCATGGCGTACATCTGTCGATAAAGACTTTAAACTGCCCCGGAACATCCGCCCAGTAGGAAAGTGATTATTTTTACTATCCTATCACAGGCATGTTCTGGACACAAGAGTATTATTTATAAGACAAGGGCACCGCCCTGTCACTTTTCAGATGATAGAGCAGCGCCCTTTATTTACTTCATACATTCAAGCAGATTAGTCGTACTGATTCATCCATTTGATGAGTTCTACGCAGTAATCATCATGTCTGTCAACAAAACATGTATGTCTTGCACGTTCCCAAAGGATCCATTTAGAATTCGGGATTCTGTCTGCCATGGTCTTAGCTACAAGTGGAGAACAAAGATCTGAAATACCACTGCAGATCAGAGAAGGAATCTTGATCTGGTCAAGTTTGTCAATGTATTCAAAGTCTTTCAGTGTTCCTGTAGGTGCGAATTCGTTTGGTCCCCATCCTTCAACATAAGACTCAGAACCTGATTTTTTCGGTCTTGTACAGCACTCCGGAGCATCTTCTCCAATCCAGTAGTTGCAATATCTATCCATGTATTCTGCAACTGCAGCATCGTAAGCTTCTCCTGTGAAATCACCTGTTTCAAGAGCATGGTTAATTGCATCCTGCATATCCTGCGGCATCATTTTGATACGGCGAAGACCTTCTCTTTCCCAAAGAGAACTGCTTGGATGGCCGCTTGAAATGATGAAACTCTTAACACCCTTCGGATCATAGTCAACTGCATATGCGATCTGCATCATTCCGCCCCAGGACTGTCCAATGATGTGGCATACATCTAAGTCAAGGTGTTTTCTCAAAGCTTCCAGCTCGTCTAACCATACTTTCTGGTTCCACAGTTCCGGATGTCCGTCCAGATAAGAATTTCCGCATCCGATCTGGTCGTACATAACGATCATACGATCATCATCGTCTGCAACATTGTCCAGTACTTCGAAATAGTTATGAGTAGACCCCGGTCCTCCGTGAAGACAAATCAATGGTGCCTTTCCATTATCTTTTCTTTCCCCAACAATTCTGTAATAAGTCTGATAACCTAAGTACGGCATGTAGCCTTCTGTAATTTTTGCCATGATTATCCCCTTTCTGACATTTTTTTCACTATCTTTAAGTATAATACATTTTGCGAAAAAATGAACCCTTTTTTGTAATTTTTTTCAATTTTGTTAATATTATCCAAAATCATATCCCTGTACCATACAAGATAACCGAATATGAATTGGTATATTTATAGGTGATTTCTATAAAGCAAATATCTTTTTCTGCTTTATGCTGCCCTGATAGATATTTTTTTGTCAAGTGAAACATTAAGACTGCCTGATTATTTTTCACTCAATAGAACCACCTCTGATCAGATTATACAGTTCAAATTGTACGAAAAATGCTCTCTATCTTCCGGAAGAATCAACTCCTTCTTGCTGTCCTTTTCTGTAATTGGCCTTACCGGTCTGCACGGATTACCAAATGCAAGATAATTATCCGGAATATCTTTTGTCACAACACTGCCTGCGCCAATCACGACATTATTTCCTATATGCACGCCCCCAATTACAACCGTATTACATGCAATCCAGACATTATTACCGATATGAATTTCGTCCGCATATTCTGCCATCGTTGTCTTTCCATCTTCGTCCAGCCCCATCCTCTCCTGAGCAATAAGAGGATGAGAAGTAGCCATCAAAGAAACATTCGGGCCAAAACAGACATTGTCACCAATGAAAATTTTTCCATCATCCATAACCGTCAGATTAAAATTAGCAAAAAAATTTTCCCCGATAAAAGTATGACATCCATAATTAAACTGCACAGGGCCCTGAAAATAAAACACATTTCCCACTTTTCCCAGAATATCGCGAATCACTTCATTTCTGTCGGAATCAAACTCGTCCATCATATTATATTTCTGACATGCAGCATGAGCTTTGTGCTTGATATCCTTCAGCTCCTGTTTTCTTGGATCAAACATTTTCCCCGCAAAAATTTTCTCTTCCTCTTTCATATACCTTCCTCATTTCTTTTTTACTAATTCTTATATTAGCAGAAAGTCCTCCAAACTTCTACAATATTACATCCGCTGATTTTCTCTCCTACAATTCCTGTCTTTGATGTAAGATTCCTTAACCGCTTCTCTCGTCTCCCGGTCTCAACGTTTTAAATGGCCGGTAAAGAATTTCGGCATTTTCTCCCATATTCCGTCAAGCGAGAGAAGAGCCAGGCCCCTGTCTGCAAGGGTTCCTGGCTCTTTCCTGCTTATTTCATTACAATATTGATGATTCTTCCCGGTACATAGATTTCTTTTACGATATTTCCGGTCAGTTTTTCTTTAATTGCTTCCTTGCCGGCAGCAATCGCTTCGTCTTTTCCTGCTTCTGCGGAGATTGTTACAACAGCTCTTGTCTTGCCGTTGATCTGTACAGCCACTTCGATTTCGTCATCTTTCATAGCTTCTTCATCGTAGGTCGGCCATCCCGCATGGAATACGCTTCCTTCGTGTCCCAGCTGCTCCCAGAGTTCTTCACCCATGTGCGGTGCGAACGGTGCAAGCAGTACTGCGATCGTGGAAAGTGTCTCTTTATCAATTCCGCCTTCTTTCTTGGCAAGATCGATAAACTTGTTGTTGTATTCCATGAATCCGGAAATTACCGTATTCAGGCTGAAGCTTTCCAGACGTGTTGTAATATCGTATACCATCTTGTTACGGAGTTTGAGCATCTCCTTGGATGGTGTTACGTCTTTGTCTTTGTTGTCCATTACAAGATTCCAGAGCTTGTTCAGGAAACGGTATACCCCGTCGATTCCTCTGTCATCCCACTCCGCATCCAGTTCCGGCGGTCCAACGAAGAGTTCGTACATTCTCAGGGAGTCGCATCCGTAATCTCTTACAAGATCGTCCGGAGATACGACGTTTCCTTTGGACTTACTCATCTTGATTCCGTTCTTTCCGGTAATCATACCCTGGTTGAAGAGCTTGATAAACGGCTCATCAAAATCGATCACGCCGATGTCACACAGGAACTTCGTATAGAAACGGGAGTACAGAAGATGAAGTACCGCATGTTCCACACCGCCGATATACATATCAACCGGAAGCATAGCGTCAGCTTTTTCTCTGGAAACCAGTTCTTTATCATTGTGCGGATCTACATAACGCAGGAAGTACCAGGAGGAACCTGCCCACTGAGGCATGGTGTTGGTCTCTCTCTTGGCCGGCTTTCCACAGACCGGACAGGTTGTGTTAACCCAGGAATCAATCGCAGCAAGCGGAGATTCTCCTGTTCCTGTCGGCTCGTAGGACTCTACATCCGGCAGTGTCAGTGGAAGCTGATCCTCCGGCACCGGTACAGCGCCGCAGTCCGGGCAGTGTACGATCGGGATCGGTTCTCCCCAGTATCTCTGGCGGGAGAATACCCAGTCACGCAATTTGTAGTTGACGGTCTTTCTTCCGATACCGCGCTCTTCGATCATCACCGGAGCTTCCTTTTTCAGAACAGCGGATTCCATGCCGTTCCATTCTCCGGAATTGATCATGGTTCCGGATGCCTCTGTGTAGGCTTCTGTCATATTTTCAATTTCTTTTCCGTCTTTGGCGATAACCTGAATGATCGGAATGTTGAATTTTGTTGCAAATGCAAAGTCACGGTCATCGTGTGCCGGTACGCACATGATTGCTCCAGTACCGTAGTCAGCCAGTACATAGTCGGACAGCCAGATCGGCACCTTTGCTCCGTTGATCGGATTGATTGCGTAGCTTCCTGTGAAGACTCCGGTCTTTTCCTTATCCTGAAGACGGTCTACATTGGACTTCATGGAAGCGTCGTAGATATATTTTTCCACTGCTTCTCTTGTCTCATCGGTTGCAAGTTCTTTTGCAAGGGCGTGCTCCGGAGCCAGTACCATAAAGGTTGCGCCGTAAAGTGTATCCGGTCTTGTTGTGTAGACAGTGATCTTTTCATCTCTTCCATCCACCGGGAACTCTACCTCGGCACCGTAGGATTTACCGATCCAGTCTGTCTGCATCTTCTTAACCTTCTCCGGCCAGTCCAGTTTGTCCAGGTCGTTCAGAAGTCTCTCTGCATATTTGGTAATCTTGAGCATCCACTGACGGAGGTTCTTCTTTGTTACTTCCGTACCGCAGCGCTCACATTTTCCATTGACAACTTCCTCGTTTGCAAGTCCGGTCTTACAGGACGGGCACCAGTTGATCGGGAACTCTTTCTCGTAAGCAAGGCCGGCCTTAAACATCTTTACAAAAATCCACTGAGTCCATTTGTAGAAGTTCGGGTCTGTCGTGTTGACCTCTCTGTCCCAGTCGTAAAGAGCCGCGATCTCATTGATCTGTCTCTTGATATTCTTTACATTTTCCGCTGTGGACTTTGCCGGATGAACGCCCATTTTGATCGCGTAGTTTTCTGCCGGAAGTCCGAATGCATCCCATCCCATCGGATGAATGATATAGTATCCCTGAAGCAGTTTGTAACGGCTCCATACATCGGAGATGACATATCCTCTCCAGTGTCCGACATGCAGACCGTTTCCTGACGGATACGGGAACATGTCGAGGCAGTAATATTTCTCATGTTTTCCTCTCTCATCTTCCTGCACATTCACCGGATGCTCTTCCCAGTGTGCACGCCACTTTTTCTCGATTGCCTTGTGATTATAAGGTGTCGGCATCTTTGATTTCCTCCTTACATAATATAGTAACCATTTTATGCTTTCTTTTATACCCGCAAAAGCTTCCTGACAGATCCATTAGATTATCTATAGAATAAAAAAACTTCCGTCTCTGAACATATCCAAGAGACGAAAGCCATGAAAGCCCACGCGGTACCACTCTTCTTCGCCCGTCCGCAGACCGGCGCACTCTCATCTGTAACGGGAATACCCGCTTCCGGCTACTAGAGTTCACCAGAAGAACTCCGAGGCGAGTTGGGAGTGTCTGTCCTGCTGCCTCGCACCATACGGCAGCTCTCTGAAAAAACATCGGCTCTTACTATTCCTCATCTGACGTTTTTCTCTGTACTTTTTTATACCTGTTCATTTTACTCATATCATCTCCCTTTGTCAAGATTTCCACCTTTTTTCCTATAATTTTTCCATATTTGATTTTTTCTGGATTTATTGGAATGTTTTTCGTTATTTTCATTCTTTTCGAGTTTCTTTTGTGGAATTTGACAAAAAAGGATTGTTTAAAATCCCTGATAGGTGTATAATAATCACAAGTCATTTCAGTACGAAAAATATATAGCTAAAGGAGATAATGCATATGGTTAATTTATTGACAGGCCCGAAAGGGAGCGGAAAAACACAGCAGATGATTGAACTTGCCAACAAAGCGGCAAAGGAGTCCGACGGACACGTATTCTTTATCAAAAAAAGCCACCGCGATACATACAGCTTATCTTTTGATATCCGTGCGATCTGCATGGATGACTATGAAGCGATCGACAATATTGATGCCTATCTTGGATTTATTTATGGCATGACAAGTGCAGATCACGATATTAAGGCGATTTTTATCGATGCTATTTTGAAACATGCACATATCTCTCTTGATGATATCCCGGAATTTGTTGAAAAGCTGAAGAAAATTTCAAAAGAGTGTGATCTTGATTTTTATGTAAGCATCAGTGCTGCCAAAGAAGACTTAAAGCTTACTAATACAGATGACTGTGCGTATCTGAATTAATGATGCCGACTGGCGGAACTGCTGCCACCTAGAGTCCTTACCTGATCCGGCAGCATTCCGTTTTAAAAAAAATAAGGAGGCGGTTGATATCCCGCCTCCTTATTTTTTAGAGAACTTTTCTTAAAAAGTCCTGCAGTCTTGAATCTTTCGGCTCATCAAAAAACTGCTTCGGACTGTTTTCTTCTTTGATAATTCCTTCATCTATAAACATGACTCTTGTTCCTACTTCTCTTGCGAAGCCCATTTCATGTGTAACGACAACCATTGTCATTCCATCCTTGGCAAGTTCCTTCATTAAATCAAGAACTTCTCCCACCATTTCCGGATCCAATGCCGAAGTCGGTTCATCAAATAAAAGTACGTCCGGATCCATAGCGAGTGCTCTTACAATGGCAATACGTTGCTTTTGTCCGCCGGAAAGCTGTTCTGGATAGGTATTTGCCTTATCAAGAAGACCTACCCTGTTCAGCAGTTCTTTCGCCTTGGCATCTGCCTCTGACGAACTTAATTTTCCAAGGGTCACAGGAGCAAGTGTAATATTTTCCAAAATCGTTTTATGCGGAAACAAGTTGAAATGCTGGAAAACCATCCCGATTTTTTGTCTGTGATTATCAATATTAACTTTTGGGTCCGTAATATCCGTTCCTTCAAAGAAAATTTTTCCTCCGGTCGGCTTTTCAAGCAGGTTTAGAGAACGAAGAAATGTAGATTTCCCCGAACCGGACGGCCCGATGATGACTACTACTTCTCCCTTATGGATCTCTGTCGTAATTCCTTTTAGAACTTTTGTTTTTCCGAATGCTTTTTCCAGATTTTCTACCTGGATCAAAGTTTCTCCTTTAACGCTCATTGTTCCTTAGTCTCCTTTCCAGCTTATTCATAAAGAATGTCAGAAGGCAGATCAAAGCGAGATAAATCACCGCTGCCGCAAGTAATGGTAAAAGTGCGTCAAATGTCCGGCTTTGGATTACCATAGCTGCTTTTGTAAGATCCTGTTCACCAATATATCCAATAATAGCGGTTTCTTTGATCAAAACAATCATTTCATTTACAAGCGCAGGAAGCACATTTTTAAATGCCTGCGGCATGATAATCAGCCGCATTGTTTGTGCATAACTAAGTCCAAGACTTCTTCCGGCTTCTGTCTGGCCTTCTGGTATGGACATAATTCCTGATCGAACAATTTCTGCTACATATGCACCTGAATTTATTCCAAATGCTATTCCTCCAATAATGATCGAGTTCAAAGAGGAAGATCCGAATACAACCAGATACATGATAAGGATCTGAATCATAGACGGGGTTCCTCGGATGACCGTCAGATAAACTTTGCAGACTGCATTTAAAATCGTAAACTTTCCTGTTTTATCATGATAGGATCGAATGATCGCCACAATAAATCCAATGATAATACCTATCAGCAAAGCCTCCAGCGTAACGATGACTGTAACTTTCAGACCGTTCAAAAGCATCAGCCACCTGTTATCTTCTATAAAGTTTTGATAAAAACGGTCTGCAAATGAATTAGAGGCCAGAAGCGCTCCATAAATCATGGTAAATCCCTCCATATTTTCACTTTTCTCTCGTAAAAACAGGGCTGTTCTCACCAGCCCTGTCTTTGTTGCTCTTTATTTTCTTACAATAACGACCTGACTTGCATTTGCATATGTGTCTGTAAAGTCCACATTTTGTTTTCTTTCTTCTGTCACAGTCATGCCGGCTGCACCGAAATCAGCCTTTCCCGCTTCGATAGACGGAAGGATGGAATCGAATTCCATATCTTCTACCTTTAAGCTGTATCCCATTTTGTCACAGATTGCTGTCGCGATGTCCACGTCGATTCCTACGATTGAGTCTCCATCGTGATATTCATATGGTTCAAATTCAGCGTTGGTTGCCATCACAAGCTCACCTTTGGAATGATCTACATTTTCCGGACTTTCATACTGATAGGATCCAACCTCACCAATGTAGTTGTTGATGATTTTATCCAAAGTGCCTTCTGATTTCAGTTCTGCAAGAGCCTGATTCATAGACTCTAAAAGTTCTGTATTTCCTTTTTTCACACAGATGGCATACTGTTCATCTTCAAACAGATCACTCACGATCTTCAGATCATCATTCTTCTGTACGAATTTTTCTGCCGGCTGAGTGTCGATTACAACACAGTCTAATTTTCCGGTCTTTAAAGCCTGTACGGCAGCAGCGCCTTTTGGATAACGCTTGATCTGGCTCTCCTGGTTTACAATATCAGAACATGTAAGGTCTCCTGTTGTTCCCTGCTGTACTCCGATTGTAAGCGTTTTCAGGTCATCCTGAGTTGAAACTGTTACTTCTTTTTTCTCTGATCCACAAGCTGCCATCGACACAACACACATTGCTGCAAGAGCAGCTGCTACTACTTTTTTCATTTTCATAACTTATCCTCCTACTATTTTGAATAAAGATTCATTTTTTATTTTCTTTGAAATATGTAATCTATATTCTACCACATATACCAAAAAAATCAAGTGTATTTTTATACATTTTTGTGTATAAATTGAATTTTATTTGCATATATGGGCTTTTCTTGCGAATAAAACAATAGCCAGACCGGGATATTCGTCCCTGCCTGGCTATGATCTAACAATCTTGAAAACGTAAGAACCGCCTAATGTCACCCTATTCTTCCTGGGAAACGGTCTCGCCGTTACTGTCCGTTTCGGATGCCTCTTCTTCTGCAATCGGATTCTTCTTCTCTCCATTTAGTGAAAGTACCACATTGGTCTTTTCACCCTCCCGGTATTCCATTGTTACTGCCTGTCCGACATCATATTTAATAATATCAATAAAATCAACGACCGAAACATCGAAAATCTCATCTGAGCCTTCTACCATCACGTAGAAATGGGAATCTCCTTCTACAACACCCTGAGCAATTCTGGTAATCTTGCCTGTAATGGTCTTTGTTTCTTGGGCCATAGCACTGTCGTCTGTCTCGATCCCGTTCTCCTGCATCAATTCGAGATAATTTTCCTCACACTTGCTAACTGTATCTCCGATCGCCACTACCTGGTATTTCTGAACGTTAACCATAGCATATTTCTTTACAAGGCCCGCATCATCTTTAAGTGCGATGAAGTACGTTGGCTCTCCGGAAATATTCAGAAGCAACGGGAACGTCGCGGTATAATGAAGGTTCTGCACCTGCCCCTCCGCCGAGGACATGGCGGAGTTCTCTGTGGCGCCTTCCACCTCATAGAACTTTGTCTCCATCGTCCTTTGATTCATCAGGACAAATCCAACGTTGGACTGGTCTTCATTGACCGATGTCACTCCGGTATATACCCAGACATCGTCATCAATGGCCAGATAGTTATATCCGTCTGTTGTCTTCAGGCAGTCTTTCTGGCTCAGAATACTGTTAAAGAATCCATGTTTGAGCGTTCCGTAATAGTCGTAGAGCTGGATCAGAAGATCCGGATCATAAGCGTGGTCAATCCACTCCGGCACTTCATCGATGGCATAGTCTGTCGTCTCTCCGGTAATCGCATTGCAAAGCACAACCCGTCCTACCGTCTCGCCTCCAAACAGCCCGATATTGAATTTCTTCACCGGAGCAACCCAGTACGGCACACCTTCATCATCAATCTCAAAACTCAGTTCTCCGAAAATATAGGTCGGGTACCGGAAACGGAGATGTCTGTGGATATTCCGGTTAAAATATTCGCTGGTGGAATATTTCATTCCTTCATCGAGCATAACGAGTTCTGTAGACTGTGTTGTCATATCGATCCGGATATAGGCCGGAATTCCTTCAGACTGATTCGTAAACCACTTGATTACATTTGCATAGCGAAGCGGCGATACCCGGACCGGCTTGTCCTGATAGTTGATCTGGCTGTAGAGCTCATCCACTTCAAACTGGGACACCATGTCCACCATGCTTCCCATCTTTCTGTTTCCAAGAAGGGTTGCAGACTCCCGGTCCAGAAGCGGAATCTGGTCAAAGGAAAGTTCCTTGATATCTGTCTGAAAATCCCCTTCCTCCACAGTCAGGAGCTTCTGATACTTTTTCGCGTTGATGATCGGTGAAGAAAGGAGTGTTCCTCCAAGATAAATAACACCGATCAGCACGAAAAGACCGATCAGACCTTTTGCGATCCCGGACTGTTTGATCTCCTCTTTTCGGAACAGTTTTTTCTTTCCAATGTAGATAACCGCAAGAGCCGCAATCACCACAAGCAGGAAAGTCCAGAATCCCGCAGCATGGATATTGATAGCCGGAAGCTTCACATAGTAATAAATACCGGCAAGCAGAATCAGGCCAATTACAGTCAGAACTTTCATTTTTGTCTTTTTCATAGCTTCTCCTCTTCTTTATTTCATTGACTGGTTATGGTAAGCAATTGTACCAATTCGCTAGCGCGACGGCTAGTGCAAGGTACGCATTTCCATCACTTTTTTCCAAAAAAAGTAGCAGTTTTTGTATTTATGTTGTATTGTTGAGTTACCACACACACCAATCTTCATAAACC